>NZ_CP015285.1:602500-902500 GCF_001639105.2 Azospirillum humicireducens
TTCCTGAAGGCGGGCGGCCTGTTCTCCAAGGGCGTCCATCCGCCGGCGCACAAGTTCAACGGCGGCCAGAAGGTCATCTTCTGGTCCACCGTGGTCGGCGGCGCCGCGCTGGGCTTCACCGGCGTGCAGCTGATCTTCCCCTTCAGCTTTGCGACGCTGGAGGAGCTGCAGCTCTACCAACTGCTCCATGCCGCCATCGCGATCATCATGATCGCCATCATCCTGGCGCACATCTACATCGGCTCCGTCGGCATGGAGGGCGCCTTCGCCGCCATGGGCGACGGTCAGGTCGAGCTGCAATGGGCGCGCGAGCACCATTCGCTGTGGGTCGAGGATGTCACCGGTGAGAAGGTGAGCCACGGCCATCATCACGGGACGCCGGCGGAATAGGGAGTTGGGGCGGGGGGAGCGCCATCAATGGCGAACTCCCCTTGACCCTCTCCACACTTCATGCCCCCCTTGGCGCTCCTCCATCCCGGATGCGCCCGCCATGACCACCCATCTCGCCGAACGCCAAGCCGTGATCGACGGCTGCCTCGCCATGAACCGGCTGGGCATCAACCAGGGCATGTCGGGGAACCTGTCGCACCGGGTCGAGGGCGGCTTCCTGGTCACGCCGACCAGCATGCCCTATGACGCCATGACGCCGGACGACATCGTCGAGATGGGCTTCGACGGAACCTATCTGGGCAATCGCCGGCCCTCGTCGGAATGGCGGATCCATCGCGACATCCTGCGGGCGCGGCCGGACGTGACGGTCGTCCTCCATGCCCATCCGACCTTCGCCACCGCGCTGGCAGTGCATGGCCGCGGCATCCCGTCCTTCCATTACATGGTGGCGCTGGCCGGCGGCGATTCGATCCGCTGCGCTCCCTACGCCACTTTCGGCACACAGGAACTGTCGGACCATGCCCTGACGGCGCTGGACGGGCGGCTGGCCTGCCTGCTCGCCAACCACGGCGTGATCGTGCTGGGGACGAGCGTGGCCAGCGCCCTGTCCCTTGCGGTGGAGATCGAGACGCTGGCCCGCCAATACCTCTATGCCCAGCAGTTCGGCGAGCCGGTGATCCTGCCACCCGATGAGATCGCGCGGGTGGCGGAGAAGATGCGGCGGATGAAGTACGGCCAGCCGGTCGACGATAGCGACGCGCTGGAAGACACCGCGCGTCCCCGCTCCTGATTACGGTCCGATTTGGGTCATTGAGGCGTTGCCGGCGAGATGGCCGGCCGGCTTCAGCGAGGCGACCCGCAGCAGCGGCTTGGCATTCCCGACCGCCTCCACCTGCAACGGACGCTCTTCCGCCGGTGCTTCGTAGACGGCGGGCAAGGCGACGGTGATGCGGGTGCCCTGGCCGGGCTCGCTCGCCACCTCGATGTCGCCGCCCAGCATGGCGGTGTAATGGCCGACCAAAGTCAGGCCCAGTCCGGCGCCCCGCGGCTTGCCCTGCCGACGCGTTGCAACGGCACCGCTGCCGGTCCCTTGGACGAAAGGCTGAAACAGCCGCCCGGTCTGTGCGCTGGGGAAGCCGCGGCCGGTATCGGCGACGGTGAAGCGGTACCAGCGGGCACCGTTCCGCTCCACGCGCTCCGCCGACAGGGTGACGGTGCCCTCCTGCGTGAACTTGCAGGCATTGTCGAGCAGGTTCAGCAGGGTCTGCCGCACCTTGGTGAAGTCGGAATGCATCTGGCCGAGCCCGGCGGGAACTGACAGCTCCAGCGCGTTGCCGTACAGATCTGCGGCGGGCATCGCTCGCTCGCGTGCCTCGGTCAACAGTCTGTTGATGTCGAAGTCCTGCAGGCAGACGTCCATCGCCCCCGCTTCGATCTTCGCATAGTCCATCAGGGCGTCGACCAGGGTGGTCAACTGTTCCCCGGTCCATTGGATATGCTCGACGTCGGAAGCGAGTTCGTTCACGCCCAACCGGTGCAGATCGGTCATCAGCGATTGGCTGGCGTTGACGATCTCGGTCAGGGGGCCGTGCAGTTCCTGACCCATATTGACCAGGAAATCGCTCTTGGCCCGGCTTGAGGCCTCGGCCAGGGCCTTTTCGCGCAGCAGTCGGGTGTGCTCCACCTCCGCCTCGCGGCGCTCGCGTTCGGTGTCTTCGGCGACGCTGCGCAGGGTCTCGACCGCGCGGGCCATGGCGGCGATCTCATCCTGACCCGTCAGCGCCGGCAGCGTGACTTCGGTGCGGCCGGCGGCCAGAGCCGTCACGGCGGTCGCCATGGTCTTCATCGGCGCGGCCACGCTGCGCTGGACCAGCCAGAGCGCCAGCAGCCCGGCCAGCAGCACCGCACCGCCGATCCACAGGGCGACCTTGGTGTAGGCCGACAGCCCGTCGGCGAGCGTGCCGCGCAGCGCCTGGGTTCCGGCCTCCGCCCGTCGGCGGATTTCTCCCAGATTCGCGGCGATGCCGGCGGCGTTGGCGGCCATCGCCTCGGCGCGCAGGGTATCCTCTTCGGCGACGGCCGATTCGATGGCGGTCAGCACGCCCCCGGCCTTGGACAGCAGCGCCGCCACCTCGTCGATCGCCTGCTTCGTGCCTGGAACCCATAGGTAACGGTTCATTTCCGCCAGCCGGTCGCGGGCGACGGCCAGCTGGGCGCGCATCGCCTCGGCATCCTGCGGGTCGCGGCGGTCGATGTAGCGGGTCAGATGGTCCTGCATCAGCAGCACGGCGATGGTCGCGTCGCTGGCCAATGCGGTCGAATCGACGCCGCCGGCGCTCTTGAGATGATCCAGCCTCTGACGGGTCTGGGCGACCATCGGCTCCAGCACCCCGGTGATCTGGCCGCTGCGGTCGCTGCGCAGGGCGATGACAGTCTGAACCGCGGTCCAATACTCATCGAGCGCTGACTTGGCCTTGTCGACGCCCTGGCGGTCCGCGG
Organism: Azospirillum humicireducens; assembly: GCF_001639105.2. Classification (NCBI taxonomy): domain Bacteria; kingdom Pseudomonadati; phylum Pseudomonadota; class Alphaproteobacteria; order Rhodospirillales; family Azospirillaceae; genus Azospirillum; species Azospirillum humicireducens. The sequence continues at coordinate 605,390 of NZ_CP015285.1, forward strand.
TTTCGAGCGCGCCTTTGGACAGGGTGTCGAGCCGTTCGCGCAGCGTGTCGTGCCGCCAGGAGGCGTCGAGCAGGCTCTGGTCGTCGCCGTAGGTCAGATGGTCGCGCACGGCGACCTCCAGGTCGCGCAGGCTGACATCGGCGTCCGCCGCCGCCTGGGACAGGTCGGCGCGGCCGGAGAAGGCGCCGATGTCGCGCGACACTGCGTAGAACCAGCCGAGCCCGACCAGCGCCAGCAGGACCACCAGCCCGAGCGCGATGCCGAAGCCCGTGCTGATCCGGGCCGACACGGTCATGTCGCGGAATCGGGTCCGGCGGCCGCTCCGGGACAGAATGCCGTTCCGCTTCACACCGACTCCCGCTTGCGCTGTGCCTGACGAGTTGCATGGGCGGCCACAACCTGTGGCCGGTTCCGCGCGGCGCGGATTGTAGCTTGGTGATCCCCTCAGGCAAACAGGCAAGTGTGCGACGGAGTACCGCCAAAGGTCAGGCGGCCTCTCCGGAGGTGAAGGCGTAGGCGTGCATGCCCAGGCTGCCATGTTCGAACCCCGCATGCAGCCGCTCGGTCCTCGGCTGGGGCCCGGCGGCGCCGAACGCCACCGGCAGCGGCAGGAAATGCTCGTCGCTGGGATGGGCGCGGCGGGCGTCCGGGCTGGCGGTCAGCCAGTCGCCGAGGGACTGGGTGTCGCCGGCCTCCAGCGTCCGGTCCAACCAGCCGGCAAAGCCGGTCGCCCAGGCGGCGGTGCCGGTGCCGCCGAAACGGAACTCCCGCAGATTGTGGACGGCGCCGCCGCTGGCGAGGATCAGCACGCCCTCCCGCCGCAGCGACTCCAAGTGCCGCCCCAGCGCGATGTGGTCGGCGGCGCTGCGGTGGGGCATCACCGACAGTTGCGCCACCGGGATGTCGGCCTCCGGATACATCAACATCAGTGGCACCCAGGCTCCATGGTCCAGCCCCTGCGCCGGATCGACCACGGCGCCGGTCAGTTCCGCGACCCGTTCCGCCAGAGCCGGCGCGCCGGGGGCGGGATAGCGCATGCGGTAGAGCGCGTCGGGAAAGCCGTAGAAGTCGTGGACGGTCTCCGGCGCCGCGGCACCGCTGACCGCCGGAACGCGGGTCGTCCAATGGGCGGACACCGCCAGGATGGCGCTCGGCCGGCCGAGCCTGCGGCCGAGCCCGGCCAGGAAGTCGCGGCCTGCGCTGGTCTCCAGGATCAGCGTGGGGGCGCCGTGGGAGACGAAGACCGAGGGGAACTGCACATTGGACGACATGGACGAACCGAACTCCGGCCGGGCGGTGGGGAAGGGCGGGGACGCTTCCATTCGACCAAAGAAAAACCCCGGCGCCTAGGCCGGGGTTTATCCAAAGTCCGTTGTTCGTACCGCAACAATGATCGGGAACTGTCTGCGGAGGAACCCGGTGAACTCCAACCGGTGAGGACAGATCAGTGCAGGTGCTTCGGCAGCTCGCCGATCGACTGCTCGATCAGCTTGTCGGCCTGGACCGGCGGCAGGCCGCCGGACAGGACGCGCTTGCTGGCGCCGATCGCGACGTCGACGGTCAGGTTGCGGACCTCGGCCAGCGCCGCGGCTTCCGCCTGGGCGATGCGGTCCATGGCCTGGGCCTCGCGGCGCTTCAGCGACGCTTCCAGGTCGGCTCCGGCCTGGGCCCGGAGGCGGGTGGCTTCCTCGCGGGCGTGGGCCAGGAAAGCCTCCGCATCCTTCTGGGCGTCGGCCAGACGGCGTTGATAGCCGTTCAGCAGGGCCTGGGCGTCCTTGTGCAGACGCTCGGCTTCGTCCAGTTCGGAACGGATGCGCTCGGCACGGCCATCGAGCATGGTGCCGATTGCAGCCGACGCCTTCTTCCAGACCAGGGCCACGAAGATGACGAAGGCGACGAAGACCCAAAATTCAGGTGAGTTCATCCCCGGCGCTCCTCAAGCACAGCCGCGACGGCGGCGTCCGCCTGGGCCTGATCGACCTCGACACCGGCCAGACGGCCGGCGATGTCGCGGACGATCCCGGTCGATTCGGCGCGGATGTTGGCCAGAGCCTGATCCTTGGCCTCGGCGATGGACGCCTCGGCGTTGCGCAGACGCTCCGCGATGTCGGCGTTCAACTGGGCCTGACGGGCCTGGTTGTTCGCCTCGATGTCGGCGCTGGCCTGGGCGATGACGCCCTGGGCCTCGGCGCGGGCGCCGGCGAGGGACTTCTCGACCTGGGCCAGGATGGCTTCGGCCTCTTCCTTCAGCTGGGCGGCCTTGGCGAGATCGCGCGAGATGCGTTCCTGCCGCGCTTCCAGAACCTCGGCCACGCGCGGAAGCGCCTTCTTGGACATGAGGTAGTAGAGAACGCCGAAGGTCAGAGCCAGCCAGAAGATCTGGGTCGGGAAATTGGCGGGATTGAGCTGCGGCAGGCCGCCGGAAGCGTGCTCGCCGCCGTGCGCCGCGTCCGGAGCGTGCTCCGCCGCGGCCGCCAGGACGGTGCCGGCCATCGTGGTGAGGGTGGCGAGCGAGGCGCCCGCCACTCCCGACCAGCGGGCCAGCCGGCCTTTGGCCAACAGGTTCGGCATGATCGGTCCCCCTAGGCAAAGGAGCGGCGCCGAAACTTCCCGAAGAAGCCCGGCGCCGCGTCAGAGCTGTTTTTTTAAAAGCCGCTCTGGCCTTAGGCGAACAGGATCAGGAAGGCGATCAGCAGCGCGAACAGCGCGACGGCTTCCGTCAGCGCGAAGCCCAGAATGCCGATCGGGAAGACCTTCGGCTGGACGGCCGGGTTACGGGCGATCGAGCCGATCAGGGTCGAGAAGATGTTGCCGATACCCAGGCCGACACCGGCGAGGGCGATGACAGCCAGACCGGCACCGATGAACTTGGCGGCTTGAGGATCCATTGTACTCTCTTCCTCTAGGTAAGGGTGAACTTGTTGGAACTTGAGGTGGACAGGAGGTCCGGCCTTTCGCCGGGAGCCGCTCAGTGCAGCTCCAGAGCGTCGCGGATGTACAGGCAGGTCAGGATCGAGAAGACGTAGGCTTGCAGGAAAGCCACCAGGAACTCGAAGCCGGTCAGGGCGACGTTGATCGCCAGCGGGACGAGGCCGGTGACGAAGCCCAGCGCGCCGAGACCGCTGATCATCATGACCGTGAAGCCGGCGAAGACCTTCAGCATCGTGTGACCGGCCATCATGTTGGCGAACAGTCGGATCGAGAGGCTGACGGGGCGCATCACGTAGGAGATCACCTCGATCGGGATGAGGATCGGGGCGAGCGCGATCGGAGCGCCGTGCGGCATGAAGAAAGAGAAGAAGTGCAGGCCGTGCTTCAGCAGGGCCAGAACCGTCACGAACACGAACACCGTGGCCGCCAGGGCGAAGGTCACGATGATGTGGCTGGTGAAGGTGAAGGTGTAGGGGATCATGCCGATCATGTTGGCGAACAGCACGAACATGAAGATCGAGAACACGAACGGGAAGTAGGGCTTGGCGTCGTGGCCGGCGTTGTCGCGCACCAGGTTCGCGACGAACTCGTAGAACATCTCGGCCAGCGACTGCAGGCGGCCGGGAACCATCGACTTGTTCGCCATGCCCATGACCAGCAGGGCGTAGATCGCCGCCACGGCCACGACCATGAAGAAGGCCGAGTTCGTGAAGGAGACGTCGTAGCCGCCGAGCACGATCTGGAACAACGGGTTGATTTGGAACTGGTGCAGCGGATCCAAGGTCGTCCTCGCTCAGTGTGCGTCGCCGTCTTGGCGCTCGTTGTCGTCCCCAGTGGGCCGGCGGTAGCCGGCGGCGATGCCGAAGCCGGTGACGGCCCGGTAGACGTTCAGGACTCCCGCCGCGGCCCCCAGGAAGAACATGACGATCAGTCCCCAGGGCGCGGTGCCGAGCCAGCGATCGAGCAGAAGCCCGCCGCCGACGCCGACGATCATGGCTGCGACAAGCTCTGTCCCGATGCGCCAGGCGGTGGCGAGGGGCCCCTGGGGCGGACGGTGGTATTTGCTACCGGGTCCGCCCGACCAGCCGCGTTGTCCCTCACGCGCCTTCCGCAACCGGGCTTCGAGGTCGTCCAAAGGATCGGGGGGCGTTCTGTTGTCCATTCCGCCTCTCAATCGCCCTTGGCACTCGTTGGCTCGCAGCCATGCGAAAGCGGCGAGACCATACGGGTGGGGCGTTACCCTGTCAAGTCGCAAAACCTGCGGTGTAAACCATTGAAAAGATTGAGAAAGACAGGAAATGTCGCGGAATTTGCCGCGCTGCGGCGCGTTGTCCCGCTCCAGCATGCGAAAAAACCCGGTGGTATGACCGCTTTTCCGGGGTTTTCGGGGGCTTTTCACCCCCTATGCGCAGGTTACCCGGCGATCCGCCCGGACAGGTCCTGCACGATCTTGTCGGCCGCGGTGCCGCCGGGATACACGCCGACGAACTTTCCGTCCGGCCCCATCAGATAGATGAAGCTGGAATGGTCCATCAGGTAATCCTCGGGCTTGCCATCCTTCTGCGGCGCCTTGGCGTAATAAACGCGGTAGGCGCGGGCGGCCTCGCGCACCTGCTCCGCCGTGCCGGTCAGCCCGACCAGCCGGGGGTGGAACAGCCCCACATAGTCATTCATGTGCGCCACAGTGTCGCGGTCGGGATCGACCGTGATGAAGACCGGCTGAACCCGCTCGGCCTTCGGTCCCAACTGGTCCAGCGCCTGGGTCATCACCCCCAGTTCGGTCGGGCAGACGTCCGGACAGTAGGTGTAGCCGAAATAGATCAGCATGTATTTGCCGCGGAAATCGGCGTCCGTGACGCTGCGGCCGCGATTGTCGGTCAGCGTGAAGGGCCCGCCGATCGGCACGGCGGTCTTCGCTCCGCTTTCCACGGTGGTTGCGGCGTTGCGCACCTGCCACCAGGCGATGCCGGCGGACACGGCAATGGCGAGGACGGACGCGGCGGCGATGCGGATGAGTCGTGCCTTCATGATGCGAAAGGAATGGGGCCGCCGGCCACCCAGGTCAAGAGGCAGGGTGGCGCCAGTCCGTAGGCCATATGCCCCTCACGCCGCCCGTCTGGTCGCGGACGGCTCCGCTGTGCCGCCGGCCATTCGGCGGGTTGCGGCCAGATGCTCTCCGATGCGCTTGTCGGCTTGCTGGATGTGTTCGAACAGCCATTCGCGGGTCAGCGCCAGCAGCTCGTCGGCCACGGAGTCGCCGGCATCCAGGCGGCGGCGCAGATCGCCGGCGCGGGTGCGCAGCGCCTCGTGCTGGGCCTTGTGGGCCTTGGCGTCGGGAAAGCCGCACTGGTCCATCAGCCGCTCCTCCTGCTCGAAATGCAGGTCGGTGTAGGCCAGCAGCCTGCCGACCGCCTCGCCCAGGGGGCGCCGGCCGCCGGGGGAGTCCTTTGCGCGCCGGGCCAGGGTGGCCGCCTCGTTCATCAATGCGATCAGGATCATGTGGTCGGTGTCGATACCCTCCTCCCCGACCGTCAGGCTGTCCGTCCAGGGCATGAAGGTCTCCGACCCCTCCGCCGGAGTGTCATGCAGAGCGGCGAGCGGCGCCGCGTTGATCGCCTCGACATTGACCAGGAAGGCGTCGACCATCCCGCGCAGTCCCTCCGCCTGCCGCGACAATCCGCCGGCGGCGTCCAGCAGCGCGCCGGCCGAGCGTTCTGTATCCAGCGCCGCGTCCGACACGGCGTCGATGCTGGTGGATACCTGCCGGGTGCCCTCCGCCGCCTCTCCGGCGCTGCGGGCGATCTCGCCGGTCGCCGCCCCCTGCTGCTGCACGGCGGCGGCGATGGTGGTGCCGATCTCGTCGCTGCGGGCGACGATGGTGCCGATCTCACGGATCGCGGCGACGGCGGCCCGTGTTGCGTCCTGCACCTCGGCGATGTGACGGGCGATCTCTTCGGTGGCCTTGGCGGTCTGGTTGGCGAGCGTCTTCACCTCTCCGGCCACCACGGCGAATCCCTTGCCCATCTCGCCGGCGCGTGCCGCCTCGATGGTGGCGTTCAGCGCCAGCAGATTGGTCTGGCCGGCGATTCCGGCGATCAGGTCGGCCACCTCGCCGATCTTCTGGGCGGCATGGCCCAGCCCGTCGATCCGCTCGCCGGCCTTGTGCGAGGCCTCCACAGCCTGGGTCGAGATGGCCGACGAGGTCACCACCTGCTGACCGATCGCGGCGATGGACCCGGTCAGCTGCTCCGCCGCCGAAGCAACCGTCTGCACGCTGCTCGACGCCTGTTGCGAGGCACCGGCGACGGAGGTCGCCTCGCGTCGGTTGCGGTCGGCGGTGGCCGACAGGGCGCGGGCGGTGGTCTCCAACGTGCCGACGGCGGTGCCGACGCTGCGGATGGTTTCCGCGATGGTGGCGTCGAAACGGTCGGTCAGCCGTTTCAACGCCTGGGTGCGCTGGCCGCTGACGCGATGTTCGATCTTCTGCCGGTCCCAATGGCGGGCGAGGTCGATCTGCTGGACACGGAAGACCTCGACGGTGCGGGCCATGGCGCCGATCTCGTCGCCGCGTCCGAGGCCCGGCACGGCGACCGCACTGTTGCCGCCGGCCAAATCCTGCATCACCCGGCCCAAGCCGGCGAGCGGCCGGACGATGGCCCGGCTGACCAGCAGGGCCAGCAGCCCGGCGGCCAGCGTGATCAGCAGGCCGGTGCCGGCCAACCGCCACGCGGCCAGACGGAAGGCCTCGTCGACGTCGTCGATGTAGATGCCCGACCCGACCAGCCAGCCCCACGGAGCGAAGCCCTTCACGTAGGACAGCTTCGCCACCGGCTCCGCCGATCCGGGCTTCGGCCAGAGGTAATCGACGAATCCGGCGCCGTCCGCCTTCACCACGCGCACGAATTCCTGGAACAGCAGCTTGCCGTTGGGGTCGGCGTTGCGCGACACGTCGGTGCCGTCCAGCTCCGGCTTGATCGGGTGCATGACCATGCGCGGGCTGAGGTCGGTGACGAAGAAATACTCGTCTCCGTCATGGCGCAGGTCCTTCAGCGCCGCCTTCGCGCCGGCCTGCGCCTCGGCACGGGAGAGGGCGCCTGCCCGTTCGCGTGCCTCGAAATGGGTGATCAGGCTGTGGGCGATCTCCACCACATTGCGGGTCTTGTCGCGGCGGTCGGCCATCATCTCGGCACGCAGTCCCAACAGGCTGACCGCCGCGATCAGGACGAGCCCGACACCGGCCGCCGCCAGGATCAATGCGATCTTGCCCCGGATGCTGAAGCGTTCGAACACGGCAACGGTCACGGCAGGGGTCCCCTTCGGCTATGCCCTTAAAATTCTGGGGACATTTGCCGGAGCGGAGGTCGTCGTCAAGCTGAATTGTTCGTATAGCCTACGCTTTGTTCAACGAAATGTCATAAATGCAACCATAACAGGGTGTGAGGGGCGAAGCCGTGGGTGAGCGGGGCCGGGAGGCGCCGTATCGGCGCCTCCATCGCAACCTTACGGAGAATGGCTATGGTCAGAGCACCGTCAGCATGCTGGCGACCAGCGGGTGGCGGACGATGTCCTTCTCGGTCAGGCGGGCGACCGCGATTCCCTCCACCGCCTCCAGCCGGCGGGCGATGTCGGCCAGCCCGGACAGGTTGTCCAGCAGGTCGGTCTGGTCGGGGTCCCCGGTCAGCACCATGGTGGAATGCCAGCCCAGCCGGGTCAGCAGCATCTTGATCTGGGCATAGGTGCAGTTCTGCGCCTCGTCGATCACCACGAAGGCGTTGTTCAGGGTGCGGCCACGCATGAAGCCCACCGGCGCGATCTCGATCGTGCCGTCGGCCATCATCATCCGCAACCGTTTGGAGCCGAGCCGGTCGGTCAGCGCGTCGTAGAGTGGGCGCAGGAAAGGCGCCATCTTCTCATGCATGTCGCCCGGCAGATAGCCGATGCTCTCGCCGGCCTCGATTGCCGGACGGGACAGCACGATGCGGTCGACGCTGCCGGATTCAAGCGCCTCCACCGCCGAGGAGATGGCGATGTAGGTCTTGCCGGTTCCGGCCGGCCCCAGCGCCACCACCAGATTGTGCGTCTTGATGGCGTCCATCAGCAGCTTCTGGTTGGGGTTCTGTGGTTTGATCTTGCGGAGATAGCTCTGGTCACGGCGGTCGTCGCTCCCACCGAGCGGATCCCAGCCGGTGCCGGCGGGGCTGCTCATGCCGGGGAAAAGCGGGTGGACGGTGGAGTCGTCCGCCGCGGCGATGCCTTTGCTGGAACGCTTGGCCATGTCGCATCTCCTCGAATGGTGGGGGTGGCGCCGGGTCAGGTCACGATGGGTTCGTCGATCGGGACTCCGGGCACAAAAAAACCTCCCGCAGGGGGGAGGCTCGACCGGATGCAGGAATGCGCGATGAAGAGTGCTTCGCCCTGTGCTGCTGCCGGGCATCGTGCCCGAGCCGGACATGCCGGCGCGGGCCGACGGCGGAGGTGCTCTGTAAGCGAAACAAGGTGCAAGAGAACCTCGTCGTCGTTGGAAGCCACGCAACCTGACTGTACCGGTCTTAACGCACCGCGTCAGGCAAAATTGCGGCTGACGCGAAATATTCATACTAGATGTGGTGTGGGTGCCGCAGGAAAGCCGGACGGGACGGGATTGGTAACTCTTTCCGCAGAGCTGCATCGGCCGCCGGATGGCCTTCCGGCCGATGCGGCCGAAAGGCTTTGCCGCAGCCGGACGGTTTCATTAGACTGTGCGGCCACGGGGGAAATCGAACGATATTCCGCAACCCTGGCCTGTCCGCGCAGGTGGATGGCCGCGACCCCAGGTCGTCGCGTTCGGCGGCCGCCGGGTGCGTGGGGATCTGCCCGTCGCCGGGCGATGGCGCGGCGTTCGGGTGCGGCAGTCGATTGTCACCCGTGGGGGCGGGGAAACTCTTGAATCCGACCGCTGCGGACGGCTAGAAGGCGCGGATTGGCTGGCTCGATGCCGGTGCCGTGCGCGATGGCGGTCGGCTCCGGACCGGACGCAGGGCGGAACCAGACGCATGGCGGACCGGATGCACGGCACGGGACGGCAGGAACGAACGGGAAGGCTACGGTGAGCAGCGCCAGTCAGGTCGCCGAACGGGATGTGCCGTTCCAGTTGCGTGGCAACTCCTTCACCATGATGGTGCTGAAGGTCTTTGCTCCGACATCGCCGAATTTCTTCACCCAGCTGAACGTGAAGGTGCGCCAGGCGCCGAACTTCTTCCATAACGCGCCGGTCGTGCTGGATTTCGACGACCTGCCGGAGTCCATCGTCTTCGACCTGGCCGCCTTCGTGGCGCAGGTCCAGGCGCTGAACCTGCTGCCGGTCGGCTTCCAGGGTGGGCCGCAGCCGGTGCGCGAGGCGGCGATGAATGTCGGCCTGACGCCGATGCCGGCCGGCCGCGCCGCCAAGCTGGAAGAGGTGGTGAAGGCGCCCGATCCCCGCCAGCATGACCAGCAGGCGCCGGTCGCCGCGCCGCAGGTGCTGATCGAGGTCGTCCACCGCCCCACCGTGGTGGTGACCGAACCGGTGCGCTCCGGCATGCGGGTGTATGCCGAGAAGACCGACCTGATCGTCACCAGTTCCGTCTCGCCGGGGGCGGAGCTGCTGGCCGACGGCAACATCCATGTCTATGGCGCGCTGCGCGGCCGGGCGCTGGCCGGTTTCTCCGGCGACACCAACGCCCGCATCTTCTGCCACAGCCTGGAGGCGGAGGTGCTATCGGTCGCAGGCAATTATCGCGTCAGCGAAGATATCGGCAGTGACTTTTATAAGAAAGCCGTGCAGGTTTTCCTGCGCGACGGCGTTCTGAGCATGGACCTTCTGAAGAGCGGCTGAGACGCTGGAGGACAGGTTCTTTTCCGAAGGGTGAAATCTTCGGATCGTCTATGGTATCGGTGACGGCAACTTTGGGATTATGGGAGAGGCTCCGTTGAGCAAGATCATCGTCATGACCTCCGGCAAGGGCGGTGTCGGCAAGACGACCTCGTCCGCGGCCTTCGCGACCGGACTGGCGCTTCGCGGCTTCAAGACGGTCGTCATCGACTTCGACGTTGGCCTGCGCAACCTGGATCTGGTGATGGGTTGCGAACGCCGGGTGGTCTTCGACTTCATCAACGTCATCAATGGCGAGGCGAAGCTCAACCAGGCGCTGATCAAGGACAAGCGGATCGAGAATCTCTACATCCTCCCGACCTCGCAGACGCGCGACAAGGACGCGCTGACCCGCGAAGGGGTGGAAAAGGTCCTGAACGAGCTGTCGAAGGACTTCGACTACATCCTGTGCGACAGCCCGGCGGGTATCGAGCGCGGCGCCCTGATGTCGCTCTATTTCGCCGATCACGCGATCATCGTCACCAACCCCGAAGTCTCGTCGGTGCGCGACAGCGACCGCATCCTGGGCGTGCTGAACTCGCGCTCCCGCCGGGCGGAGCAGGGGCTGGAGCCGGTGACCCAGCAGCTGCTGCTGACCCGCTACGACCCCGAGCGCGTCGAGAAGGGCGAGATGCTGAAGGTCGATGACGTTCTGGAGATCCTGGCGATTCCGCTGCTCGGCGTCATTCCGGAAAGCCAGGCGGTGCTGCGCGCCTCCAACGTCGGCATGCCGGTGATCCTGGACGAGGTCTCGAACGCCGGCCTGGCCTATTCGGACGCGGTCGGCCGCTTCCTGGGTGAGGACATCGAGCATCGTTTCGTCACCCCCCAGAAGAAGGGCCTGTTCAGCCGGCTCCTGCGGAGGAGCGCATGAGCATCTTCAACTTCTTCCGCGCGGCGCCGCGCGCGTCGGCGGTCCAGGCCAAGGAGCGGTTGCAGATCGTCATGGCGCACGAGCGCGCCGGGCGCAGCGGCCCCGACTATCTGCCGATGCTCCAGCAGGAGCTGCTGGCGGTCATCGCCAAATACGTGAACATCGACGAGAACAAGGTCGAGGTGAAGCTCGACCGCGGCGGCGACTGTTCGACGCTGGAGGTCAACATCGAGCTGCCGGCCCGCGAACAGGCCAAGGCCGCTGCGGCCAAGGCGGCGGAGAAGCCGGCCGGCAACGACGATGCGGCGGCCAAGCGCCCGATCAGCGGCAATGCCGGAGCGAAGAAGCGCATTTGAGCGGGCGCGCGGCTGCTGTCGCGGTCATCCGAACTGCCAGCCTCCCTCCGGTGCGGCCGCGCCGGGGGGATTTTGCGTTTTGGGCGCCATCCGCGCGGTCCGCAAACGGCTTCGGCATCGGACATAGGCCGCCCCTGATCATCCGTCCGGGTTTACGGGCGCGCGGCGACGGGGTATCAACAGAGATACGCCGCACGAAAGGCCATTGGCTCCAAAGGCCTGCCTATGACCGGTCGAGCGATCGGGGTTGGCGGCGGCGGACCGACCACGGGACAAGAGGGTGCCGATGTTCCTCGATTGCTCGTCGCTGATCGCCGAGAACCCGCCGCGGCCATCGAACGGAATTGCGGTCACGGACATCGACGGCGACGGAGCCTTCGAACTGGTCGTGGCCGGCTACCGCACCGCCAACCTCGTCCTGAAATGGGTGGACGGCCGGCTGGTCGACATCGCCGGACCGCTGCTCGCCGATGCCGCCGGTCCCGCCCTGGGGCTTGCCGCCGCCGATATCGACGGTGACGGGCGGGAAGAATTGTATGTGGTCAACTGCGACCGCACCACCGGTGTCAAGGACATGGCCGACCGGCTGTTCGCCTGCTTCGGCAAGCATTGGCTCGACCTGTTCGCCCAGGCGGAGAATGCCGGTGCCGCCAACCACACCGCGGCCGGCGCGGTCGCGGCGATGGACCGTTGGGGGCATGGCCGCTACGGCTTCCTGGTGGCGACGGATGGCGGGCCCTTGCGCCTGTACGAGCTGACCCGCCGCGGCCGGCTGGAGGATGGGGCGGAGGAGGCCGGGCTGGACTCGATCGGCGCGGCACGCGGCGTCACCGCCCTGTCCATCGTGTCGGACCATATGGACGTGGTGACGGTCAACGACGGCGGTCCCAACGAGCTGTTCCGCAACCTGGGCGACGGCAACTTCGAGGAAATCGCGGAAGAGCGCGGTATCGCCGATTCGCGCCCCTCCGGCCGCGCGGTGGTGGCGCTGGACGCTGACGGCGATGGGCTCTTCGATCTCGTGGTCGGCACCTGGGACGGCGCGCAGCGCTATTTCCAGCAGCGCATGGGCGGCGGCTTCGTCGAAACGGCTGGTGCCGACTTCTCGATGCCCGGCCGCATCTTCACCGTCGTCGCCGCCGATTTCGACAATGACGGCTATGAGGAACTGTTCTTCCATGCCCATGGCGAGGCGAACCGCCTGTTCGGCTGGCGCAATGACCAGTGGCAGGAACTGGACCTTGGCGACGCTGCCGAGCCGAAAGGGTTCGGCACCGGCGCCGTCGCGGCCGACATCGATGGCGACGGGCGTCTGGAGCTGATTCTGGCGCATGGCAGTTCCCATGGGGGCTCCCATGGCGGCGGCCATGGCGCAGAGGGCAGCGCACAGCCGTTGTCGGTCTTCCGTCCGCAGGCGACCAACAATGGCTGGCTGCGCGTGCAGCCGCTGACCCCCTTCGGCGCGCCGGCCCGCGGTGCGGTGGTCAGCCTGATTGCCGGCGGGCGCCGCCAGCGACGGGCGGTGTGCGCCGGCTCCGGCTATCTCTGCCAGGGCGAACCGGTCGCCCATTTCGGCTTGGGGCCGCTCCATGCGGTGGAGCAGGTGGAGGTGCGCTGGCCCGATGGCACCGTGGTGACGGTGGACAACCCGCCCGCCGACCGACTGCTGACCATTCCCTATCCGCCGGAGTAAGGCGGCTTGGCGGGCATACCGTCCGCACCCAAATATTTCAGCACCGCAATGGGTAGGGTCTTTCCCGCAAGCTTCTGTCACATTACAGTGCAAATGGTTGCGGCGCCCGCGGTGCGGGGCATCGTGCGGCATGACAATCCGGACATAATCCGTCCCTGCCGCCGGTCTTCGCCACGACGAGGGGCATGCCGGGTCCGGCGTGGTCCGGTGCGGGTCAGGGAAGCGGGAGACCGGTAGGCACATGGCACGACGCGACGTTCCCCTGACGGGGGTGGAACGCTTCTTCGACCCGGATGAAGTCATCGTTTCAAAGACGGACCTGAAGGGGCGGATCACCTATGCGAACCGGGTGTTCCAGCAGGTCGCTGGCTACAGCGAATCGGAGTTGATGGGCGCTCCCCATTCCATCGTGCGCCATCCCGACATGCCGCGCTGCGTCTTCAAGCTGTTGTGGGACACGCTGGAGGCGGGGCAGGAGATCTTCGCCTACGTGGTCAACCGCGCCCGCAACGGTGACCATTACTGGGTCTTCGCCCATGTCACACCCAGTTTCGACGCTGACGGGCGGGTGATCGGCTACCATTCCTCCCGCCGGGTGCCGGAGCGGTCGGCGTTGGACAAGGTCATCCCGCTCTATCGCCAGCTCCTCGATATCGAGAACAGCCATGCCGACCGCAAACAGGGGATGGAGGCCGGATTCGCCGCCGTCCTCGCCCTGCTGGCCGAGAAGGGAATCGGATATGACGAATTCGTCTTCTCCCTCTAAAGCGTCGTCCCTGACCCGGACCGGTTGGCTTGTCGCGCTGTGTGTCGCAGCGCTATCAGCCCTGCTGGTGGTCGAACTGCTGGATGCCGGCGGCGTCGCTCTGCGCGCCGGACTGGCCCTGGCCGGGCTTGCGGCGCTTGGCGGTGCCGGTCTGTACCTGCGCCGGGCCGGCGCGGTCGTGCGGCAGTTGGCCGCGGTCAACCGTGCCGTCGCCGCCGGCGACTTCGAGGCGCGGGTGATCGGCATCCGCGAAGGCGGGTCGCTTGGCGAATTGATGCACGCAACCAACGACGCCATCGACCGCACCGACGCCTTCGTGCGCGAGGCGACGGCCTCGATGCATACGGTGTCGGAGCACAAGTATTTCCGCCGGATCGTGCTGCGCGGCATGCAGGGCGGCTTCCTGCACGCCAGCCGGACCATCAATGCGGCGACGGAGAGCATCTCGCAGAAGGTCGCAGGCTTCGCCGGCGTCACCCAACGCTTCGAAGGCCAGATCCAGAGCGTGTGCAGCGAGGTGGCCGACACCGCCCATCAGTTGGAGGTCTCCGCCCGAACCATGGAGACGGACGCGACCCAGGCGACCGGCAAGGCCTCGTCGGTCGCGGCCTCCGCAGCGCAGACCGGCAGCAACGTCGGCAGCGTCGCCGCCGCAACCGAGGAACTGTCTGCCTCCATCGCCGAGATCGCCCGCCAGATAGGCGAGGTCGCGCATGTCGCCGAAACCGCGGCCGGGGAGGCGGAGCGGTCGAACGCGCTGGTCGCCACGCTGTCGGAGGCTGCGCGCACGGTCGGCGACGTCATCACGCTGATCAACGACATCGCCAGCCAGACCAACCTCCTGGCGCTCAACGCCACGATCGAGGCGGCACGGGCGGGGGAGGCCGGAAAGGGCTTTGCCGTCGTGGCGCAGGAGGTGAAGCGGCTGGCCGACCAGACCGCCAAAGCCACCGGAGACATTGCGGCGCAGATCGCCGGAATCCAGTCCTCCACCGACGAGGCGGTGGAGGCCATCGTCGGTATTGGCCGCACCATCACCTCGATCAACCGGATCGCCGCCGGCATCAGCGCCGGGATCGAGCAGCAGGGCTCCGCCGTGCGGGAGATCGTCGTCAACATGGAACAGGCGGCCGCCGGCACCCGTGCCGTGTCCTCCGACATCCGTGAGGTCACCGATGCCGCCGGCCGCACCAGCGGCACTGCGCACGAGGTGTTCGCCGCCTCCGAACGCATGGCGGCCGAAGCCGATCGGCTGACCCGCGAGGTCCAGCGTTTTCTCGACGAGATGCATCGCGTCGCCTGACGGCGATTTTGCCGGTGGGGTGATGTGCGTCGCGTCAACTGCCCGGCGAATGTGCACAGCTTGTGTATGGGATCTCGCAGTGCGGAATTGATCTGGCGTCTTCCCTCTCGCTACGGACTTTTTATTACGCATTTGGCGAGAAATCATGTTACCAGTCGGCAATATGACGGACGTATGACCGCCGGCGCCGCGACCCGTTGAGCAACCTCCCGCCAGCCTGCCATTTGTTTCAGCACCTTAACCGAACGACACTCCGGAAACATCCGGACCTTGCATGTCATCTGCGGCCGAGTGCCGCGGAAATCGGGAAGGGCAGATGGACCGTGGAGTTCCAGTGACCGTTGGCACGGCTTTTGATGAGGGGGAAACAGGGACGGTCATGACGGGGGACAAGACGATGAGCATGGCGGGCACCGATCTGTTCGAGCTGTCGCGGGGCGTGCTGGATGTTGCGTCGAAGAAGGTGTCCTTGATCGAGGACATCACCCGGCGCACCAAGATGCTGGCGATGAACGCCCTGATCGAGGCGGCGCGGGCCGGCGACGCCGGGCGCGGCTTCGCCGTCGTCGCCAACGAGGTGTCGGAGATCTCGACGCAGGTCAACAGCATCACCAAGGAACTGCGGTCGGAGATCGTCGCCCGCGTCGATCACCTGACCACCACCGGCAGCGCCATGGTGCAGGAGATGCACGGCAAGCGGCTGGCCGATCTGTCGCTGAACATGATCGAGATCATCGACCGCAACCTCTACGAGCGCTCCTGCGACGTGCGTTGGTGGGCGACCGACAGCGCGGTGGTCGATTGCGCCGCCGATCCGAGCGAGGACGCCCGCCGCCACGCTTCGCGCCGGCTCGGCGTGATCCTGGAATCCTACACCGTCTATCTCGACCTCTGGATCGCCGACCGCAACGGCACCGTCATCGCCAATGGCCGGCCCGACCGCTATCCCGGCGCCCGCGGCGCCAACGTGTCGGACGAACCCTGGTTCAGGCAGGCGCTGGCCACCCGCAATGGCAGCGAGTTCACGGTCGGCGACGTTGCCCGCAACCGCAGCCTGGACGACCGCGTCGTCGCCACCTATGCCACCGCCATCCGCCGCGACGGCGAGGCGGACGGCGACGCCATCGGCGTGCTCGGCATCTTCTTCGACTGGGAGCCCCAGGCCGCTGCGGTGGTCGAGGGCGTGCGGCTGGAAGCCGGAGAGCGCGAGAAGTCGCGCTGTCTGCTGCTCGACGCCCGCCAACGGGTGATCGCGTCCTCCGACGGCCGGGGGCTGCTGACCGAGACGGTGCCGCTGCGCCGCAATGCCGGCTCCATGGGCCACTACATCGACGACAGGAACCGCATCGTCGGCTATGCGCTGACCCCTGGTTATGAGACATACAAGGGGCTTGGCTGGTACGGAGTCATCGTGCAGGAGCGGTGATTCCGCCGTCTCAAGCCTGTCGCCTTTGCGGATGGGGCCGGGATACACTCCCGGCCCTGTTCCGTTTCGGGGTTCGCGATCATGTCCGCCCAGCAGCTGACCGTCCACCGGGAGAGCTTCCCGATCCGCGGGTCCTTCCGCATCTCGCGCGGGGCCAAGACCGAAGCCGCGGTGGTGGTGGCGGAGGTGACCGACGGACCGCACCGCGGCCGCGGCGAATGCGTGCCATACGCCCGCTACGGCGAGAGCGTGGACGGGGTCGCCGCCGCGCTGGAGGCGATGGCCGGCGCGGTGGCTGCCGGCCTCGACCGCGACTCGCTGTCCCGGCTGATGCCGCCCGGTGCCGCCCGCAACGCGCTGGACTGTGCCCTCTGGGATCTGGAGGCCAAGCGCAGCGGCGTGCCGGCCTGGAAGCTCGCCGGGCTGGCCGAACCGCCGGGACGGCTGGTCACCTGCTACACGCTGAGCGTCGACGAGCCCGAGGCGATGGCCGCCGCGGCGCAGGAGCGGGCGCCGCGACATCCGCTGCTGAAGATGAAGCTGACGGGGGAGGGCGACCTCGACCGTGTCCGCGCCGTCCGCGCCGCCGCCCCCGCCGCCCGGCTGGTGGTGGACGCCAACGAAGGTTGGACGCTGGATCAGCTGCACCGCTTCGCCCCGGTGTTGGCCGGCCTCGGCGTCGAGATGATCGAACAGCCGCTGCCGGCCGGCCAGGACGAGGCTCTGCGCGGAATCGCCTGTCCGGTTCCCCTGGGCGCCGACGAATCCTGCCACGGGTTGGAGTCGCTGGACCGACTGCGCGGCCTCTATCGGGTGGTGAACGTGAAGCTGGACAAGACCGGGGGCCTGACGGAGGCGCTGGCGATGACCCGCGCCGCCCATGCCATGGGGTTCGAGGTGATGGTCGGCTGCATGGTCGCGACGTCGCTCGCCATGGCGCCGGCGATCCTGGTGGGGCAGGGCGCACGCTATGTCGACCTGGACGGCCCGCTGCTGCTGGCCCGCGACCGCGAGCCGGGGCTGGTCTATGACGGCGCGGTGGTGCAGCCGCCGGCGGCGGAGTTGTGGGGGTAGGGGGCGGGGAGGCGTCGGCTGCGATTGCCCCCTCCCTAACCCTCCCCCTCTTCGAGGGAGAGGGGACTGCCGCCGCTCTGCCAATCCACCCTCTCCCGTGAAGCGGGGGAGGGAAGGGGCCCGCGGCGCAGCCGTGGGAAGGGAGGGGGCTCCCCCTCACGCCCCCTGGACATAAGGCGGCGGCGGTGTCCCCACCGACGCCGGCACAGAGGGCGTTTCGGCGATGCCGTTGACCTTGGCGGCCATGATGAAGTCGTTCTCGTGCAGGCCCCTGATCTTGTGGGTCCAGAAGCCGACGGAGCAGTGGCCCCAGCCGAAACGGATTTCGGCATGATGGCCTTCGGCCTCGCACAGGTTTCCCACCTGATTGGCGAAGGCCTGGGCCTGGGCGAAGTCGGGGAACGTGAAGTCGCGCTCGATGCGGTCGGGGTCCTCCTTCAGGACCCAGCCCGGCACCTGCACCAGATAGGAGGCGGCCGTCGCGCGGTCCATCGGCGGTATCCCGCCGCGGCAGGGCTCGCAGGTCTTGCCGGCCAGTTCCTGTGTCGCCGGTGCTTGCGGTGTCATCCCGGTCTCTCCCTTGTTTGTGGGTTGGTCCTGTTTGTAGGGTGGGCGGTCTGGGCTGGAACCTCACCGCCTACAAGCTTGGGTTCGGGCGGGCGCTTCGGCAAGCCCGGCGCCCCCACTGCGCCCTTTTGACAAGATTTTTGGAAGCGACCCGATGACCGACCTGCGCACCGATATGCCCTTCGCCGATTACCAGTACCCGACCAAGCCGGTGGACGGGCCGCGGCTTGCCATCGTCGGCGAGGCGCCGGGGGCGGAGGAGGCCCGGCAAGGCACACCCTTCGTCGGGCGCAGCGGCAGGCTGCTGGACGAATCGCTCGCCGCCGTGGGGATCGAGCGGGCGGAGTGCCTCGTCGCCAACGTCTTCCGTTATCAGCCGCCCGGCAACAAGGTGGGGCATTTCTTCGCCTCGCGCGCCCGCGCCCGCAGAGAGGGGCGGGAGATCGACGAGAGCTGGGGCGCCTTCGGCACGTCGGACCGCCTGCTCGCCGAGTTCGCCGGCGAGATCGAACATCTGCGCGCCACGTTGACCGAGTTTCGCCCGTCGGTGATCGTGGCGCTGGGCCGGACGCCGACCTGGGCGCTGACCGGGGAGAATGGCATCCTGCAGCTGCGCGGCAAGCTGCTGCCTTGCCGGCTGCTGGAGGGGGTGGAGGTCGTGCCGACCTTCCACCCGAGCTATCTGCTGCGCGGCCAGCTGGTCGAACAGCCGACCTTCCTGGCCGACCTGAGGCTGGCCGTGTCGCGCCTCACCCGTTAGGCAACAGCTTCCAGATCGTCGTCTCGCGCGCCTCGCGGTCCTCCAGCTCCAGCGAGGTCGGGACGGTGTAGCTCGCCACCTTCTCGACGCCGGCGGCGGGGAAATAGGCGCGGCCGGGATCGCCCAGCAGGACCAGCGTTCCGGTCGCCGCGATCCCGCGCAGCCATGCCGTCACCCGCTCGGCCATCGGCTTCTCGTAACAGACGTCGCCAGCCAGCACGACGTCGATACCCGGCAGGGGCCGCCCGACCAGATCGGCGCTGACCGCCTTGATCTCGACCCCGTTGGCCATGGCGTTCAACGCGATGGCGGCCAGCGAGAAGCGGTCGATGTCGCAGCACTGGACGCGCGCCGCCCCGGCCTTCATCGCGGCGATGCCGACCAGCCCGGTGCCTGCGGCAAAATCGAGCACCGACCTGCCCGCCGCCAACTCCGGCCGGTCGAGCAACAGCCGCGCCACGGCCTGTCCGCCCGGCCAAGCGAAAGCCCAGTATGGCGGTGGCAAATTCGTGGCGGCCAAGGTCTCCTCCGTCGCCTGCCAGAGGGGCGTCACCTCGGTGGCAAGATGAAGCTGGATTTCCGGCAACAGCGGTGTGGTCGTCAGCGCCGTGTTGTCGCGGACGAAATCTTGCGGAGATGCGTTGTTCATACGAGGTTTCCCAAGGGACTCCGCTGTTGGCGGGATGAAGGACCGTGGCTTATGAATGTTACACAATTCAAACGGTGTAGACACAGCTGCGAACCCGTGTTACCCGTTTCCTCCAGGGGAAAACAGAGGGATTGGGGGAGTCATGCGGCAGAGGGGAACCGCCATCGGCCTTTCGTTTGCGGCTTTGATCGCGCTGAGCCCCCTTACCGTGTCGACGGCTGCCGCACAAGACGGTGATTGCGTCCGCACCGTCCGCTCCATCTCCGATTTCACGATCCGCGGCGACGCCTGGACCTGGTGGGACCATGCCGCCGGCCAGTATGACCGCGACCACCGTCCTGCCGTCGGCTCCGTCCTCGTCTTCAAGCGCACCGGCCACATGCGCCGTGGTCATGTCTCGCTGGTCAGCGCTGTGATCGACCGCCGCACCATCGAGGTCGACCACAGCTGGCTGGATGGCGACGGGCTGCGCCGCGGCATGCGGGTGGTCGACGTTTCCCGCAACAACGACTGGTCGGCCGTCCGCGTCTGGCACGAGCCGACCGACCAGATGGGCCTGCGCGTCTACGCCGCCTACGGCTTCATCATGCCGGAAGGCGACGAGGCCCCGCGCGGCGGCCGGATGCTGGATGCCGGCGACCGCGGCATGGACCAAGGCTTCAGCAGCAGCCCGCGCGGCCGTGCCAAGGCGAACGGCCCGCGCATGATGGAGGCGTCGCTGCACCCGCAGAAGGGACACAGCGTATCGGTCCCCGGCCGCAAGCCGCAGAACCTGCCGGCCACCGCTGTCGCCTCCCACGCCAAGCCGCAGCGGACCGATGTTGCGGTGCTTCCGGTCCGCAAGCCGGGTGCTGCGCATGCCGCTCCGGCTCAGGTCATCGTTGCCGAAGTTTCGGCACCCGGCAGCCGCCACACCGTCGCCCCCGGCCGCAAGCCCGGTTCCGGCAACTCCGTCGCCCAGCTGGCCGATACCAGCGAACGCTGAGCGGGGAAGGGTTTCAAGTTTTCTGGAAGGGCGGGGCTTTGCTCCGCTCTTTTTGTTTTTGGGGGTGGGAGCGTCGGCTTCGATTGCCCCCACCAAAGCACCCTAGAACTTCCCCGCCAGGATCGCGGCCAGCACCAGCCAACCGAACCAGCGGTTGGACTTGAACTTGTCCAGGCAGTCACCCTGATCGTCCGGGCGCCATGTGGCGACCTGCCAGGCCAGTTGCAGCGCCGCCAGCGACAGCACCGGCAGGAACAGGCCGCCCAGCCCGGCCAGACGGCCGGCGATACCGATGCCGACATAGGTCAGGGTGTAGAAGCCATAGATCCAGATCTTGCTCTGGTCACCCAAACGCAGCGCGGTGGACTTCACGCCGATCCGCGCATCGTCCTCCTTGTCCTGGTGGGCGTAGATCGTGTCGTAGCCCAGCGTCCAGGCGATGCCCGTCACATAGAGCGCCACCGCCGGCCAGCCGACACCGTTCTGCACCGCGGCCCAGCCCATCAGGGCGCCCCAGTTGAAGGTCAGCCCAAGGAAGGCCTGCGGCCACCAGGTGATGCGCTTCATCAGCGGATAGGTGAAGACGAGCGCCAGCGACAGCACGCCCAGCCCGATGGCCGTCGGCCCCAGCTGCAGCAGGACCAGAAGCGACACCAACAGCTGCAGCGCCAGGAAGACCAGCGCCTGGCGCACCGACACCTGTCCCGACGGAATCGGGCGGGAGCGGGTGCGCTCCACCATCGCATCGAACTTGCGGTCCAGGATATCGTTGACCGTGCAGCCGGCACCACGCATCAGCACCGCGCCGATTCCGAACAGAGCCATCATCCAGAGCAGCGATGGCCAGTCGCGGAAGGGCTGCGGCATCGCCAGCGCCACGCTCCACCAGCAGGGGAACAGCAGCAGCCAGGTCCCGATCGGACGGTCGAGCCGCGCCAGCGTGACGTAGGGACGCAAACCGGCGGGCAGATGGCGGGCGAGCCACCCGTCCTGACGGATGTCGGTGAAGCCGGACTCTGGAAGAGTGGGACCGGTGGATGCGGTGGGCATGACGGCGGCGTTTCCGCTGTGCTATGGAGATGGCTGAACAGGCGATCAGCGCGAAGGTATCGGGCAGTCGTCCAGGCGGCAAGCACGCTGCCGCTGCTGCCTGCGAGGTGGGTGCGGCGTTAGGCCGGGGCTGTCGCTATGGAAAATAGCAGGTCGGGGACTTGCACGCGCCAAAATCGCACCAATACTGTTTCTTCGTTGCAACCTCAGCAGTCTGCTATCTTAAATGGATATGAACGCAACACCGGACCGTTTCGCCGTCGTGATCGATGACGAGTCGATCATTTTGGCCGGGATGGAGATCATGCTGGACACCTGGGGCTATCAGGTGTTGGCCGCCGAGGATGTGGAGACCATCCTGGCGAAGCTCCCGGGCCATCCGGTTCCCGACGTGATCCTGTCCGATTACCGGCTGCGCGACGGCTGGTCGGGCATCACGGCCGTTCGTGCGGTGCGTGAGGCCTGTGGCGCCGCCGTTCCCGCCATCATCCTGACCGGCGACACCGGCCCCGAGTTGATGGCCGCCGCCAAGACGGAACAGGTGCGCATCCTGCACAAGCCCGTTCAGCCCAACGACCTGCGCCGGCAGATCGAGTCCCTGATCGCCCCAGCCTGATTCGCCGCGCCCGATCTCCGGCACTCGGGTCCGCCATCCGTTTTCCGCGCACCGCTCCCGCGCGTTTCCGTTGTCTCTGATGTGCTGACTTGCACGCCCGCAGCCGGCTATAGTCGGCGCGCGCCCTGCGGAGATGACAACCATGGCCGACCCGATCAAGACCCGCCTGTATGTGGACAGCCCGCTGGCCGAAGGCCAATCGGTTGGGCTGGATCATGAGCGCGCCCATTTTCTGCGCCATGTCCTGCGGCTGGACCGCGGCGATCCGGTCGCAGTGTTCAACGGCCGCGACGGCGAATGGCGGGCGACAATCGACGGCTTCGGCAAGGGCTGGTGCTCGCTGACCGTGGCGGGCCGGCGGCGGGAACAGGATTCGGCTCCGGACCTGTGGCTGCTGTTCGCCCCGCTGAAGAAGGGCCGCATCGACTTCGTCGCCGAAAAGGCGACCGAGATGGGGGTTTCCCGGCTTTGGCCGGTCTTCACCCGCCGCACCGATCCCAACCGCGTCAACATCGACCGGCTGCGCGCCAATGCGGTGGAGGCGGCCGAGCAGTGCGAGCGGCTCAGCGTGCCGGAGATGGGCGAGGCTCTGCCGCTGGACCGCGCGCTGGCCGGCTGGCCGGCGGACCGCCGGCTCTATCTGTGCGCCGAGGCCGGCTCCGCCCGTCCGATCGCGGAGGTGCTGCGCGACGCCCCCGCGGGGCCTGCCGCGCTGCTGGTCGGGCCGGAGGGGGGCTTCGACCAGTCGGAACTTGACGAACTCGTCAAACTCCCCTTTGTTGTTCCCGTGGGATTGGGTCCGCGCATCCTGCGGGCCGATACGGCTGTGGTGGCGGCGCTGGCTTGCTGGCAGTCCTTGACCGGGGATTGGACTGCCGGGGGAAGCGACCGGCGTCCGCCTTTCCGCGCGCCGATCCCGTAACCGGCCGTCACCCGGCCGATCCTCCGTCCACTTCCCGCGAGAGACTTCATGTCCGCACCCCCGACCACGCGCGGCGAACCCATCACCGACCGCCGCCAACTGGTGGCCTATCTCGAATCCGGCAGCAAGCCGGCGCCGGATTGGCGCATCGGGACCGAGCACGAGAAGTTCGCCTACCGCACCTCCGACCTGCGGCCGTTGACCTATGACGGGCCGGACGGCATCCGCGAACTGCTGACCCGCATGACCCGCTTCGGCTGGCAGCCGGTGGAGGAGAAGGGCAACATCATCGCCCTGGTCCAGGACATGGCCAACATCACGCTTGAGCCGGGCGGGCAGGTCGAGCTGTCGGGCGCACCGCTGGAGACCCTGCACCAGACCTGCGCCGAGGTGCACCGCCATCTGCGTCAGGTGAAGGAGGTCGGGGGCGAACTGGGCATCGCCATGATGGGGCTGGGCTTCCAGCCGAAATGGACGCGTGACGACATCCCCTGGATGCCGAAGGGCCGCTACAAGATCATGCGCGACTACATGCCGAAGGTCGGCTCGCTCGGCCTCGACATGATGACGCGGACCTGCACCGTGCAGGTCAACCTCGACTTCGCCTCCGAAGCCGACATGGTGAAGAAGTTCCGCGTCTCGCTGGCCCTCCAGCCGATTGCGACGGCGCTGTTCGCCATGTCCCCCTTCACCGAGGGTAAGCCCAACGGCTTCCAGAGCTTCCGCAGCCACATCTGGACCGACACCGACGCCGACCGCACCGGCGACATTCCCTTCGTGTTCGAGGACGGCTTCGGCTTCGAGCGCTATGTCGACTATCTGCTCGACACGCCGATGTACTTCGTCTACCGCGACGGCACCTACATCGACGCGGCCGGCCAGTCCTTCCGCGATTTCCTCGACGGCAGGCTGCCGGCGCTGGCGGGCGAACTGCCGCTGATCACCGACTGGGCCGACCACACCACCACCGCCTTCCCGGAAGTGCGGCTGAAGAAGTATCTGGAGATGCGCGGCGCCGACGGCGGCCCGTGGCGCAGCCTGTGCGCTTTGCCGGCTCTGTGGGTTGGGCTGCTCTACGATCAGGTGGCGCTGGATGCGGCCTGGGACCTGGTGAAGGACTGGACCACGGAGGAGCGCGCGCATCTGCGCGCCGAGGTGCCGCGGTCGGGCCTGCGCACGACGTTCCGCAATGGGACGGTGCGCGACGTGGCGCTGGAGGTGGTTGCGATCGCCCGCGACGGTCTGGCGCGGCGTGCACGCAACGACAATTGGGGCGACGACGAGACCCACTTCCTCGACACGCTTCAGGTCATCGCCGAGTCCGGCCGCAGCCCCGCCGACGAACTTCTGGAGAAGTTCAACGGCCCCTGGGGCGGCAGCGTCGATCCGGTGTTCAAGGAGTATGCGTACTGAGGGGAGTGGGGGCTTTGCCAGGGTGAGGCCCCCTCCCTAACCCTCCCCCTCTTCGAGGGAGAGGGGACTGCCGCCGCTCTACCACCAACTCCCTCTACCGCGATCGGACCGGCCTTTGGCCGGCCGAGGGCGGGGGAGGGAAGGGGCCCATGCGTAGCATGGGAAGGGTGGGGGCACCCGGGCGAAAACCCTAAGCCGCCACCGCCACATGCGTGATGCAGCTCTTCGAACACACCTTGGAGCAGCTTTCGCAGCCGATGCAGTTGGCCGCGGTCTCGACCGTCATCACCTTCTTCTCGGCCTCGTCGTCGAAGGCGTCGACGATGTCGCCGTCCTCGGTCAGGCCGATCATGTTCAGCACGCCGCGTCCGCAGACCTTGAAGCAACGGCCGCAGCCGATGCACTGCTTCTGATCGATGGTCTCGACGAATTTCGGGGTCCAGCTCTGACCCCCCCGTGTGGTGCCGGTCAGGAACTCAGCCATGGGAATGCTCCTCTCGGGAAAGGGTGCGCCTAAGCCATTCTCGGAAGATGGAGGGGTTACGCCGTCTCCAGCGCCTTCAGCGCCGCCCGCTTCTCGGTCAGGGTCTTGAAGGCGTCATAGGTTTCCTGCGCCACCGTAAGGATGCTTTGCCAGTTCTGCGGAAGCTCTTCCGACAGATCATGCAAATCCATCTTCTTCTGGGTGGCGCGGGCGTTCAGCTTCTTGATCTCGTCCTTCAGGGAGTCGATGTCGCTCATGGTTGCAATCCCAGGGATCAGAGGTCGGCGACCTCGGGGTATTTCTTGATCAACGCCACCGCATCCTCGACCAGCTTGGCGCCGTCGGCGGCCATCTTCTCGATGCTGGGGAAGCCGAAGCGGTGGACGTCGCGCAGGGTCTTCGACACCACCACCAGCCGGCCGGTGGTCAGCACCATGCGGCCGAAGCCCTCATGGCTCATCTTCATCATCGGCGAGGCCATCATGCCGGTCCGTTTTTCGACGGTGACGCCGACCGCCTTGTAGAACAGCTCCAGCCGCCACAGCGTGTCCGGATCGGGATCGCCGATGATCGGGATGGCGGCCCGCGCCTCCTTGTCCAGCACGAAGGGAGCGAGCAGGGCCTCGTCCGGCTTGCCTTCCCAGGCGCCATAGCTGTCCTCGGCACGGAACAGCAGGACCAGCGTCTTCACGAACTGGTCGGCGACGGATATCTCGGCCACATCAACCATGCTCAGACCTCCTCCTCGTCGAAATGGAATTGCGGCGTCTCGCCCATCGCCTTGCGCAGCCAGGGCGGCGGATTGCCGTTCAGCGTCTGGACCAGCTTTTCGAGCAGGGCCGGAATGGTCTCGGTGGCCTCGACCTTCACCGGATGGATCTTCTTCGCCACCACGCGGGCGGCGGCCGAGGCGCCGATGGCCGACAGATAGACGATGGCGACATCGGCCAGCGCCTCCAGCTTGGGCACCAGCTTGTCCTCGTTGCCGTCCTCGAACATCGAGCCGCCGAACTGGAAGGTCTCCAGAAAGGCATGGCCCTGGCGGTCGACCCGATAGACGGCGATGTTCTTGGCCCAGCCGAAATGCGCATCGACGTGCTGCATGTCCTGGGTGCAGAAAGCGACCTTCATCGATCCTCCTTTGGTCGGGCGTGGGTCCTGCACCACGCTCAGACGGCGTTGCATCCGCATGATCCGCCTCCGCAGCCGTGAGCGTCCCCGTGACCGCGGCCCTCGTGATCCATCTCGCGGGCGAGGAACAGGTTGCCGATGTCGCACAGCAGCTCGCGCGTGCCGCGGTAGCCGACCTGCACGCGCAGCCCCGCCCCCAGCCGGTCGAACATCGGCAGGCCCATGCGGTGCAGGGCCACGCCGATCCGCGCAGCCCCCTGCCGCCCGTGCGAATTGGAGACGATCAGGTCGGCGTCGCGGGCCAGCGTCTCCAGGTCGGAATGATCGCCGACCATGATGGTGGCTGCCTTCAGCCGCTCCAGCACCGGGCTCTGCGTTGGCGACACCGCGGCGATCACCTCGGCCCCCATGTCGGCCAGGAAGCCGGTGACGGCATAGAGCAGGTCGGGTTCCAGCGCGACGGCGATGCGCTTGCGGCTGAAGAAGAAATGCCCGTCCAGCATGGCGTCGACCAGGGCTTCGCGCTGGCGCCGCAGCCGGGCCGGCGCCGGCTTGCCGGACAGTTCCATCAGCAGCCGGACCAGCTTGTCCGATGCCTCCAACCCGGTCAGGCGGCTGAAGAAGTGGCTGGGAACGTCGGTCTTCAGCTCCAGCGCATTGCCGGCCACCCGCATATGCTCGCCGACCACGATGGTGGCGGCCGAGGCGCCCATGGCGCGGATCTGCTCCACCGTCACGCCACCCAGCGAAGTGGCGGTGAAGTCGGTCGGCTGACGGCCCGCCATCGACAGCGACAGGTCGGGCAACATGATCGGCGACAGGCCGAAGCCTTCGATGATGTCGCGCAGTTCCTCGACATCGCCGGGCGACAGGTGGCTGCCGGCCAGCACATTGACCTGGGTCGGGATGCGCACCGGCGACGGTTCGACCAGCCGCTCGACCATCGCGGTGACGGCGGCGGCGAAGCCGTCCTCGAAGCCGCCGGCGAAGTCGGGGGTGTTGGCGAAGACCAGGGCGGTGTCGGCCATGTCGGGGTTGCGCTGGCGGAACAGCGTGTACTGTCCGCCCATGTCCTCGCCCTTGGTCTCGGTGACGCCGGTGGTGGCGACGCCGATCATGGCGGGCTTGTTGCGCTCGACGATGGTGCGGATCGCCTGTTCCAGATTGTCGTAGCCGCCGAGGATGGTGGAGACCTGATCCATCGCAGTGGTTTGCAGCGGGATCGCCTCGCGGAAATGGCGCACCAGCAGGACCAGCCCGAAGGCGGTGCAGCCCTGCGAGCCGTGGAACAGCGGCAGGCAACGGTCGATTCCGAGATAGGCCAGCGCAGCACCCAGCGGCTGGCTCATCTTCAGCGGATTGGTCGTGGCGGCCTTGGCGGCGGAGGGGAAGCGCTGGATGTGGGACATCGGCCTTACTCCGCCGCCAGAAGGGTGGAGGACGGACCGGACTCCCACGGTGCCGGCTGGCGCACCTGACGCCAGATCGGATTCGACAGCGTCTTGTCGATCTCCTCGCAGAGATTGACGATGCCGTCATAGCCGGCATAGGCGTGGTGGCGCTCCTGGTTGATGTCGAGCCAGGGAACCTTGGCCTTCAAGGAGATGAACTGCGACCGGCCGCCCGACATCATGATGTCGGCCTGATGGTCGGCCAGCATCCTGTAGATGTCGCGCGGCTTCAGGTCGTCCCACTGGTGGAACTCCTCGCCCTTCATCTTCTTGATGCGCTCTTTGTCCTCCTTGGTCGATTTCTTGGTCGAGGTGCCGAGGATGGTCAGTCCGGCGCCCTCCAGCGCGCTGACCATCGACCAGCTCTTGACCCCGCCGGTGAACAGCAGGACGCGCTTGCCGTCGAAGCGCGGCTTGTAGGGTTCCAGACGGCGCCAGACCCTGCTTTCCTCCCGCGCGATCACGCCTTCGGCCCGGTCGATCAGGCTCTTGTCGGCGCCGCGCTCCACCAGCATGCGGGCCATGGTGCGCAGCGTGTCCGACATGTCGGAGACGCCGTAGAAGGAGCCCTCGAAATAGGGGATGCCGTAGCGTTCCTGCATCTTGCGGCCGACATTCACCAATGCCTGGCTGCACACCATCATGGTGACGCGGGCGCGGTGGGCCTGGGCCACCTCCTTGTAGCGGCCGTCGCCGGAAATGCAGGACAGCAGGCGGATGCCGATCTCGTCCAGCAGCGGCTTGACCAGCCACAGCTCGCCGGCGAGGTTGTACTCGCCGATGATGCAGACGTCGGTGGGGGTGGTGTATTCCGGCTCCACCGTGCCGATGACATGCTCCAGCAGGGCCTCGCCGGCCAACTTGTTGCCGAGATTCTTCGATCCGACGAAGCCCGGCGCATCCACCGGGATCACCGGCTTGCCCAGCTTCTCCGACGCGAACCTGCACACCGCGGCGATGTCGTCGCCGGTCATGGCGGGCACGCAGGTCTGATAGACGAAGACGGCCGGCGGGTCGTATTGCTGCACGATCTCCTTGATGGCGCGGTAGAGCTTCTTTTCGCCGCCGCCGATGACGTCCAGCTCCGACAGGTCGGTGGTGAAGCCGGTGCGGTAGAGCTGCGGGCCGGAGGATTGCGAGCCGCGATTGTCCCACGAGTTGCCCAGACAGGCGATGGGGCCATGGACCAGATGGGCGGCGTCGGCGATCGGCTGAAGCACGATCATCGCCCCGTCATAGGCGCAGCCGCCGGCCGCGGCCCCCGGTTTCAGCGACTTGGTGCAGCCCTTCTTCTTCTCCTTGGCCGATTTGGCCTGGTTGGTCGCGCAGCCCGGTTCGTTGAAGACGTCCTGGATCTTGTCCTGGAGCATGCCCGCTCTCCCATCCTGGCGCCGGAAATGGCTCTGCACTGCAGTGATGCAGGGGGCGTGCCAGATGATAAGTCACTGACAAATAACAATTGTCGGGTTTATCGGCCCTGTCCGATAGCTGACAATCGGGGGGCCGGGTGCGGGCTTGTCGGGTGTCGCACATCCCGCGCAGGGGCAGGGCGGGGCCGCCCGTATCAGGACGCTTGTGGGAAAGGGGAGTTGCGATGGACCGGATCGGATGGAGCCTCCGCCGACAGGCGACGATGGCCGGGATACTGGTGGCGCTGGCGGCCGGGCCGGGGGCTGCGGCACAGGATGGTGCGGTGATCCGGATGGCGCGGGAGCCCGGTCGTGAGATCGGCGTCGCCTGCCGATACCTCGACCTCGATCAGCACGCGGCTCCGCCGGAAGCGACAATGCTGTGCGATGCCGCAGTCGAACTCGTCACGCGGATGGCATCCGACCGGGGCAGATCCGTGGTGCACCTCGGCCTGCGCACGGTGACGCCCGACGCCGAACCGACCGAAGAAATGCCGCCGACGGTCGATGGTCCGATTCTGCTGCTGGTCCTGGAGGGCCGCCGGGACTGGAGCGGAACCGCGCACCCCCGCCTGCTGCTGCGCGCCCGACCGGTCCGCGACGGCGTCGCCGCCCCGTCGGTCGGACTTCCGCCGGTCCCGGTCGAACTGGGCGGGGAGGGCTGGCGGGCGGCAGCCGACCGTGAGCTGGAGCGGGTGGTCGGCTTCGCCCTTCGGGATGGCTGAAGCGGTTCTGCTCAGCCGGCGCGCACCTCGTGGATGAAACGGTCGACTTCCGTCGACAGCTTCTCGGCATCGCCGAACAGGGCTCCGGCGGCGTCCAGCACCTGCTGGGCGGCGTTGCCGGTTCCGTCGGCGATCTGCTGGACGCCGCCGATGTTGCGGGAGATTTCCTGCGTGCCGGAGGCGGCTTGCTGCACGCTGCGGGCGATTTCGCGGGTTGCGGCATTCTGCTCCTCGACCGCGGCGGCGATGGTGGTCGACACCTCGTTCACCTGGGCGATGATGGTGGTGATCTTCTGGATGGCGCCCACCGTGTCGTCGGTCGCCGCCTGCATTGCTGCGATCTGGCTGGAGATCTCCTCCGTTGCCCTGGCAGTCTGGGTGGCGAGGCCCTTCACCTCGCTGGCGACGACGGCGAACCCCTTTCCCGCCTCGCCGGCGCGGGCCGCTTCGATGGTGGCGTTCAACGCCAGCAGGTTGGTCTGGCTGGCGATCTCCTGGATCAGCTGAACCACGGTGCCGATGCTGCGGGCCTGATCGGCCATGAGCTGGACATTCTGCGACGCCTCATCCGCCCGTTCCACCGCCTGACGGGCCACCGCACTCGACTGCGTCACTTGACGCGAGATCTCGCCGATGGAGGCGGTCATCTCTTCCGCGGAGGCGGCGACGGTCTGCACGTTGGTCGAGGCCTCCTCCGATGCGGCGGCGACGGCCGCGGCGCGCTTGCGGCTGTCCTCGGCCATGGTTGACAGCTCCTGCGAACTTCCCTTCATCCGGCTGGCGGAGCCGATGACCTGCCCGACGATGGCCTTGACCGTGTTCTCGAAACTGTCGGCCATCCGGGCCAGCGCGTTGCGCTTGTCCCGTTCCGCCTGCTCACGGGTCTGGCGCATCTCCTCTTCCATGGCGCGGTTGCGGGCGAGAGTCTCCTTGAACACCTCCAGCGACTGCGCCATCGCCCCGATCTCGTCCTTGCGGTCGAGTGCCGGGATGGAGACCGACAGGTCGCCGGCGCTCAGGCGCGACATCGCGTCGGTCATCCGGGTGATCGGGCGGGCGACGATGCGGACGATCAGCAGCCCCAGCAACGGCACGACGAAGACGATGGCGCCCAGCACGGTCGCGGCCAGCAGTTTGGCCAGAAGCTCCATCGGAGCCTGCACCTTCGCGCGATCCATCGACACCGCGACATGCCAATCCAGGCCGGGCAGCCCCTTGATGCTGTAGAACCGCACCAGCCGGCCGTCGTCGGTCGCGATCTCGCTTCCCCCGACCGGCTTGCGGCCGAAGGGCTTCATGACCATCGCCTCGTCCGGGTGGACCAGTATCTTGCCCTCGCCGTCGGCAAGGAAGACGAAGCCTTGGCCGTCCATCGCGAAGGAGCGCAGGAACTCCTGCAGCACGTCCAGCGGCAGATCGGCCCCGGCGACTCCGCGCAGCGTCCCCCCGCTGGTGACGGGCATCACCGCGCTGATCACCAGCTTCTTGGTGGTGGCGTCCTGATAGGGCTCCGACAGGGTCAGGTCGCGCGTCGTGATCGCGGATTTGTACCAGGGGCGTTTGCGCGGGTCGTAGCCGGGCGGCAGTTCGGACGGGTTGAAGGTGGTGAAGCGGCCATCCGCCTCCGATCCGAAATAGACCTCGGAGAAGGTGTCGCGCAGGGTCTTGCGCGCGATGATCGGCATGATCCCATCCGGGCTGGCGGAGGTGATGTCCTCCGCGACCAAACGGATCAGCATCATGCGCCCGGCAAGCCATTTCTGGATGCCGTCCACGGCAGCGATGCCGGCGGTCTCGATCCTGGCGTCGACCTCCGCCTGCAAGGCCTGCGACGACAGGCGGTAGACCAGCAGGCCGAGTGCCCCGACCGACAGCGTGATGAGAAGCGTGGCGGCGATCAGGATGCGATGGATGAATCTTCCGGATCGCCGGGTTGAGCCAGCCGGCTGGACAGTGGCGGACATGGAACTCCCCATGGATTGACGGCGGCCTTCCCGCCAGTCGGGCGATGGCACAAGCCGACCGGAACATTAGAGCCGGCTCGATGCCGCCGAACAAGGGATATCCCTAGCATTCGAAAGATGACGCTTTTGCGATTGCAGGACCTGGCAGATGAAATCTTTGGCAAGTCTTTGGAGAAATGCCGTTCCATGCATTTCCGCCGACCGTCTTCGATCAACGGGCCAGCATCCGCGCAGCTTCCTTGGTTTCCGCAATGGCGTTCCCGACCTGGACAAAAGCAGTGGAGATCGCGCCGATGCTCTGGTCCACGACAGCCACGGAGGTCGATGCACCCTGCATGTTGACCGAGATGTTGGCGGTGACCGTGGTCTGTTCCTCCACTGCGCCGGCGGACATCACGACGAATTGGCGAAGATTGCTCATGGACTTGCGGATGGCCGTCAGCGACGACACGACGTCGCGCGAAACGGCTTGCATTCCGTCGATCTCACGCGAGATCTGGGAAGTCGCGTTCGCCGACTGGTTGGCCAGATTCTTCACCTCGTTGGCGACGACGGCGAAGCCGCGGCCTGCCTCGCCCGCCCGCGCCGCTTCGATGGTCGCGTTCAGGGCCAGCATGTTGATCTGTCCGGCGATGGATCGGATCAGTTCGACGATGCCGCCCATCGCCTTTGCGACTTCCGACAGACGGGTGGCGGCCCTGTCGGCGTTGTCCGCCTCGCTCACCGCGACGTCGGCCGCCTGCTGCGACCGGGACATGCCGTCGGCGATCTCGTGGGCGGAAGCCGTCAGTTCCTCCGCCCCGGCCGCGATGGTCTGCACCGTCACCCGCGTTTCCGACGATGCGGCGGCGGCGGTATCGGCCTGCCGGTGGGCAGTGGTCATCGCCTGTTCGATCTCTGAAAAATTGGTGTCGATCAGGGACTTCAGGCGGCCCAGCATGCTGATCTGCTCGGTGATGTCGGTTGCGAACTTCACGACCTTGCGCAGTCGGCCCATATCGTCGAACACCGGGTTGTAGGATGCCTGGATCCAGACAACCCGTCCACCCTTGCCGATGCGCCTGTATTGGGCGGTTTCGAACCGTCCGCTGTTGAGCCTTTTCCAGAAATCGCGATAGGCGGCAGTCTCGCGTTCCTGTGGATCGACGAACATGCTGTGATGGCGCCCGCGGACCTCATCCAGACTGTAGCCGAGAACGCTGAGGAAATTCTCGTTGGCGGTGATGACTGTACCGTCCGGATTGAACTCGATCACCGCCTGCGACCGCGATATCGCATCGATCTTGCCGCGCATATCGGCGTTCGTCACCTGCCGTTCGGTGACGTCGGTGGCGAATTTGATGATCTTGCAGGCGCGGCCGGTGGCGTCGAGAATGGGGTTGTAGGTGGCCTCGATCCAGAGCTCGCGGCCGTTCTTGGCAATGCGCCGGTACAGCGCCCGCTGGAACTCGCCGCGTCTCAGCCGATCCCAAAACTCCTGATAGGCGGGACTGGCATGTTCGGCCGGGTCGACGAACATCCTGTGATGACGGCCGACCACTTCGGGCAATGAATAGCCCATCACCGCCAGGAAGTTGGTGTTGGCGTTCAGGATCGTTCCGTCGAGGGAAAACTCGATGATGGCAAGGGAGCGGTCCAGGGCGGACAGCAGCGCATGACTGTTGGAACCTTTGCCATAGATGGTCTGAATGAAGCCGAACATTTCCGCCCCCCCCTTTTTCTCGTGATGCGCCGGATCGGTTTCCGATCGAGCATCATCGAAACGCAGAAGACCGGCACCGGTCAATCCGTGCTGGTCCTAAGGTATAGGGTCTGGTGTGGAGTCTGAACCGATACGGAGAGTGTTGATCAACGCCCTTGCCGGGCTTGGTATTTGTGTGTCCATACATTTTGCTGACAATAATATTTCAGCCGCTTCCAACATGGTGATCTTGCGACCGATGATCGGATAACTTATTGTCCCCGGTGGATAATACTCCGCTCTCGCCTCTTCCGCGGTCGTTGGGTCTCCGTGGTTGCCGGCATTCCTGCGAAACAAAAATACCCGGAGCGCGCCGTTGCCGACACTCTCCGGGCTTTGGAGGTTGCCGCCGGGCCGGGGGGGGATGGAAACCCCGGCCCGTCGTGTGGGCTGGAACCGATGCCTGTGGAACCTATGCCGTTATTGCTGCCGGCCTTTCGGCCGGCGGGCCGGTCAGCGGATCAGGTCGAACGAGTAGTCGGTCTGGCCGACGATGTTGGTGTTGGCGTCGATGTCCTCGAAGATCCGGTCCAGGATCCGCACCAGCACGTTCAGCGCGCCCTGGTAGCCCCAGGTCGGATAGCGGTGGTGGTGGTGGCGGTCGAAGATCGGGTAGGTCAGGCGGATCAACGGAACCTTGGTGTCGCGCTCCAGATACTTGCCGTAGCTGTTGCCGATGATGTAGTCGACCTTGTCGGTGAAGATCAGCGAGCGCAGGTGCCACAGATCCTTGCCGCCATGGGCCGCACCCGAGGCGCCGAAGGGCGAGCCGTCCAGCAGCTTCTTGACCTGTTTCTCCCACTTCTTGGAACCCGAGGTGGACAGGATGTGCACCGGCTCCGCCCCCAGCTCCAGCAGGAAGCGGGTCATGCCGAGGCAGAAGTCCGGGTCGCCATAGACGGCGAAGCGCTTGCCGTGCATGTGGGTGTGGCTGTCGGCGATGGCGTCGACCAGACGGCCGCGCTCCAGCTTCAGGCTGGCCGGGACCGGCTTGCCCGACAGTTCGGCGAGCTTCAGCAGCAGCTCGTCGGTGCCGGTGACGCCCATCGGGTAGTTGAACTTGGCGACGTCCTGGCCCTTCTCCTTGCAGAACTGCAGGGTCTGGGTGGTGTTGTACTCCTGCATGGAGATGGTGGCCTTGGCGTGCAGGGCCTCCTTGGTCTCCTCGATGGTGGTGCCGCCGTCATACATGCGGTACTCGCCATCCATCGGCGTGTCGAAATTGTCGGACACGTCGGACAGGATCTGCAGCTTCACGCCGAATTCGCCGGCGATGCGCTTCAGTTCGCGGTTGTTGCCGACGGCGAAGCCGTCGAAACCGGGGATCAGGTTGATCTGCTCGGTCTTGGGCGTGTCGAAATTCTCCGACGTGCCCCAGAAGTTGGTCAGGATCCCCTTGATCATGTTGTCGTAGCCGACGATGTGGCTGCCGACGAAGGCCGGGGTGTGGGCGTAGGGGACCGGGAAGTCGGCCGGGACGCTGTCCTTGTTCTTCGCGTTGG
The DNA here is from genome assembly GCF_001639105.2 of Azospirillum humicireducens. Taxonomy (NCBI): domain Bacteria; kingdom Pseudomonadati; phylum Pseudomonadota; class Alphaproteobacteria; order Rhodospirillales; family Azospirillaceae; genus Azospirillum; species Azospirillum humicireducens. Next base: position 640,071 of record NZ_CP015285.1, read on the forward strand.
CGATGAAGCCCTGCAGGTCGTCGCCGATGACTTCGGCCATGCAGGTGGTCATCACCGCGATCATCTTCGGCTTGTAGAGCGCATAGGCGTTCGCCAGGCCGTCGATCATGTTGTTCAGGCCGCCGAACACCGCCGCGTCTTCCGTCATCGACGAGGAGACCGCGCTGTTCGGCTCCTTGAAGTGGCGGGTCAGGTGGGTGCGGTAATAGGCGACGCAGCCCTGCGAGCCATGGACGAAGGGCAGGGTGCCCTCGAAGCCCTGGGCGGCGAACATCGCACCGATCGGTTGGCAGGCCTTGGTCGGGTTGATGACGACCGCTTCACGGGCGAAGTTCTTCGCCTTGTAGTCCTCGGACTTGGTCCATTCAGACACGCGGGCGACTTCCTCGTCCGAATGGCCGTACTCGAACTCGGTCTTCTTCTTCTCGAACATCGCCGCATATTCGGGCTGCCGGAAGAGGGTGTAGTGGTCGAGGACCTTGTCGGCGCTCTGCGAAAGCTTGTCGGTCATTCTCAAATTCTCCTGTTCCAGAGGCCGATGGTCAGAACGGGGCCTTCATCACGCCCCAGACGGGGTTGTTGATGGCCAGGTCCATGTCGCGGGCGAAGATCGCGAAGCCGTCATAGCCGTGGTACGGGCCGGAATAATCCCAGCTGTGCATCTGGCGGAACGGCAGACCCATCTTCTGGAACACGTACTTTTCCTTGATGCCCGACGCGACGAGGTCGGGACGCATCGCCTCGACGAACTTCTCCAGCTCGAACGCGGTGACATCGTCGTAGATCAGCGTGCCTTCCTTCACATAGTGCGGCGTGCGCTGATAGTCGTCGTTGTGGGCGAACTCGTAACCGGTCCCGATGATCTCCATGCCCAGGTCGTGATAGGCATCGACGACGTGGCGCGGACGCAGGCCGCCGACATAGATCATGACCTTCTTGCCGTTCAGCCGCGGCTTGTACTTGGCGATGACCGCATCGACCATCGGCTGGTAGCGGGCGATGACCTTCTCGGCGTTCTCCTTGATCTTGTCGTCGAAGAGGGCGGCGATCTTGCGCAGGGATTCGGCGATCTGGCTCGGGCCGAAGAAGTTGTATTCCATCCAAGGAATGTTGAACTTCTCTTCCATGTGGCGCGCGATGTAGTTCATCGAGCGGTAGCAGTGGATCAGGTTGACCTTGGCCTTCGGCGTGTTCTCCAGCTCGGCGAGCGTGCCGTCGCCCGACCACTGGGCGATCACGCGCAGGCCGATCTCCTCCAGCAGGATGCGGCTCGACCAGGCGTCGCCGCCGATGTTGTAGTCGCCGATGATGGTGACGTCATAGGGGGTGGAGACGAAGCCGGCCTTGGGTTCCGTCTTCTCGAACACCCAGTCGCGGATGGCATCGTTGGCGATGTGGTGGCCCAGCGACTGGGACACGCCGCGGAAGCCTTCGCAGCGCACGGGGATGACCGGCTTGCCGATTTCCGCCGACTTGGCGCGGGCGACAGCCTCGATGTCGTCGCCGATCAGGCCGATCGGGCATTCCGACTGGATCGAGATGCCGTTCACCAGCGGGAACAGCTCGTTGATTTCCTCGATGACCTTGTGCAGCTTCTTGTCGCCGCCGAAGACGATGTCCTTCTCCTGGAAGTCGGAGGTGAAGTGCATCGTGCCCCAGCTGTCCACACCGGTGTCGCCGATGTAGTAGTTGCGGCGGCCGGACCAGGAGTAGTAGCCGCAGCCCACGGGCCCGTGGGAGATGTGGATCATGTCCTTGATCGGACCCCACACCACGCCCTTGGAGCCGGCATAGGCGCAGCCGCGGATGGTCATGACGCCGGGGATGGACTTGACGTTCGACTTGACGCCGCAGTCCTTGGCCTCGGCCTCCAGCACGTTCAGGTGCTTGGCGCGGCGCTTGCGGGATTTTTCGGGATAGGCTTCGAGGACTTCGTTGACGAGGTTCTTGACGTCGACCGTGGTGTTCTCGGACAGGCTCATAGCCGGCCTCCTGCTTGAATATTCCGCGCCACTGCAGCGCGTGACCGAGCCCCTCCCTCCCACGCCGTCGCCCCTATGGTGGTTGGGTCGGCGTTGTGCGGGGCTGGGGATGGGGCCAGTGTTCAGGCGGTCCCCCCTGCATGGGCGGCAGGGGGGCCGGTAGGCAACCGTCGCTACGCCTGGGGTCAGGCGCCGGCCTTCGCCGCTTCCTTGGCGGCCAGCTCGGCGAGCTGCTGCTCCTCGGTCTTCATGATGCCGAAGTCCATCAGCATCTCTTCCAGCTCTTCCATGGTGATCGGGGTCGGGATGCAGCCCTGGCCGGAATTCGCATGGATCTTGTTGGCGAGCGCGCGGTATTCGCCGGCCTGCTTGCTGTCCGGGGCGTACTCGATGACCGTCATGCGGCGCAGCTCGGCGTGCTGGACGATGTTGTCGCGCGGCACGAAGTGGATCAGCTTGGAGCCCAGGCGCTTGGCCAGCGCGTCGGCCAGATCCCATTCCTTGTCGGTCTGGCGCTCGTTGCAGATCAGGCCGCCGAGACGGACGCCGCCGCTGTGCGCGTATTTCAGGATGCCCTTGGCGATGTTGTTGGCGGCGTAGAGCGCCATCATCTCGCCGGACATGACGATGTAGATTTCCTGGGCCTTGTTCTCGCGGATCGGCATGGCGAAGCCGCCGCAGACCACGTCGCCCAGCACGTCGTAGGACACATAGTCCACGTCGTCGTAGGCGCCGTTCTCTTCCAGGAAGTTGATCGAGGTGATGACGCCGCGTCCGGCGCAGCCGACCCCCGGCTCCGGACCGCCGGACTCGACGCACTTGATGTTCTTGTAGCCGATCTTGAGGACGTCCTCGAGCTCCAGATCCTCGACGGAACCGGCTTCGGCGGCCAGATGCAGCACGGTATCCTGGGCCTTGGCATGCAGGATCAGGCGGGTGGAGTCGGCCTTCGGATCGCAGCCGACGATCAGGATCCTCTGATCCAGCTCGACCAGCGCGGCCAGCGTGTTCTGAGAGGTGGTGGACTTGCCGATACCGCCCTTGCCGTAAAAGGCGATCTGACGCAGAGGCGCTTTGGCCATGTGGGTCGCTCCTGTGCTTGGGTCGTGGGTGTGTGTTTCGATCCGGTGCGGCCGGTTCGTGGTCGCTTCGAATTCCATGGGTTGCACGACCCGTGCCAGAGCAGGAAATGTCCGTAACATATTGATATAGTTTATATATTTTTCAGAATTGTGTTTCTCTTCCCTTTGTCGGGGTCCCGACACACACGACAAAGCCCGACATTTTGTCGGGTCTCTCGCGAAGGTCGGATGCCTGTTGGCCGAAGAGGCCGCCAATCGCGGATTTTTGGGGCTTTGCGGCGGATGGGGCATTGGCCGTGACGGCGGCGGTACCTTGTCAGGTGCGACGTGACCTTATCGGCGCGCCGGTATCCGGGCTGCGGAGAAGGCCGATCCCCACAACCGAGTCTCCATATGACCGTGCACGCGAAACGTGAAAGAACCTTCTTTGGCGGCGATCCGCCCGCGCACTAGAATGGGCGCGTCTGGGTAAAAGGGGCGGTTATGGTGAACGGAATCGGCATCGACATTGTCATCATCAAGAAGAACGGCACGGCCGACGTTGGCGCCAGTGCTTTTGCGGAGGTTGCGGAAACGATGCGCTTCGCGTTGCGCCGTCTGGGGGCAGATGCGGAGATCGTCATCAACAAGCTCAACCGCCAGAGACGCGCCATCATTCTGGGCGCCATCGACCTGACGCCGGAGGAAGGCGGCCGCCTGCCAAGCACGTCCATCATTTACAATCTGGAACAGATCCGCACGCTGCACCCGCGCAACGCCCATTACCCGGATCTCCTGCGCCGCTGCACGGTTTGGGATTACAGCCACCGCAACATTGCCGATCTGGCCGGAATGGGCATCCATGCGCGGCATGTTCCCATCGGGCATGTGGACGAGATGACCCGGATCCCGAACAGCCCATCCCCCGGCATCGATGTGCTGTTCTATGGCGCCGTGAACCCGCGCCGCAGCGCGATCCTCGACGCTATGGGCAGGCGTGGCCTGACCGTGGTCAGCCTTGAACATTATTACGGGGCGCGCCGCGACCAATTCGTCGCCGACGCGAAGCTGATCTTGAACCTGCATTACTACGAGGCGGGCATTTTCGAGATCGTGCGCGTCTCCCACATGCTGTCGAACCGCAAGGCGGTGCTGACCGAACGCCATCCCGGCACCGAGATCGACCCCGATCTGCTGGGCGGCTTGGCCTGAGCCCCTTACGAAGGGCTGGTCGAGGCTGCCTGCGGGCTGATCGCGGATGACGCGCGGCGGGAAGCCCTGGAGGAAGCAGGGTGGCGGTGCATGAGGCGACGGGACGCGGTGGAAGCCATGCGAAGGGTGGCCGGGGAACTGGGAATCATGCCAGCTTCGGAAAATCCCGACTTTCCGAAGCCGCTATCGCCCGCGCTCGCTCGCGAGCGCCGATAGGCGCGGGGGCTCCGTTCCCCGCCTTGCCTTTCGCGAACGGGCGACATGCGCGGCGGGCGCCGGTCCGGGCAGCCGATACCGGGTGTGTCAGCCGTTGTGCGCCAGGGCCTCGCGGGCCATGACCAGATGCATGGCCAACTCCTCCAGATCCCCGTCGAGGCCCATGTCGTGGAGAAGTTGGGCCAGCGACTGCCCCCGCCCCAGCAGGCGCCGTGCCGAGGCCGCATCCGTCGGGCGGCGGAGCATCGTTTCGATCAGCCGCTCTCCGGTCAGCTTCGCCAAGGCGTCCGTGCGCTCGACCAACCGTTGTTTCAGTGTATCGACGGCGGCCGGGCGGCCGGCGTGGGTCAGGTCGGCGCAGAAATGATGAAGGCTGCGCAGTTGGCGCAGCAGGGCGGCGAACAGCAGGTCGTCCAGTTCGCCGCCGGCGGCGGCCTTTTCGACGAGATCGAACAAGGTGTCGGAAAGCCGCCATGCCGCCGACAGCCAGTCGTTCATCGCCTTGCGGTCGGCCGGTTCGACGAAGGGGCCGGATTCCTCCTTGGTCTCCTCCTGGTCGTCGAGGTTGCGCAGCGCGATGACGATCAGCCCGTCGGCCTGGGCCAGCGTGGCGAGGCTGGCATGCAGCGCCTTCAGCCCACGGTCGGCGACGAATCCCTCGATCGCCTCGGTGGCGCGATGCAGGGAATAGCGGGCCAGCCGGCGCGACTGATAGACGACGTCCTGCAACGCAGTGCCGCCGCCCAACGCCTCCAGCATCATCCGCCGCACCTCGAAGCGCAGCAGGGCGCGGGCCAACCGGTCGATGCCGCCGACGTCGATGGGGCGGCGATCCCTGGTCAGGGCGTCGGCAGTGGCGCGGGCGTCCAATTCGATGGCGGCGATCACAGCCTTGAGGTGGCTTTTGCCGCCGCCGCGCATCCGGCTGACCAGGGCCTGCATCGCCTCGGCAAGGTCGATGGCGCTGGGCAGGCTTTCCTCATGGGCGGTGCGGCCTGTCACCAGCCGGTCGATCAGATGGTCGCGCACCCCCGGCAACAACACGTCGGTGACGATCTGCCCGATCGGCCGCAGCAGCGCCTCCAGCATCCGGCCCGGCGACTGCCCGACCAGTCCCGGAAGCGGGTTGATCGGCCTGGGCACCAGCTTTGGCCGGTGCGGCTCCAGCAGTTCCAGCACCGTGTCGCCACGCAGGGGGGTGATGGTGCCGCGCAGAAGCTGGGCGAGGCGCAGCGCCGTCCGCGCCTCGTCGATGCCACGGGGCGGGCGGGCGTTGGGCGCTGCCGGGGCGTCCGGTGCGGACTGGGAAGAGGGGGGCTGCGTTCGGGCAAGAGTCTGTGCTGGCACCGGCGGAGTGCGCCGGCCCCGGCTGTCGTCGTACTTGGTCGGCCAGAAGGCCATGCGGGTGCCGCCGGATCGTAAGCGTTGCTGTACTGAGTATGGGGACGGGCTGTCCGGCTTCAAATGGACAATGTTGCGACATGCGGCGAAGGAACCCGGCCCGGTCCCGCGGTCCGGGCTTGGCACGCGCCCACATATATAATATCCATAATAAAATAATGGCAATCCGGGATGGGCAAGCGTGGCGGATGGATGGGCGATACGCGATTCGGCTGGTCGGACGAAGGACCCCGAGTCTCATCCTGATTCGCCGCTGGCCCTTCGTGCCCACCGCACCAACCTCGTCAATATCCCGGCCGCCACGCTGTGCAGCGAGGCCTACAACGACGAGCCGCGGCGCCTGCGCATCGGCGCCACCCGCAGCGAACACGCCGCATTGTTCGAAGCGCTGGACGAGTGCCGCGATGCGCTGACGGCCTCCGACATCTTCCAGCGCCATATGGCCGCGGTGTTCGGGGTGAATCCCGACTTCTCCGGGGCCGACGGGCCGGACGGCCGGCGGCGTTTCCGCGCCAGCTACCTGCGGCTGCTGAAGGGCTGGATGTTCGACAGCAACCGGGCGGAAGGAGCGGTGCTGAAGGGGTGGGTGGAAAGCCGGTTCGGCCTGCTGCCGACCTTCCATGGCGAACCGATCCGCCGCTTCGCCTCCGACGCCTGGGCCGCTTATGGCGAGCAGAAGCAATCGACCCGCTTCCACAACAACAACATCCACCTGCAGCTCGACCTTCTGTACGAGTTCTGCCAGTGGACGATCCGCCGCGGCTGGCCCGACGCACCGATGCCCAACTGGGCCTCGCACATCCGGCTCTACCGTGGCGTCAACGATTTCGCGGAACACCCTGTCGTCGCCCGGCCTGACAAGCGCACGGCGGTGCTGCGGCTGAACAACCTGTGTTCCTTTTCCATCGACCGCGACATCGCCGGCCAGTTCGGCGACCACATCCTCGACGCCTGGGTGCCGCTGCCCAAGGTCGTCTTCTTCCGCGACATTCTGCCGCGCTATCCTTTCCAGGGCGAAGGGGAGTATCTGGTGATTGGCGGGGATTACCGGGTGGGTGTGTCGCTTCTCTGACAACCTCACGCCTGGCGGCGGCCTTCCGGCCGTTTCGCCGGGCGCACCAGGAAAGGGCGGCCTCTGTGCCCGATGGCATGACCGATCCGACGATTCCGACTCCAGAAATCCGTTCCAGGGCGCTCGGCGCCTATCTCGGCCTCGCCTGCGGCGACGCGCTGGGGGCGACGGTGGAGTTCCTGACCAAGGGCGAGATCGCCCATCAATATGGAGTTCACAAGCACATCAAGGGCGGCGGTTGGCTGAAGCTGACCGCCGGGCAGGTGACCGACGACACCGAGATGTCGCTGCATCTCGGCCGCGCCATCCTGTCGGGTCCGGAATGGGAGGCCCGCCGCGCCGCGGAGGAATTCGCGGTCTGGCTGAAATCGGTGCCGGTCGATGTCGGCGACACGACGCGCCGCGGCATCCGTCGCTTCATCATGCACGGCACTCTGGAGGAGCCGGAGTCGGAATACCATGGCGGCAACGGCGCCGCGATGCGCAACCTGCCGGTGGCGCTGGCGACGCTGGGCGACGACGCGGCCTTCGAACGCTGGTCGCTCGAGCAGTCGCACATCACGCACTGCAACCAGCTGTCCGACGCCGCGGTGATCGCGCTGGGCCGGATGGTGCGGCGGCTGGTGTCGGGCGGCGGCATCGTCGCGGCGCGGGAGGAGGCGAACGCCCTGATCGCCAAGCACCGCCAGTTCAAGTTCGAACCCTACCGCGGCCTGTCCACGGCCTTCGTCGTCGATACGGTGCAGACCGTCTTCCATTATTACTTCCAGACCGATTCGGTCGAATCCTGCGTGGTGGAAACGGTGAACCAGGGCGGCGACGCCGACACCACCGGCGCCATCGCCGGCATGCTGGCCGGGGCCACCTATGGCGTGGAGTCGATCCCGTCGCGCTGGCTGCGCAAGCTGGACCGCGAGGTTCATGACGAGATTTGTCGGCAAACCGACGCGCTGCTGGCACGCGCGCCGCTGTTCCGGGGGAGATGACCGATGGCAGACGTGATCTTTTTCGAGAAGCCCGGCTGCGGCGGCAATGCGCGGCAGAAAGCCCTGCTTGAGCTGGCCGGTCACAGGGTGATCGCCCGCGACCTGCTCGCCGAATCCTGGACGCCCGCGACTCTCCGCCCCTTCTTCGGCGACCGCCCGGTGGCCGACTGGTTCAACCGCGCCGCGCCGGCGGTGAAGAGTGGCGAGGTGGTGCCGGAGGCGATGGACGAGACGGCGGCGCTGGCTGCGATGGTCGAGCGCCCGCTGCTGATCCGCCGCCCGCTGATGCAGGTTGGCGACCGCCGCGACTGCGGCTTCGAGACCGGGCGGGTGGATGCCTGGATCGGACTGGGCGGCTCCCCGGCGCCCGGCAGGATGGAGGGGTGCCTCAGGCCGGATATGTCGCCCTGCCCGAAGCCATCAGGCCCGAAGCCATGAACGCGTGACCTCGCGGACCACCTGTCGTAGCTTGTCGCCCCCGAGGCGACGACAAGCGGCAGACGAGGACACCATGTGCGAACTCCTGGGCATGAGCGCCAACGTGCCCACGGACATCTGCTTCAGCTTCGCCGGCCTGATGCGCCGCGGCGGACAGACCGGGCCGCACCGCGACGGCTGGGGCATCGCCTTTTACGAAGGCAAGGGCTGCCGCACCTTCCATGATCCGGCGCCGAGCAGCGAATCGGAGATCGCCCGGCTGGTCAGCCAGTATTCGATCAAGTCCTGCACGGTGATCTCGCACATCCGCCGCGCCAACCGTGGCCGGGTCTCGCTGGAGAACACGCACCCCTTCACCCGCGAGCTGTGGGGCCGGGTGTGGACCTTCGCCCACAATGGCCAGCTGAAGGGCATCAAGGACCGCGTCCTGACCTTCTACGAGCCGGTCGGCAGCACCGACAGCGAGCACGCCTTCTGCTGGCTGCTCGATCAGATCCGCATGCAGTATCCGGAGCCGCCGAAGACCACCACCGGGCTGATGAAGCTGATCCGCCATCTGGCCGCCGATCTCGGTTCGCTCGGCGTGTTCAACATGCTGCTCAGCGACGGCCGCTATCTCTGGTGCCATTGCGCCACCAACCTCGCCTGGCTGACCCGCAAGGCCCCGTTCGGCGCCGCCACCCTGGTCGATGCCGACATGAGCGTCGATTTTTCCAAGGAGACGACGCCCAACGACGTCGTCACCGTCATCGCCACCCGGCCGCTGACCAGGGACGAGGCCTGGACGGTGATGCAGCCGGGCCAGATGGCTGTCTTCCGCGGCGGTGGGCTGGTGACGCGCTGAACCGGCGAACCCCGCGCGATTGTTGCTTCGCCGGAGACGATCTTTCGCGCACATCCCGGCTTAACCTTTGGAAAGCAAAGAGGCATCTTGGGCGCCAGAACCCGGCCGGACATAACGGTCGCAACAACCAGAAGGCTCCTTCCGTCATGACCAAGATCCTGCATGTCGACTCCAGCCCGCTCGGCACCGCCTCCGTCACCCGCCAGCTGACTGCCTCCATCGTCGAGGCTCTGGTGAAGGCCGACCCGGCTGCCACCGTCGTCACCCGTGACGTTGCGGCCAACCCGCCGGCCCACCTCGACGGCGAGCTGCTGCCGGTCCTCAAGCTCGGCGTTGTGGATGGGCTGAGCGAGCGTCAGCGCGAAGAGCTGGCCCTGACCAATGTCCTGCTCGACGAGTTCCTGGCCGCCGACGTCGTCGTGGTCGGTGCGCCGATGTACAACTTCTCCGTCCCGACCCAGCTGAAGGCCTGGATCGACCGCCTCGCCCAGGCCGGCCGTACCTTCCGCTACACCGAGAAGGGGCCCGAGGGTCTGGCCGGCGGCAAGCGCGTGATCGTGGCCTCGGGCCGTGGCGGCGTCTATTCGACCAACCCGGCGCTGGCCGGTCTGGACCACCAGGAGGCCTATCTGCGCTCGGTGTTCGGCTTCTTTGGCATCACCGACGTGACCTTCATCCGCGCCGAGGGCGTCAGCATGGGTCCGGAAGCCAAGGATAAGGCGCTGGCCGCCGCGACCAAGGAAATCGAGAGCCTGATGGCCGCTGCCTGAGGCCTGAGTCTAGGACTGGGATGGGGCGGGTCTTGTACCCGCCCCCATTCGTTACTGGAACGCCACTTCCGCCAGGCTGCGCAGCTTGCGGGAGTGCAGCGTTTCCATCCCGTGCTCGCGCAGCAGTTCCATTGCCAGCACGCCGATCTTCAGATGCTGGTCGACCCGCTCCCGATAGAAGCGGTCGGCCATGCCCGGCAGCTTCAACTGCCCATGCATCGGCTTGTCCGACACGCACAGCAACGTCCCATACGGCACGCGGAAGCGGAAGCCGTTGGCGGCGATTGTGGCGCTTTCCATGTCCAGCGCGATGGCCCGGCTCTGGCTGAACCGCATCAGCGGTTCGCGGTGATCGCGCAGCTCCCAGTTCCGGTTGTCGATGGTCGCCACCGTACCGGTGCGCATGATGCTCTTCAGGTCGAAACCCGACAGCCCGGTCACCCGCTCCACAGCCGTTTCCAGCGCGCGCTGAACCTCCGCCAGGGCCGGCACCGGCACCCACAAGGGCAGGTCGGCATCCAGCACATGGTCCTCGCGGACATAGCCGTGCGCCAGCACGTAATCGCCCAGCCGCTGGGTGTGGCGCAGCCCGGCGCAGTGACCCAGCATCAGCCAAGCGTGCGGGCGCAGCACCGCGATGTGGTCGGTGATGGTCTTGGCGTTCGACGGGCCGACGCCGATGTTCACCAGCGTGATGCCGTTGCCGTCCGGCCGTTTCAGGTGATAGGCCGGCATCTGCGGCATGCGGGTCAGCTTGCCCGCAGGAGCATCGGTGAAACCGCCCAAATTCCGGTTGGTGGTGATGATGTCGCCCGGCTCGACGAAGCTGTCATACTGAGCACGGTAGGCCGCCAGATCGGCGTCGCCCGTTGGCTCCATGATCTCGCGCGACAGGCGGATGAACTCGTCCACATAGAACTGATAGTTGGTGAACAGGACGAAATTCTGGAAATGCTCCGGCGCCGTCGCGGTGTAGTGGCGCAGCCGGTGCAGCGAGAAATCCACTCGGGGGGCGGTGAACAGTGCCAGCGGCTTCACCGCGTCGGGGCCACCGTCGAAAGTGCCGTTGACGATGGTGTCGTCCATCCGCGCCAGATCGGGCAGGTCGAACAGATCCGGCAGCTTGGTCAGCCGGTCCGGCGGCAGATCGCCTTCGACATACATGCCGTTGGGGAAGGCGAAATGGATCGGGATCGCCTCTTCGCTGACGCCGACCTCCAGCGGGACGCCGTGGTTGCGCAGCAGGAGCGTGAACTGTTCCAGCAGATAGCGCTCGAACAGATCGGGCCGCGTCACCGTGGTGGAATGGACGCCGACCCCCTCGACGAAGCCATAGGACAGCCGTGTATCGACTGCCGCCCCCGAAACGGCGGTCAGCCTTACATAGGGGTAGTAGGCCCGGTTCCGTCCGCCTTCCTCTTCGCCCTGGGTATAGGCGGCGAAGCGGTCGCGCAGGTAGGCGGTATTGCGCTCGTAAATGTCGCGCACGCAGGCCAGTGCAGCTTTGGCATCGGTGAAGCGCCCGGCCGACCCGGGCTGGAACGGGGCTTTATCAGTCATGTCGTCAAAGATGGAGTACGAACGACTGGCTGGGAAGGCCGAAATTCGGCCTGCCCCCGGCGCGTATCCCTTCGGAGGTTACGAATGCCATCGCCGGTCAATCGGCGCCCAACCCCATCAGCGACTTGGCGAAGGCATCGGCATCGAACGGGCGCAGGTCGTAGACGCCCTCGCCGACGCCGACGGCGTGGACCGGAATCTTGAACTTCTCCGCCAGCGAAACCAGCACGCCGCCGCGGGCGGAGCCGTCCAGCTTGGTCAGGATCAGGCCGTTGACGTTGACCATGTCGCGGAAGATCTCGACCTGGCTGTGCGCGTTCTGGCCGGTGGTGGCGTCCAGCGTCAGAAGGGTGGTGTGCGGCGCCGTCTCGTCCAGCTTCTTGATGACGCGGACGATCTTGCGCAGTTCCTCCATCAGGCCTGTCTTGTTCTGCAGTCGGCCGGCGGTGTCGATCAGCAGCACGTCGACCCCTTCGGCCCTCGCCCGTTCCAGCGCGTCATAGGCGAGGCCAGCGGCATCGGCCCCGGTGTCGCGCGCCACGACCGGGCAGCCGGTGCGCTCGCCCCAGATCTTCAGCTGGCTGACCGCGGCGGCGCGGAAAGTGTCGCCGGCGGCGAGCATCACGCTCTTGCCCTCCGCCTTGAACTGGCGGGCGAGCTTGCCGATGGTCGTGGTCTTGCCGGTGCCGTTGACGCCGACGACCAGAATGACATGCGGCTTCAGCGCCGGGTCCAGCACCAGCGGCTTGGCGACCGGCGTGACGATCTTCGACACCTCGGCGGCAAGCGTTGCCTTGACCTCCTCCGGCGAGACCTCCTTGCCGAAGCGGGTGCGCGCCAGCTCCGCCGTAACCTTCGCCGCGGTGGCCGGGCCGAGGTCGGCGGTGATCAGCAGCTCCTCCAGCTCTTCGAGCGCGGCGTCGTCCAGCTTGCGCTTGGTGAAGATGCTGGTGATGCCGTCGGTCAGCTTGGAGGAGGATTTCGACAACCCTTCCTTCAGCTTGGCGAACCAGCCCTTCTTGGTCGGCGGCGCCTCCTCGGCGACCGCGGCGACGGGGGCAGGCGCCGGCGGCAGTTCCGGAAGGGGGGCAGGCGCCGGTGCCGGGGCAGGGATCACCGGGGCCGGGGCGGGCTGCGGCTCGACCGGAGCGGTGGGCGGCAGGGCCGGGGCCGGAGCAATGGGGGCGGGCGCGACGGCCACCGGCGGCGGCTCGACGCTCGGCGGCGCGGGCGGCAGCTCCGGCTCCGGCTCGATTTCCGGCTTGGGGGCGGGCGGAGCGGCCGGGGGCTCCGGCGCTTTCTCCGGTTCCGGCGCGGGGTTGGCGGACTCCTGGGTGACCGGTTGGTCCTTCGCCGCCTCGTCCTTGTGAGCGGTCTCTTCGGGCTTCTTGCGGCCGAACCAGCGGAAAATCATGGAATGTCCACTATGAAAGGGGTCAGAGCGGGGTGCCGGTGAGCACGCCGTCCTTGATGCCGGTGATGGCGGTGGGCACCAGCGAACCGGGCGCGAAAGCCCGGCCCAGGCGGACCGCGGCGAAATGCTCGGTGCGGCCCAGATCGTCTTTTTCCACCAGCACGGTCGCGCTGCGTCCGACGAGGCTCGCCAGGGTGCGGGCCTCCGCCGCCTCGCCGACGGCGCGGAGGCGGGCGGCCCGCTCCTTGCGGATGGCACCGTCCACCTGCGGCATGCGGGCGGCGGGCGTGCCGGGGCGCGGGCTGTAGGGGAACACATGCAGCCAGGTCAGGCCGCATTCCTCCACCAGCCGCATGGTATTCTGGAACATCTCCTCGGTCTCCGTCGGGAAACCGGCGATGAAATCGGCGCCGAACACCACGTCGGGACGGATCGAGCGCACCCGTTCGCAGAAAGCGATGGAATCGGCGCGGCCATGGCGGCGCTTCATCCGCTTCAGCACCATGTCGTCACCGGCCTGCAGCGACAGGTGAAGGTGCGGCATCAGGCGCGGTTCGTTTTCGATCAGGCGCCAGAGATCGTCGTCCATCTCGATGCAATCGATGGAGGACAGGCGCAGCCGCGGCAGCTCCGGCACCAGCGCAAGCAGCCGGCGCACCATCTGCCCCAGCGAGGGCGAGCCCGGCAGGTCGGGACCGTAGCTGGTGATGTCGACGCCGGACAGCACCACCTCGTTGTAGCCGGCCTTCACCAGCGCCTGGACCTGTTCGACGATGCCGCCGATGGGGACGGAGCGCGAGGGACCGCGGCCATAGGGGATGATGCAGAAGGTGCAGCGGTGGTCGCAGCCCTGCTGGACCTGGACGAAGGCGCGGGCGCGGTCCTCGAACCCGCCGATCAGGTGCCCGGCGGTCTCCTTCACCGACATGATGTCGTTGACCAGAACCTTCTCGGCCGGCGGCAGGCCCCAGCTTTCCGGCTGCAGCTTTTCCTGGTTGCCCAGGACCTGATCGACCTCCGGCATCGCGGCGAAGCGCTGCGGGTCGATCTGGGCGGCGCAGCCGGTGACGACGATGCGGGCATCCGGCCGCTCGCGCCGCAGCTTGCGGATGGTCTGCCGCGCCTGCCGTTCGGCTTCCGAGGTCACGGCGCAGGTGTTGACGATCACCACGTCGTCCAGCCCGGCGCTGCGCACATGGTTGCGCATCACCTCGGACTCGTAGGTGTTCAGGCGGCAGCCGAAGGTGACGATCTCGGGGCCGGTCTGCGTTCTGCTGTCAGCGCTGTCGCTCATTCCGAAACCAGTTCGGCGGAAACCAGTTCAGCCGACAGCCGGCCACTGAAGGCGAGCGCCACCGGGCCGGTCATCAGGACGCGGTCGTCCTCGGTCCACTCGATGGTCAGGGTGCCGCCGTCCAGGATGATGTCGGCCTTGCGGTCGGTCAGGCCGCGGCGCACCGCGGCGACCAGCGTGGCGCAGGACCCCGACCCGCAGGCCTGGGTGACGCCGGCTCCGCGCTCCCACACCCGCATGCGGATGGCGGTGGGCGACAGCACCTGGGCGAATTCGATGTTGGCGCGCTCGGGGAAGGCCGGGTGGTTCTCGAACACCGGACCGACCTCGTCCAGCGGCACCGCCTCGGCATCGTCGACGAAGAAGACGGCGTGGGGGTTGCCCATGTTCACCGCCACCGGGGCGGCGAAACCGCCATGCTCGACCGTCTCCACCCGCAGCGTGTCGGTGGGGGAGGCCAGCGGAATCGCCGCCCAGTCGAGGCGGGGAGCGCCCATGTCGACGGTGATGCGGCCGTTTTCGGCGCGGGTGGCGTGCAGCAGACCCGCGGCGGTCCGGAAGCTCGCGCCGTCCCGCCCGCTCTGCTCCATCAGCAGCCAGCCGACGCAGCGCGACGCATTGCCGCAGGCCGCGGCCTCGCTGCCGTCGGCATTGCGGATGCGCATGAAGGCGTCGACACCCGGCGCGTCGGTCTTCTCAAGCACGATGAACTGGTCGCATCCGACGCCGGTCCGGCGGTCGGCGATGGCGCGCACCTCCGCGTCCGACGGGCGGTAGGGCTCGGTACGGGCGTCGATCACGACGAAGTCGTTGCCGAGGCCGTGCATCTTCAGGAATTCGCGGGTCATGACCGCCGTTATATGGCGAGCGGCGGGGATAAGTCCATAAGGCGCCGCGCAAGGCAGATTCGCGGCGGTTACGCTCCCTTGAACACCAGATGCTTCGACGCGGCGAAGTTGAAGAACATGCCGGCGATCGAACCGGCGGCAACGGCCAGGAAGGGATGCTCGGCGACCATCTGCACACCCGACTCCAAACCGACCGACACGCCGTAATTCACCACGCCGCCGATGGCGTTGGCGGCGATGAACTTGGCCCATTGGCGGTGAAGAGGTTCGTTCGCCGCACCGCGGAAGGTGAAGGCGCGGTTCAGCGCCCAGGTGGCGGTCGCCGCGGCGAAGAAGGACGGTATGCGGGCGGCGAAGAACTCAAGACCCATCGCCAGACCGGCATAGAGCACGGCGGTGTCCACCAGCAGCCCGATGACACCGACCACGCCGAACTTGGCGAACTGCACCCCCAGCCGGCCGAGCCGGCTGTCCAGCAGGGTGGCGACCGGCCCGGTCACCGGCGGCCGTCCCCGCGCGCGCCGCCCAACGGCGGATGGTTGCCCGGCGCGCGCAGCGACAGGTAATGCATGCGCTTGGCCTCGCGGCGGCCATGGGTGACTGTATCCAGGATCAGCCCGCAGGTCAGACTGAGGAAGGCCATCAACATCAGCCCGGTGGCCAGCACGGCGGTGGGGAAGCGAGGAACCAGACCGGTTTCGAAATAGGTCATGATCACCGGCACGCCCAGGATGACCGACAGCAGGGCCAGCACGCCGAACAGGCCGGAGAAGAAGGGCAGGGGCCGCTCCTCCTTCACCAGCATGAGGATGGCGCGCAGGATGCGGATGCCGTCGCGGATGGTGTTCAGCTTGCTGTGCGATCCGGGCGGACGGTCCTTGTAGGGGGTCTTCACCTCGGCGATCGGCATGCGCAGCTCCAGCGCATGGACGGTCAGCTCCGTTTCGGTTTCGAAACCGCTGGCCAGCGCCGGAAAGGATTTCACGAAGCGGCGGGAGAACACCCGGTAGCCCGACAGCATGTCGCCGATGCGGCTGCCGAAGATCCGGGCGACCATGCCGGTCAGCACGAGGTTGCCGAACCGGTGGCCGGGGCGGTAGGCGGCGACGATCTCCGTCACCCGCGCGCCGTTGACCATGTCGAGCTGCTCGTCCCACAGCCGCTTGACCAGCTGCGGCGCGCTCGGCGCGTGATAGGTGTCGTCGCCGTCGACCAGCACATAGACGTCCGCCTCGATGTCGGCGAACATGCGGCGCATGACGTTGCCCTTGCCCTGCAGCGGCTCGTGCCGGACCACCGCCCCCGCCGCGCGCGCGACCTCGACCGTCCGGTCCCTGGAGTTGTTGTCGTAGACGTAGACCGTCGCCTCCGGCAGAGCGGCGCGGAAGTCCTGCACCACCTTGCCGATCGCCGCCTCCTCATTGTAGCAGGGAATCAGCACCGCGATGGTCGGCGCCGGGACGGCGTCCGCGTCGGCCCGCGGCGTTCCCGAGGTGTCGGTGCCGGTGGTGCCGGCGGTGGAAGCGGCGCGGTCGATGGTCGATACGGTCATGGCGCTGGCTTTATGGCTCGAATAGGGCGGACGGGGCTGTTACGGGCGATAAACAGCACAAATCCGCCGATTATTCCAATGTCTCCCGATTCCGAGGCATCCTGTCGACGGCACAGAGGTTCAGGGTCTCGCCCAGATTGTTGGGAATCGGTCGGCAGCGCTGCGGATCCAATCTCAGGCCGAGCAATTCCGCGGCCTTCGCGGCACCCGGCGTATCGGGGATCGTGCTCAGCATCAGGAAACGGCCGCGATGCGACGACACCTTGTCCTTCAGGATGGCCAGATGGCCGTTGCCGACCGAATCCGGCTGCAGGAAGTTGGACTGGATGCGCACGAAGGTGACGCGCTGCGGAAAGGACGGGATGACGTGCGAGATGGCCCAGTACCCCGCCATCAGCACCATGGTGTCGTCCGGTTCCGCGATGGGCGGCACCTCCGCCGTCACCCACTTGCCGTTTGCGTCCTTTGGCCAGGCGACGCGCCCCCAATCGGCCGGCTGCACCGTCAACTGCACCAGCGCCAGCAGAGCTACTGCCAGCCCGATGCGCAGCCGGTGCGCCACCGGCAGCAGCCCGACCGCCATCACCAGCGCCAGCGGCGCCAGCATCTCCAACGGCACCAGATAGCGGTAGATGCAGAACATCGCCACCCACAGCGTGTAGGTGACGGTCAGCGCCGTCAGCAGGAAACCTGTCGCCGGCCTTTCGGTCAGCCAGTCGTGCCGCTTCCCCATCGACCGGCCGATCAGCACGGCCGCAGCTCCGACCGGCACCAGGACGAACAGCGCCAGCACCCGCAGGTCGAAGAACGGCACCTCGCCCACCGTCAGGGGGGAAAAGGTGAAGACGAAGGGGAAGAACAGCCGCTGCCACAGGCCGGGCGGGAAGAAGCTGACATTGACGTAGTCGGAGATGGCGGCGAAGGGCGACTTGAAGACGTGGTTCATGTGCGGGAAGACGGGGTTCCCGTAATCGTGCCACAGATGCGCCATCCATACGCCGCCGCCCAGCGCCAGTCCGACAAGCACCCCGATGCCGAAGAAGAAGGCCAGCCAGAGCCGCCGCCAGGGACGGGCGGGCAAGGCCAGAAAACTCAGGCACAGCCCGATCGCATAGATGACCGTCGGGTTCTTCAGCCCCATCGCCACCCCGGCCAGCAGCCCGGCCGCCGCCACCCGTGCGAAGCTCGGCAGCGGCCGGCCGTCGAGGATGCCGGGCAGGCTGCCGGCGACGACCGCCGCAGCGCCCAGCACGCCCAGGCTGACCACATTGTCCTGGAAGGTGGTGCCGATCAGCCCCAGCGTTCCGCCGCCCAGCCCACCCATCGCCGCCAGGACCATGGCAATCAGGGTTCGTTGCATGTCGGGAACGTTCCGCAGACAGAACGATGCCAGCAGATACAGCAGCGACAGGTTGACGCCCTGCATCGTCCCCCACAGGAAGCCGGCCGCCCGCGCCGGCAGGTGCGTCGCCAGCCAATAGAATGGCACGTCCAGGAAGGGGCTGTAGAAGGTCGGCATCTGCGCCGGCAGCAGGTCGCGTCCGATCCGCCCGGTCAGCAGCGCATGCGCGTTGTACCAGTGGTAGTTCCGCAGGTCCCAGTTGGCATCCATGCCGAAGGCCAGAGTCAGCAGCCCGTAGGCGACCGGCGCCAGCAGCAGGAAGGCACGGCCGGTCAGGCGGGCTCGGCGGTCGTCGTCAGGGGTCGGCATCGGATCAGGGCAGCCTGGCAGTTGAGCGATACTGTGGTAGGGGGACGCCACGCCGTCCGCAAGGGGGAGGCCGGTGGCGGCGCGGCGTTTCGGCTTGCGGAATCGGGCCTGGGTGGGACGATCTGCGGCACTCTCGCGCAACAAAGATGCGTGGTGCTGCATTGGTGCATGCCTGTTCGCTCAATGCGTGCCGTGAAAAGTGCCAGCTTCCTCTGGCAATGGCTTGTTCGGTCTGCTATTCACCACGCTCTGCATGCGCACGCTTGCGCCTTCTTGCGCGACAGGATTTCTGGCGATGGAAAAGTTCACGGTTCTCACCGGCGTTGCGGCGCCGCTGCCGATGATCAATGTCGATACCGACATGATCATTCCGAAGCAGTTCCTGAAGACCATCAAGCGGACGGGGCTGGGCAAGCATCTGTTCGACGAGATGCGTTACACCCCGGACGGGCAGGAGATCCCGGACTTCGTCCTGAACAAGCCGGCCTACCGCAAGGCCAGCATCATGGTGGCGGGCGACAATTTCGGCTGCGGCTCCTCGCGCGAGCATGCGCCGTGGGCTCTGGCCGACTTCGGCATCCGCTGCATCATCGCCCCCAGCTTCGCCGACATCTTCTACAATAACTGTTTCAAGAACGGCATCCTGCCGATCAAGTTGCCGAAGGAGCAGGTCGACCTGCTGCTCGACGACGCATCGCGCGGGTCGAACGCCGTCATCACGGTCGACCTTGAGAAGCAGACCATCACCGGCCCGGACGGCGGCACCATCTCCTTCGAGCTGGATCCCTTCCGCAAGCATTGCCTGCTGAACGGCCTGGACGACATCGGCCTGACGCTGCAGCAGTCGGCCCATATCGACGGGTACGAGGGCAAGCAGCGCACCGGCCAGCCGTGGATGTGGGGCTGACTGCCCCCGTCCTCCCCCGATTCCACCATCTGTCTTCTTGACGTCTGATATTGGGAGTGCGCCCGCCATGGCCGCCAATAAGAAGCTTCTGTTCCTCCCCGGTGACGGCATCGGCCCCGAGGTGATGCGTCAGGTCCGCCGGGTCATCGACTGGATGGACCGCAAGCGCAAGATCACCTTCGACGTGTCCGAAGGGCTGGTCGGCGGCGCGGCCATCGACGCCCATGGCGTTCCGCTGTCCGACGCCACGCTCGCCGATGCGCTGGCAGTGGACGCGGTGATGCTGGGCGCCGTCGGCGGCCCGAAATGGGACAACCCGACCGACTACACCAAGCGTCCGGAAGCCGGCCTGCTGGCCCTGCGCAAGGAACTGGGCCTGTTCGCCAACCTGCGCCCTGCCGTGGTGTTCGACGCGCTGGTCGACGCCTCGACCCTGAAGGCCGATGTCATCCGCGGGCTGGACATCCTGATCGTCCGCGAGCTGACCGGCGGTGTCTATTTCGGTGAGCCGCGCGGCATCACCGACATCGGCAACGGCGAGCGCCGCGGCGTCAACACCCAGGTCTACACCACGCCCGAGATCCGCCGCGTCGCCCGCGTCGCGTTCGAGCTGGCCCGCAAGCGCGGCAACAAGCTCTGCTCGATGGAAAAGGCGAACGTCATGGAATCCGGCCTGCTGTGGCGCCAGGAAGTGACCAAGCTGCACCAGGAAGAGTTCCAGGACGTCGAGCTGAGCCACATGTACGCCGACAATGGCGCCATGCAGCTGCTGAAGAACCCGAAGCAGTTCGACGTGATCGTCACCGACAACCTGTTCGGCGACATCCTGTCGGACGAGGCGGCGATGATGACCGGCTCGCTCGGCATGCTGCCCTCGGCCTCGCTCGGCGCCCCGGATGCCGACGGCAACCGCAAGGCGCTGTACGAGCCGGTGCACGGTTCCGCCCCGGACATCGCCGGCCGTGATCTGGCCAACCCCTGCGCCACGCTGCTGTCCTTCGCGATGTGCCTGCGCTACTCGTTCAACCTGGACGAGGACGCCAAGCTGATCGAGCGGGCCATCCAGAACGTGCTGGGCGGCGGCATGCGCACGGCCGACATCATGGCACCGGGCATGGCGCGCTGCTCCACCACCGTCATGGGCGACTCGATCCTGCGCGAGCTGGACAAGCTGGCCTCCTGATCGATCGGCCGGTAGCGCTTCAAGAAAAAGCCCCCGTCCGCAAGGACGGGGGCTTTTTTGTCGTGACGGATCTCAGCCTTTCAATCGCCCCCGGCGGGGCGGTCGCCCGACCGTCCACCATGGCTCGCCTGTCCACCCTTGCGGCCGGCTTCCGCCGCCAGCGAGGGGTTCTTGGAGAAGCTGCGCGAGGAAGCGGGCACGCTACGCCCTCCCTTGCGTCCAGCTTCCGCGGCGAGTTCCGGGTTCTTCGAAAAGCTGCGCTTGTCGGCTGGAACGCTTTCTCCACCCTTGCTGGCAATCTGGCGTTGCCGATCAGGGTCCATCGACGCGAAGCCGCGGCCCGACGTACGATTGCTCTCTTTCGAGGCCATAACCAACCTCCGACTGTGCCTTGCTGAGACGACAACCAATCGGCCGCAGGCTGGTTCCCGCTTTGTCGCATTAAATCGCCGGTCCCTCTCGCAGGGATGGGGTCAATGTTCACTTAAGGTTGATTTGTATATTTTCTGAAGGTTGTGCGTTTCGACGAATTGCGCATCCTTCCGATAGGACGCGCGGAAACGGGCCCGTGTCCAGCGGGGGCCGCAAAATGATGCAGGCATAACCGACGTGGACGCTAAGGTTTGTTTCTGAATAATTTCTCAATTGATATTGGAAATATATCCAAATAATTTAGGGGTGTTCTAGAGAAGGTCTGCCGAAAACTTGGGGAAACAAACGTATAGTTTCAGAAGCCACTCCATGTTTTTAAGAAATAATTCTTTGAAACATTGGAAATTTAAATGATTTTTCTGGATTTCCAAGGGATATCTTTAAGAGATTGGCAAGGTGTTCCGGAGTTTGATTGTTAAGGCGGCGGATCCAATGCCGGACCGGGGCCCTGGGGCAGGGGGGTAAGATGCCGACCGTGCTTGTGGTTGACGATGATTCCACACTTCGCCTGACGCTGCGCCGTCTTCTCGAAAGCGCGGGAGTCGACGTCGTCGAGGCGCAGGATGGCGATGAGGCCATGCGGCTGTTCCGGGCGAGCCGGCCGGATCTGGTGATCTGCGATCTGGTGATGCCGTTCGCCGATGGCCTGCAGACGATCATGCGGATGCGGCGCTTGGCCCCCACGGCCAAGATCATCGCCATCTCCGGCGGCGGTCGCAGCAAGGCGATGGATCTGCTGGCGGTCGCGCGGCAGATGGGGGCCGACCATGCGCTGGCGAAACCGATCGAACGCAGCCAGATCTCCCTCATCGTCGATTTCTGTGGTCGCGATCGCGGTGTCCCGCCGCAGCCGCGCGGCGTCTGAGACGGCGGGAGTAGCGGTGTCGTGAAGCGGTCGCTCGCCTTGATGCGGCGTCTGCTGCGCCAATGGTTCAGTCAGGGCTGGGCGGCCGGGGAGCTGGCCGGCGAGGCGTCGCCGCCATCGTCCGTCGGGCAACCCGCCAGGACCGTCAGGCCGTCGGTGGAAGCGGGGCAGGAACTGCGCGTCCTGGAGCAGCGGCTGTGGCGCCTGCTGATGCAGCCGGCGGTTGCCTCGACCGGGCGGGTCCATCTGCTCGACCTCGGAATGATGCGGGATCGCCTGGGGACCGGGTGGACGGCGCTGCGCCCGCGGATCCTGACCGCTGCCGACGGCATCATCGACCGTCATCTGACCCGGAACGACATCCGCTTCAGGACCGCTGGCGACGACTATATCCTGGTGTTCGCGTCGCTCGAACGCCATGCGGCGTCCCTGGTCTGCGCCAGGATCGCACAGGAGCTGCTGCAGCTGTTTCTAGGCGACGACCGCTCGGCCGACCTCCGCGTCTCGACCGCCGTCGGCGTGGCGGATGGGCAGATCCGGTTCGAGCACGCCTTCGCCACCAGCCTGCTGGCCGAGGCGCGAGCGCGGACGGAATTGGCGGGCGGTTCGGCGGGCGGTTCGGCGGGCGGCGCGTTCGCCGATGGCTCGCCGGTGATGACCGGCCCGATCTTCTACGCCGAGGATGCCGGCGGCAAGGCCCGCCCGGTCCTGCGCCAGTTGCGCTTGCCGCCCGACGATGCCGCCAGGTTCGGCATCCGTTACCGGCCGGTCTGGGACATTACCCAACAGGTGATCTCCACCTATATGGGCACGCCGGTGCGCATCTTTCCCGACGAGTCCTTCATCGAGGGAACGGCGGCGTTGAATTCGCTCAGCGACGCCATGGAGATCCTGCAGCTCGACGCCGACGCGCTGGTCGAATCGGTGGAAATCCTGAACGGGCTGTTCCGCAACAAATCCCGGCTGTTGATGTCTGTGCCGATCTGTTTCGAAACCCTGGCGGCCCGCCGCACCCGGCTGCCCTTCCTGGAGATCTGCCAGTCGATCCCCGACTATCTGCGCCGCTTCCTGATATTCGAGCTTCTGCGCTTTCCGCCGGGGGTGCCGACCGGCCGGCTCAGTGAACTGCTGCACGAGATCCGGCCCTATTGCCGCTGGACCTTCATGCGGGTGGAGTTCAAGTCGCAGAGTTTCTCTGGCTTCGCCGGCACCGGCCTGAATGGCATCACCGTGGCGATGCCGGCCGACCGCTCGGCCGAGGTCCGGTTGATGGAGGAGATGAACGGCATCGTCACCGCGGCCGAGCGCGCCGGCCTGATGATCTGTGTCGCCGGGCTGTCGACCACCAGCATGGTGGTGGCGGCGCGGGCGTCGGGGGTCAGGCTGGTCGCCGGCAACCGCATCGGCCCGCCGCAGGACCGGCCGCGGTCGATGATCCGCTTCGACTGGCCCGACCTGTACCGCGACGGGGAGGAGGAGTGACGCCGGGTTCAGGCATCAGGGGAGGCCGGACGTCACAGCGCCGCGATGGCCTCGGCCAGCGCCACCAGCCGGCGGGCGTTCTCGACATGCAGGTTCTCAACCAGCTTGCCGTCCACCAGCACCACCCCCTTGCCGGATGACGCGGCTTCGGCATGGGCGGCGATGATGCGATGGGCGTGGGCGATCTCGTCGGCATCGGGTGCGAAGGCGGCGTTGCAGGCGGTGATCGTCTTCGGATGGATCAGCGTCTTGCCGTCGAAGCCGAGCTCGCGCCCCTGCCGGCAGGAGGCGGCGAAGCCCTCGTCGTCATTCAGGTCGAGATGCACGCCGTCCAGCACCGCCAGCCCATAGGCCCGCGCCGCCAGCAGACACAGCCCCAGGCTGGTGATCATCGGCAGCCGCTGAGCCGTATGGGCGGCGTGCAGATCCTTGGCGAGATCGGAGGTGCCGAGCACCAACCCGCCGACGGCAGGGGAGGCCCCCGCGATCTCCTTGGCGTTCAGGATGCCGAGCGGCGTTTCCATCATGCACCAGATCGTCTGGCCGGCCGGCGCTCCGGCGGCGCGCAGCACAGAGTCGGCCAGCCGCACCGCGTCGGCGCTCTCCACCTTCGGCAGCAGCACGGCGTCGGCACCGCTGGTCGCCGCCATGCGGAGGTCGTCATAGCCCCATGGCGTGTTCAGGCCATTGACCCGAATGATCAGTTCCCGCCCGCCATAGCCGCCGGCGGCAAGCGCCTGGGCGATGGTGTCGCGCGCCACGGCCTTGGCGTCGGGGGCGACCGCATCCTCCAGGTCGAGGATCAGCCCATCGGCGGGCAGGCCGCGCCCCTTCTCCAAGGCACGGGCGTTCGAGCCCGGCATGTAGAGCACGCTGCGGCGGGGGCGGACGGTCGTGGCCATGGCGATTTCCCGGAACTGCGGATGGTTGGAATGGGCAGCTTTAGCCGCACGCCCCCTTCCTGTCCATGGGCCAGGCCGTCACAGCGGTCCGCCGAAGGGAGGCCTGCATGGCTGCCATGCCGCGGGCCTCCGGCATCGCCATGGAGTCGGCCGCTTTACGGCCGGCGGAGCGTCGCATAGTCTTCACTCCCATGAAGACCGTCCTCACCATCCAATCGCACGTCGCCTATGGCTATGTCGGCAACCGGGCCGCGGTTTTTCCGCTGCAGCGGCTGGGGATCGACGCCACGGCGGTGAACACCGTCCAGTTCTCCAACCACACCGGCTACGGCGCCTGGACCGGGCAGGTCTTCACGGCCGAACATATCGCCGACATCGTCGACGGCATCGCCGCCCGCGGCGTGCTGCCGGCGCAGGACGCGGTGTTGTCCGGCTATATGGGCGCCGTCGAACTGGGCCAGGTGATCGTGGAGACCGCCGCGCGGGTGAAGGCGGCCAATCCCAAGGCGGTCTACTGTTGCGACCCCGTGATGGGCGACGTCGGCCGCGGCTTCTTCGTGCGGCCCGGCCTGCCGGAATTCATCCGTGACCATGCCGTCCCCGCTGCCGACCTGATGACGCCCAACCAGTTCGAGCTGGAATATCTGACCGACCGCAAGGTGGAGACGCTGGACGACGCGCTGGCGGCGACCGCGGCGTTGCGCGCCCGCGGGCCGCGGCTGGTGCTGGTCACCAGCCTGACCCGCAGCGAGGCCGATCCCGACAGCATCGAGATGCTGGTGGATGGCACCGACGGCGCCTGGCTGGTGTCGACGCCGCGCCTGACCTTCGATCCGCCGCCCAACGGGTCGGGCGACGCGGTGGCGGCGCTGTTCCTCGCCCATTACCTGGCCGCCTTCGATCCCGCCGACGCGCTGGAGAAGGCGGCGGCGGCAATCTTCGCCATCTTCGAGACGACCAAGCGCCTGGGCACGCGGGAGCTTCAGCTGATCGCTGCCCAGGATGATTTCGTCGACCCGCCCCGCCGCTTCACCGCCAACCGCCTGCGCTGACGTCCGTCGAAAACTCCCGCTGTCAGGCGCTTCCGACGGACCGGCCGCCCACTTTGGACGGATGATCGGCCACCCGTGAAGCGGGCAGCCGGATCGTCATGGTGGTGCCGGTGCCGAGCGTGCTGTCGCAGGTCAGCGTGCCACCATGCAGGTCGATGAAGTTCTTCGAAATCGACAGCCCCAGACCGGTTCCTTCATAACTGCGGTTGGCAGCATTCTCGGCCTGGCGAAAGGGTTGGAACAGCTCGGGCAAGAAATCGGGCGGAATGCCGATGCCGGTGTCGGCCACCGACAGCCGGAATCCGCCATCCTCGTCCACGTCGGCGGCGATGGTGACGCTGCCGCCCTCCGGCGTGAACTTCACGGCATTCGACAGCAGGTTCAGGATCACCTGCTTGAAGGCGCGCTGATCGGCCCAGAGCGTGGCGATGGAGCCCGACACGAGATTGTTCAGGGCAACGCCGCCCGCCGCCGCCCGGTCGCGCACCATCATCATGCAATGGGCCACGGCCTCGTGCACCTCGACCGGCTCCTCATACAGGTCGAACCGGCCCGACTCCAGCTTCGACATGTCGAGCACGGCATTGACGATGTCCAGCAGATGCCGGCCGCTGTCGTGGATGTCGGCGATGCAGGATTTCTGGCGCTCGTTGACGGTGCCGAAGAACTGGCTGTCCAGCACCTCGGCGAAGCCGATGATGGCGTTGAGCGGCGTGCGCAGCTCGTGGCTCATGTTGGCCAGAAACTCGCTCTTGGCCCGGTTCGCCAGTTCCGCCTGTGTCTTGGAGGCGACCAGTTCCGCCTCCTGCTGCTTGCGGCGGGTCATGTCGCGGATGACGCCGACATAGATGCGCGGCTCGTCGGGGCCGGCAGGGTGGGGCGCCGCCGCGCAGGGAGTGCGGCCCAGCCGCAGGTCGCTGACGGTGAAGCCCACCGGAAAGGCATGGCCGTCGCGGCGTAGCGCGGTCAGGTCGCGGTCGTTGGCGCCGCCGCGCGCATCCGGGATCAGCGCTTCGATCGGCTGACCGGTCATTTCACTCTCCGGCACGCCGAACATGACTTCGGCCGACCGGTTGAAGGTGACGATGCGCCCCGCCGCGTCAAAGGTCACCACCGCGTCCAGCATGGAGTCGAGGATGCCGCGGATCCGGCGGGAGGCGCGGGCCAACCGGGCCTGATCCTCTTCCCGGCGGGCGTGCTGACGGACGACGAAGGCGGTCAGCAGGGCGATGGCGAGCGTCATCACCGTGCCGATGGCGGTCCAGGCTGCGGTGTCGCGTCGCCAATCGGTCAGAACCGCCCGCACCGGCAGTGTCGCCACGATGACGAACGGATAGTCCTGCACCCGCCGCACGCTGATCAGGCTGTCGACCGCATTGCCGCCGGGGACGGTCCCAGGCGAAGCGGCAGCCGGGGGAACGAGTGTGGGGACGTCGTCGCGGATGGTGGCCTCGTCCCGGTTCGCCAGGGCGTGCTGCACCGCCGGCCAGTCCGCCAGCCGGGTCAGCCCGATGCGGTCCTGCGGCCGCTGCAGCAGAACGGTTCCGTCCTCCAGCGCCAGGATCACGCCGCCCTTGCGGTCGATGCGCTGCGATTCCAGCGTCGCCGCCAGCCGTGTCGGGTCGACCAGCGCCACCAGCACCCCGCGGAAGCGGCCGTCCGCATCGGTCCAGCGCCGGCTCAGCGGGATGACGCGGGTGCCGGGCATCACCCGGCTGACGATGGGTGCCCCCACCAGCAGGCCGGGGCTGGCGCGGTCGCGCGCGCTGGTGAAATAGCCGCGGTCGGACAGCGGGAAGGGGGGCAGCGGTGCGTCGGCGGAATGGTGCAGGGCGAAGCCGTCGTCGCCGACCACCACCAGGTCGGCAAGTTCACCGAAAGAGTCGCGGCTCCGACGCAGATGGTCGTGAATGGCGGCGCTGCCGCGCCGTCCGCCATCTGGATGGGTGTCGAGCGCGAATGCCAGATCGCGCAACATCCGGTCCACCGAGAAGGCGGTGCGCAGTGTTTGGGCTTCCAGCATCCGGGCGAGGTCGCGGGTGGCGCGCGCGCCGGCGTCCAGCGCCTCCCGCCGGCCCTGGAGGATGCCGTACCCGATCAGCGCATTCACCACCAGGATGAAGGAGAGGCCGGACGCGGTCATCAGGAAGCGCACCGAGCCCAGACGGCCACGCAGCACCCGCGCCAGACCGGCGTTGGAACGGTTGGTCGGGGAAACGGACCCGGAGGCGGGCATCGTTGCGGCGGTTTCCTGTCTGGCGGGCGGCTGGACTGCGCCGGAACATTGATTGGATGAACATCCTAAAGAAAGGGTAACCGGACGCAAACAGGTGCCTCCCAACTGCGCCCAGATGCCGCGCCGCCATCGTTCATCGAGGCGCGTGGCGCAACCGCTGCGCACGCCACCCTGCCATTCCCGCCGCTGGTCCCGCCGGTGCCGGTCGGCGGTTGCCCGGAGCGGTTCCATCCGTTAGGTAAGGGGCATCTTGGCAGCCGGATCGCGCTTATCCCCATGACCGACGGACCGCTTTCGCTCTACCGCGCCCGCCGCGGCAGCGGCACTCTTCGCCCCGATCCCGATCAGGAACTGGCGGCGGAGAAGTTCCAAAGCCTGTATCAGGCGCTGAAGGGCTATCAGCCGCAACCCGTAGGCGACGACAAACCTGCGGGGGGAGGATGGCTGGAACGTTTTGGCCTGGGCCGCCGCCGTGCCACGCCGCCGCCGCCGGACATTGCCTCCACCGCACCGCAGGGGCTGTACATCTATGGCAGCGTCGGGCGCGGCAAGTCGATGCTGATGGACCTGTTCTTCGAGACGGCCCCCGTCGACAAGAAGCGGCGCGTCCATTTCCATGAATTCATGCTTGAGATCCACCAGCGCATCCACGACCACCGCCGGTCCGGCAAGGGAAAAGGCGATGGCCCGGACGAGGCGCTGCCCGAACTGGCCCGAGCCCTGGCGGACGAGGCGTGGCTGCTCTGCTTCGACGAGTTCCACGTCACCAACATCGTCGACGCCATGATTCTCGGCCGGCTGTTCACCAACCTGTTCGATCTGGGCGTGGTGGTGGTGGCAACCTCCAACTGGCCGCCGGACATGCTGTACAAGGATGGGCTCCAGCGCGAGCTGTTCCTGCCCTTCATCGCTCTGTTGAAGGAAAAGCTGGATATCCTGTCGCTGGACGGCCCCACCGATTACCGGCTGGACCGGTTGAAGGGCGTGCCGATCTATCATCATCCGCTGGGACCGGAGTCCGACGCCGCCCTTGCCAAGGCCTTCTCCGACCTGACCGGCGGTGCGGCGGGCGAGCCCTGCAGCCTGACGGTGCAGGGCCGCCGGGTAGAGATCGACCGTGCCGCCAAGAGCGTGGCCTGGGTCGATTTCTGGACTCTGTGCGGGAAGCCCTTGGGAGCGGCCGATTATCTGGCGATCGCCACCCATTTCCATACGGTCCTCATCGGCCATGTGCCGACCATGAAGGACGAATTGCGCAACGAGGCCAAGCGTTTCATGACGCTGATCGATGCGCTGTACGAGCACAAGGTCAACGTCGTCATCGCCGCCGAAGGCCCGCCCGAGCGGCTTTACCCGGAAGGCACCCACGCCTTCGAGTTCGAGCGCACGGTGAGCCGGCTGATGGAGATGCAGAGCGAGGACTACCTGCAAAGGCAGCATTTGACCTGAAAAGGTTCGGCTGCCTGAGCAGGTCCATACCGACCACGCGCTGACCGCCCCGGTGTCCGGGGCCGAGCGAAGGACCTGCGGCTCGGGCTCTCCGCTCGATAGAATGGCTGTCAAGGCGGTCAGCGTAAGGCCGCCGCGCAGGTCCCATTCCCGATGATCGTCGGCGACCGGCGGCCTCCTGACCATCCCGATTTAGTGCAGCCCCGATGGCACCCCGTTCCGGGAATTGGTGGAATGGTCGCTTGGGCTTTTCGCTCCAGGTATGGATCGAAGATTGCGGCGGTGTGGAGAAATCTCTGCAGGTGCGGATGGCAATGGTCATTGGCGTGGTCTGAGTCCACCATTCAACTGATTCCAAAAAAATGAAACAAAAACACACGAACGAATATAAAAGTTTTGAAACATAAGTTTTTGTGTTGGCATCAATTCTGGGGTTTCCCCTGATTGATGATAGAAGAGAAGGTTATAGCTTGGTCATCCTGATGGCTGTTGAATCCTGTTAAAGTCCTGCCGGGGGGTGATCGATGTTGAGCTGGTTCAGCAATCAGAAAATGATCGTGAAGATCCTTACGCCTGTGCTCCTGCTGCTGATCTTCATGGGGGCGATTGCGGCGACGGCGCTGCAGAGGCTGGGATTGGTTCAGCAGGTATCCGAATATGCCCTGACCGTCGAGGCTTCGCGGCGCGCAACCATTCTTGACCTGGGCCGTCATCTCAACGCGGCCACCGTTGCCGAAAAGAACGCGATCATCGAAAAGAACCACGACGAGATGAAGCGGTTCGCCGCGATGTTCAACGAAGCGATGGTGTTGACCGACAAGGCCATCGCCGACCTCGCCCTGACCGCGGACAGCGACATCCGGCGCGAAACCGGCGTGAAGATCAAGGCCCTGGTCGATGCCTACCGCCAGAACGCCTTGAAGGTCATCGACCTGACGCTTCAGGGCAGGGATGACGAGGCGTTCGCCCTCAGTTCCGGAGACGGGGCGAAAACCCGCCGTGCCGCCTCGGCCCTGATCGACGAGCGTGTCGAGATCAACCGCCAGGGCGTCGAAAAGGCGATCCGGGACTCCCGCTCCGTTGCGGAACAGACCAGAACTGTGGTCTTGACCCTTTCGGTCGTCGGCATCCTGCTCGGACTGGGGCTGTCGCTGTCCATCGTGATCTATCTGATCGTCCGTCCGCTGAACCGCATCACCGGCTCGATGACCCGCGTCTCGCAGGGCGAGCTGGATTTCGCCATCGACGGCACGGAGCGTCGCGACGAGGTCGGGCTGCTCGCCCGCACGCTGGACGTCTTCAAGGCCAATGCGCTCGAGGTCCGGCGCTTGACTGCCGAGCAGGAGGCGCAGAAGGCCCAGGCGGAGGCGGAGCGCAAGGCGGAGATGCGACGGCTCGCCGACCGGTTCGAGGGCAGTGTCAGCGCCATCGTCCAGAATGTGGCCTCGTCCGCCACGCAGATGCAGGGCGCGGCCGGAACCCTGTCCTCGTCGGCTACCCAGTCCACCGCCCAGGCGACTGCCGTGGCGGTGGCGTCCGAGCAGTCGAGCGCCAATGTTCAGACCGTGGCGTCGGCAACGGAGGAATTGGCCGCCTCTATCCTGGAAATCGGTCGGCAGGTGTCGAACCAGAGCGCCATTTCGGCGACCGCAGTGCAGGAGGCCGACCGCACCAATGCCAGCATGCAGCTGCTGGTCGATACCGCCAACCAGATCGGCGCGGTGGTCGACCTGATCAACTCCATCGCCGGACAGACCAATCTGCTGGCCCTGAACGCCACCATCGAGGCGGCGCGGGCCGGAGAGGCCGGCAAGGGCTTTGCCGTGGTGGCCAGCGAGGTGAAGGCGCTGGCCAGCCAGACCGCCCGCGCGACCGACGAGATCCAGGCGAAGGTGAAGGAAATCCAGACCGCCACCAGCGGCGCGAAGGAGGCGGTTGCCGGTATTGCCGGGATCATAGGGCGGATGAGCGAGATCTCGTCGGCCATCGCCGCCGCCATCGAAGAACAGAATGCCGCGACGTCCGAAATCTCCAGCAACGTCGCCCAGGCGGCCCGCGGCAGTGAACAGGTGTCCACCAACATCGTCGGCGTGACCAGGGCCGCCACCGAAACCGGCGCGGCCGCCGATCAGGTGCTGAGCACCGCGAAAGTCCTGGCGACGGAGGCCGACCGGTTGAAGGGCGAGGTCGCCAACTTCATCGCCACCGTCCGCGCGGCCTGACGGCATTCCCCCGGCCAACCATCATTGACCCGCCCGCCGCCGCAGCTCTTCGAAATCGCGGCCGGCGTGGTGGGAGGAGCGGGTCAGGGGCGTCGCCGACACCATCAGGAAGCCCTTAGCCCGCGCCACCGTACCGTAGCGCTCGAACTCCTCCGGCGTGACATGTCGGGCGACCGGGTGGTGGTTGGGGGTGGGGCGGAGATACTGGCCGACGGTCAGGAAATCGACGCCCGCCGCCCGCAGATCGTCCATCACCTGTACCACCTCCGCCGGCTCCTCGCCCAGCCCGACCATGATGCCGGACTTTGTGAAGATCGACGGATCGCGCTCCTTCACCCGTTCCAGCAGGCGGAGCGATCCGTAATAGCGCGCACCGGGCCGCACGTCGGCATAGAGCCGCGGAACGGTTTCCAGATTGTGGTTGTAGACATCGGGGCGGGCGTCCACCACGGTCTCCACCGCGCCCGGCTTGTTGCGGAAATCGGGGGTCAGCACCTCCACCGTCGTGGTGGGGGAGGTGTCGCGCAGGCGGCGGATGCAGCGGGCGAAATGCGCCGCACCGCCGTCGGGCAGGTCGTCGCGGTCGACCGAGGTGATGACGACATGGGCGAGGCCCAGTTCTCCGACCGCCTCGGCCAGCCGGTCCGGCTCGTGGGGATCGAGCGCATCCGGCCGACCGGTGGCGACGTTGCAGAAGGCGCAGGCCCGCGTGCACACGCTGCCCAGGATCATCACCGTGGCGTGCCGCTTGCTCCAGCATTCGCCGATGTTGGGGCAGGCGGCCTCCTCGCAGACCGTGTTCAGGCCGTGGCGGCGGACGAGCGACCGCGTGTCCTCGAACGCCGCACCGGCGGGGGCGCGGGCGCGGAGCCAGGCCGGCTTTTCGGCCCGGTGTTCCGGGCGGGGAGCGTGCATCGCGGGCAGGGCCATCAGTGGACGAGCTCCGGCTGTTCGGCGGCGGCAGGGACCGCCTGCGGCTGCACGATGATCTTCACGTTGCGGTCCTTGTGGGCGACCAGCTCCTCGAAGCCGCCGCTGACGATGTCGGTCAGGGTGATGCGGCCGGTGATCAGCGGCTGCACATCGATCCGGCCGTCGGCGATGAAGCGGATCACGTCGGCGAACTCGCCATTGTAGGCCAGCGATCCGATGAGCTGCTTTTCGGTGGCGACGATCTCGAAGAAGTTGAAGGAGCTGGGTTCCTCGAAGATGCCGACCAGCACCGTCTTGCCGGCCTTGCGGATCACGTCGATGGCGAGCTTGGCGGTGTCGCGGTGGCCGATGCATTCGAACGACACGTCGGCGCCATAGCCGCCGGTCAGCGCCTTGACCTCCGCCACCGCGTCGCACTCCTTGGGATCGAGCACGATGGACGCGCCGACCTCCAGCGCCTTGGCCTTGCGGGCCGCCGACATCTCCAGGACGATGATCCGCCCGGCCCCGGCCGCCTTCGCGCACATGATGGTGCAGAGGCCGATGGTGCCGGCGCCGACCACCACCACCGTCTCGCCGACGATGCTGCCGGCCTTCTTCACCGCATGCATGCCGACCGCCAGCGGCTCGATCAGGGCGCCCGCCTCGGTCGGGAAGCCGTCGGGCAGCTTGTAGAGCAGCTCGGCCGGGACGTTGACGAGGCTGGCGAAGGCGCCGTTGTTCATCAGGCCGGTGAAGGCCAGCTTCTCGCAGATGTTGTACATGCCGTGCTTGCAGTAATAGCACTCGCCGCAATGCTGGCAGGCGTCGGCCGCCACCCGGTCGCCGACGGCGAAGCCGCTGACGCCCTCGCCCAGCGTCGCGATCTCGCCGCTGAACTCGTGGCCGAGGATGCACTGGCCCTTCAGGCCGGTCAGCGGGTGGGGGGTGTCGACCGGGATGAAGACCGGGCCGGCGACATATTCATGCAGGTCGGACCCGCAGATGCCGCACCAATGCACCTTGATCTGCACCCAGCCGGCGGGCGGGGCGCCCGGCAGCGGCACGTCCTCGACCCGGATGTCCTTGCGGCCATGCCAGACGGCGGCCTTCATCGTGGTCATCGCATTCATGGCGTTGTCCTCCGGATTTTTCGTTGTCGGCGAGCGGTCGGAACGGTCAGGCGAAGACCATCCCGCCATCGACCAGCAGGGACTGGCCGGTCATGAAGTCGCTGTCGGACGAGGCGAGGAAGCGGGCGACACCGACCAGATCGTCGGGGCGCGACGGCCGGCCCAGCACGGCGCCGGCGGCGAACATGTCGAAGGCTTCGTTCTCCGACTTGGTGATGCCGGTGTCGCGGAAGCCCTGGTCGATGATCTTCCACATCTCTGTCGCCACCACGCCGGGGCAGATGGCGTTGGCGGTGATGCCGTCCTTGCCGAAGCCGCGGGCGGCGGCCTGGGTCAATGCCACAACGGCGAATTTGCTGGCGGAGTAGTGGGCCAGCGGCTCGTAGCCCTGCTTGCCGGCGATGGAGGCGGTGTTGACGATCTTGCCGCCGCCGCCCTGTTTCCTGAACGTCTTGATGGCTTCCTGCATGCCGATCAGCACGCCCAGCGCGTTGACGTCGTTGACGGTGTGCCAGTCGTCCTCGGTGATGTCGAGGAAGGGCTTGGTCTGGGCGATGCCGGCATTGTTGAAGATCACGTCGAGCCGGCCATGGGCCGTCACCGTCTCGTCGATCATGCGGCGGACGGCGGCACGGTCGCGGACATCGACGGTGACGGCGATTGCCGCGCCGCCGGCAGCGCGGATGGCGTCCGCCACCTGCCGGGCGTCGGCCTCGGTACGGTCGGCGATGGTGAGCTTGGCACCGTCGGCGGCCAGCGCCTTGGCAATGGTGGCGCCGATGCCGCGGCCGGCGCCGGTGACGATGATGCTCTTGTCCTTGAGATCGGGCATGAACGGTCTCCTGTCGGCGCGCTGGCGGACAGCCCGCGCGCCGGTGGCGAGGGGTTCGGGAACCGGGGAAAAGGGGCGGGAAGGGGGCTGGCCTCCTCAGTCCGCCTTGGCGATGTGGTCCTTCAGCAGCGCGTTCACCTTGCCGGCCGCCTCCATCTGCACCATGTGGCCGGCGCCGGGGATGACGGCGACCTGTGCCGTGTTCGCCAGCGCCTGGGCGTGGTCGGCGGGGATGACGCGATCCTCCTCGCCCCACACCACCAGCGTCGGCGTCCTGGCGTCCGCGATCCCGGCGGCGAGCACGCTGGCCTGCCGGCCCTCGGCGAACAGCGAGGCCGACAGCGCCCGCAGCGCCTCGTCAACGCCGTCCAGCCGCTTGTACTTCAACAGGTCGTCAACCATCTGGCGGCTGACAAGGCCGCGGTCCGCGAACAGCGTCTCAAGCACCGGTTTCAGGTCGCGGCGGGATGTCGCACCGACGAAACCCTGGATGTAGCCGTGGTCGATCTGCTCGCCGAGCCCGGCCGACGCGATCAGCGACAGCGACGCCACCCGCCCCGGCGCGTCGAGCGCGGTGCGCATCGACACCGCCCCGCCCATCGAATGGCCGACGAAATGGGCGCGCTCCACCCCGACCGTATCGAGGAAGCCCAGCACCGCCTGCGACAGGCCGGACAGGCTGGGGTCGGCGATCTGCTTGGTCGACTGGCCGTGGCCGGGCAGGTCGAGCGCATAGACGGTGGCCTTCTCCGCCAGCGCGTCGATGGTGAACAGCCAGTTGTCGAGATCGCCGCCGAAGCCGTGGACGAGCAGGACGGTCGGCCCGCTTTCGCCCCGCTTGGCATAGCGGATGGTGCCGGCCGGCGTCTCGGCGGTGTGGTACTGCGGGCCAGCCTCGGCCTCGTCGCCCTCCTCGCTGGCCGGGACGGCATAGGCGTTGATGAAGGCGTCGATGTCGTCGTCCGGCACGTCGGGTTCGGCCAGCACGGCGATCAGCGCCTTGACCGGATAGACGGTGCCGGGTTCGCCCAGCACGCGGCGCAGCACGCCGGTCTCGCCCGCCTCGACCACATTGGTGATCTTGTCGGTCTCGACCTCCAGCAGCTCATCGCCGATGGAGATGGTGGCCCCCGGCCGCTTCAGCCAGCCGGTGACCTTGCCCTCCGACATGGACAGGCCCCATTTCGGCATGACGATGGGCTTGATGCGCTCGTTCAACATGTGGTGCAGGCTCCTGAAAATGTTTTTTGCTTGGCTCACGCTTTTCCGTCATCCCCGCGGAGGCGGGGATCCAGGTGTCGGCCATTGCCGCGATCCGAAACGGTCTGGATTCCCGCCTTCGCGGGAATGACGGAGAGGTGCGCTTCTTGCGGGCTGTTCGGTGACGCGTCACGCCGCGATCCGCGGCGACGCCCCCTTGGGCGACAGGGTGCGGCGTACGGCGCTGGCGATGCTGTCGGCGCTGGGGACGTACAGATCCTCCAGCGACGGCGCGAAGGGCACCGGGGTGTGCGGTGCCGTCACCATCTGGATGCCAGCCTTCAGCGCGCCGAAGGCGTTCTGGCCGACGAAGGCGGCGATGTCGGTGGCGAGGTTGCAGCGCGGGTGCGCCTCGTCCACCACCACCAGCCGGCCGGTGCGCTCCACACTCTCGACGATGGTGTCCCAGTCGATGGGCGACAGGGTGCGCAGGTCGATCACCTCGGCCTCTGTGCCGTCCTTCGCCAGCGCGGTGGCCGCCTCCATCGCGCGGTGGACGGTCAGGCCGTAGCTGACGATGGTCACGTCGTCGCCGTCGCGCAGCACGTTCGCCTCGCCGAAGGGAATGGCGTAGCTCTCGGCCGGAACCTCGCATTCCAGGCCGTAGAGGTTCTTGTGCTCGCAGAAGATGACCGGGTCGTTGTCGCGGATCGACTGGATCAGCAGGCCCTTGGCGTCATAGGCGTTGCTGGGGCAGACCACCTTCAGCCCGGGGATGTGGGTGAACAGCGGGGTGAGCATCTGCGAATGCTGGGCGGCGGCGCGGAAGCCTGCGCCGACCATGCCGCGGATCACCACGGGGGTTTCGGCCTTGCCGCCGAACATGTAGCGGAACTTGGCGGCCTGGTTGAAGATCTGGTCGAAACAGACGCCCATGAAGTCCAGGAACATCAACTCGGCCACCGGGCGCAGGCCGCAGGCGGCGGCACCGACGGCCGCACCGATATAGGCGGATTCCGACAGCGGCGTGTCCATCAGCCGGTCGCCATGCTTGGCGTACAGACCCTTGGTGACGCCCAGCACGCCGCCCCATGCATCGTCCTCGCCCTTCGCGCCGGTGCCGCCGACGATGTCCTCGCCCATGACGATGACGGTGGGGTCGTGGCGCATCTCCAGATCCAGTGCTTCGTTGATCGCCTGCTTCATGCTGATCTTGCGGGACATGTGTTTCCTCCGCGCGTTTGGCGTTTCTTGCAATTGGGATCGGGATTGGCTCAGTAGGCGACGTAGACGTCGCGCAGCAGGTCTTCCGGCACTGGCAGCGGGGCAGCCTTGGCGGCGCGCGTGGCGTCCTCGATCAGCGCGTTGACCTCGCGGTCGATGGCCTGCAACTCGTCGCGGCTGATCACCCCGGCCTCGATCACCCGTTCCGACAGGATGGTCAGGCAGTCGCGCGACGCGCGGATCGCCTCCAGCTCGCCCTTGGCGCGGTAGGTCTGGGCGTCGCCTTCGAAATGGCCGTAGAAGCGGACCATGTTGCATTCCAGCAGGGCCGGGCCGCCGCCGTCGCGGGCGCGGCGGATGATCTCGCCGGCCGCCTCGTACACCGCGAAGAAGTCGGTGCCGTCCACCGTGACGCCCGGCATGCCGAAGCCGGTGGCGCGGTCGACGTAGCTGTCGCAGGACACCGCCCATTCCATCGCGGTGGATTCGGCATAGCCGTTGTTCTCCACCACGAAGACCACCGGCAGGTTCCACACCGCGGCGAGGTTCAGGCTTTCCAGGAAGGTGCCCTGGTTGGACGCGCCGTCGCCGACGAAGGTGATGCCGACGCCGCGGTCGCCGCGCACCTTGGCCGCCAGTGCAGCACCGCAGATCAGCGGCGCCCCGGCCCCCAGAATGCCGTTGGCGCCCATCATGCCCTTGGACAGGTCGGCGATGTGCATCGACCCGCCCTTGCCCCGGCAGGCGCCGGTGGAGCGGCCGTAGATCTCCGCCATCATCGCGTGGACGTCGACGCCCTTGGCGATGCAGTGGCCGTGGCCGCGGTGGGTGGAGGCGATGCGGTCGTTGTCGTTCAGGTGCATCATGATGCCGGTGGCGCAGGCCTCCTCGCCGGCATAGAGGTGGACGAAGCCGGGGATGTCGCCCTTGGCGAAATCGACGTGCAGCCGCTCCTCGAACTCGCGGATCGTCCGCATGGTGCGGTAGGCCTTCAGCAGCTCGTCCTTGCCGAGGGGGAAGGGATTCTGGGCCATGAGGTGTTTTCTCCCTGATGTGTGTTTGATGGTTAGAAGGCGGCGGCGACGGGCACGGGTGTGCCGGTCAGCAGCCTGTTCTGGCCGGCGTGCCGCATGACCGCGGCGACGTTGACCGTGCGGAAGGCGTCGTCCCTGAGCGTCAGGGACAGACGGTCGCGTTCGCTGAAGGAGAGTTCGCGCTCCCCATCCAGCGCGATGGATCCGGCGGCAACCTCCGGCACGAAGGCGACGTCGGCGGGCATGCGGCGCCAGTCGGTGATGCCGACCTCAGCCATCATTCCCGGGGCGATGGGGGCTTGGAGGGTGGTGCTCTTGCGGCAATCGCCATCCGGCGACAGCCGCACCATCAGGCCGCCGCTCTCGTCGCGGCCGACGGGTTCCAGCAGGCCGGCAATGGCCGACATGCCGATCACCTCGGGGTCGGCGAAGGTGACGTAGAGTTCGCGGAAATTCTCGGTCCGCCACAGGGCGCGGGCGCCGATATAGCGCTCCGTCACCAGGGCGACATCGACCAGCGCCATCTCGGTGACGGTTCCGCCGTCCGCCCCGCTGCGGAGGGACACGTCGATGCGCTTGTTGGCGGAGAATGCAATGTGCGGCGGCACCCGGCCGGTGACAGCCAGCCCGGTGGCGAGCCCGGTGATGGTCGGCTCGCGGTGTTCGGGGAAGGCGTTGTTGGTGCCGGTGGAGATGCCGGCGATGGGAACCGTTCCGCATTCCGCCGCCACCGCCCGGTGGGTTCCGTCGCCGCCGAGCACCACCAGTGCCGAGACGCCGGCCCGCCGCATCTCCGCGGTGGCACGGTGGGTGTCGGCGACGGTGCCGGTGACTGGCATGGCGACCGGGTGGAGGGCGGGGTAGATGTCCTCGCCGCGCGCTTTCGCCCGCATCATGCCGCGCTCGACATGGGCGCGGATGCCGCCATTCTCCGGCATCATCAGAACGTCGCGGACGCCGCAGGCATGCAGCGCCGCCAGCACCCGCAGCAGAATGTTCGCCCGGTCGGCGATCTGCAGGCTGGTGGCGTTGGCGACGACCCGGCGGATATCGCGGGCTGAAACCGGATTGGCGACGATGCCGACGACCGGAGCCAAGATTGCGCCTCCCCCTCGCTGATGCGCGCCGTTGATCGACGCGCGGTTCGAAGAGGTAAGAGCAACCGCCGTGCCAGAAGGTCAGTTCAGCGGATTTTCTTGATTATCAACGGTTCGGGGTGGTGTGGCGGGGTGGGGCGTTGCAACAGGTGTTGCATGGACTGTTGCGTTGCCGATGCAACAGCTGTGGCGTCACTCCGCGGCTGGCGGAACCGCGGCGATGCGGGTGGGGATCAGGTTCAGCACGCCGGTGAGCGTCGGTTCGGCCATCTGCCACTCTCCATCCGATTGAGCGATGATGGAACCCACTCGCGCATGAGTTAATGGCTGCCCACCTTTTCATGCGCCAGCCGCACCCCGGCATTCCACCCCTGCACAGCGCCCGTCTTGCCAAGCACTTGCCAGCCGCCTTAGCCTCGCTTGGTCATACCAATGAACCTTCGACCGGGGAGGACAACACCCATGACCGTCATCGCCACCACCCAGCCGCGCGCGGCCCTGACCGAGGAGGCTCGGGCCGAGCTGTCGGCTTTGCTGGGCGACCGGTTCACCACCTCCCTGCCGGTGCGCGAGCATCACGGCAAGGACGAGTCCTATCACACGCCCTGTCCGCCGGACGGCGTCGCCTTCGCCAACTCGACCGAAGAGGTCAGCGCGATCGTCAAGATCTGCGCGAAGCACAAGCTGCCGATCATCCCCTTCGGCACCGGCACCTCGCTGGAGGGCGGCATCGCGGCGCTGGCCGGCGGCATCACCATCGACCTGTCGGGCATGCAGCAGATCCTGCGCGTCAGCGCGGAGGATCTGGACGTCACCGTCCAGGCCGGCGTGACCCGCAAGCAGCTGAACGAGCATCTGCGCGACACTGGCCTGTTCTTCCCCATCGATCCCGGCGCCAACGCCTCTCTCGGCGGCATGTCGGCAACGCGGGCCAGCGGCACCAATGCCGTGCGCTATGGCACCATGCGCGAGAATGTCCTGGGTCTGACCGTG
Organism: Azospirillum humicireducens; assembly: GCF_001639105.2. Classification (NCBI taxonomy): domain Bacteria; kingdom Pseudomonadati; phylum Pseudomonadota; class Alphaproteobacteria; order Rhodospirillales; family Azospirillaceae; genus Azospirillum; species Azospirillum humicireducens. The sequence continues at coordinate 679,587 of NZ_CP015285.1, forward strand.
GTGCTGGCCGACGGCCGCGTCATCAAGACCGGCGGCCGGGCGCGCAAGTCGGCGGCCGGCTATGACCTGACCCGTCTGTTCGTCGGCTCCGAGGGTACGCTCGGCATCATCACCGAGGTGACGCTGAAGCTCTACGGCATCCCGGAAGCGATCTCGTCCGCCGTCTGCGCCTTCCCGACCATCAAGGGCGCGGTCGATACGGTGATCCAGACCATCCAGGTTGGCGTCCCCGTCGCCCGCATCGAACTGCTGGACGAGGTGCAGATCGACGCGGTCAACAAATACTCCAAGCTCGACTACGCCGTCGCCCCGACCCTGTTCTTCGAGTTCCACGGCACCGAGGCCGGCGTGAAGGAGCAGGCGGAGATGGTGGCCGCCATCGCCGCCGAGCATGGCGGGATGGAGTTCGCCTGGGCCACCCGGCCGGAGGACCGGTCCAAGCTGTGGCAGGCCCGGCACGACGCTTATTACGCCGCACTCGCCCTGCGTCCGGGGTCGAAGGGCTGGCCGACCGACGTCTGCGTGCCGATCTCGCGGCTTGCCGACTGCATCCTGGAAACCAAGCAGGATCTGGCCGAGTCCAACATGCTGGCGCCGATGGTCGGCCATGTCGGCGATGGCAACTTCCACCTCGTCTATGTCCTCGACCCGGAGAACCCGGCGGAACTGGCCGAGGCGCAGCGCCTTGCCGACAAGATGGTGGGCCGTGCGCTGGCGATGGGCGGCACCTGCACCGGAGAACACGGCATCGGCTATGGCAAGATGGCGTTCCTGGAGCAGGAGGCCGGCGAGGCATTCGCCGTCATGGGCGACCTGAAGCGTGCCTTCGACCCGGACAACCTGCTGAATCCGGGCAAGGTGGTGCGGGTCTGACCGGCAGGGACCGGGGGACACCGCTCCTCCGGCCCCGGCCCGCCGGCTTCCGACCCGTGCCGCCGATCACATATAGCTCTTCAGCCGTTCCCAACCGTCTTCGCAAACGATGATGGTGACCGCTTGGCGGACCGCCTTCTTTCCATCCCCGCCGACCAGGGTCAGGATCGTCGCCATGGCGACGTGGCAGCCCTGGCGGGCCGACTCCACCAGAGCCTTCGCGTGGGTTTCCTTCGGCCGCGTTTCCTTGAGGATCTTTGACTTGATCGATTTCCCGAAGCTGTAGAGGCCGCGATACAGGATTTCGCTGGCGCCCGCCGTGAAGACGCCGACGCCGATGCGCGCCGCCACGACCTCCTTCTTGTCGATCGCGTATCCGACCTGCTTGGTGCAGTTGCCGCAGGAGCATGCCAGTCCCTTGCGCTTGCCCTTCGCCATGTCGTTCAGGTCGTGCAGGTCGTAGACGGATTCGGCCATCGACGCGACCTTGGCCGCCGCAATCCAGGGGGCCAGAGCCGCGCCCAGCGGCATGAACACCACACCGCCGGAGGCGACCACCGGGATGGCGGTGTGCGGGATGGCGACGCCGCTCGACACCCCGCTTGCGGTGGCCAGATGGGTCACGCCGGATTGCAGCGCCATCTCACCGCCCATTTTCAGGATCTCGGAGCCGTTGCGGCTGCAGAAATTCAGGACCTTGTCGGCGATCTCGAGTGTCGGCCGCTTGCCCCCGGCCTTCTCGACCGCTTGGTCGCACTTACTCTTCATCTCATCGAGGAAAGATGCGGTCGGAAGTGACATCGGGCTCGCTCTCTCAGTCTGGCTTCGGTCCGGTGCCGTACCGTCCGGCGGAGACCGCATGGCGTCTTGCGGTACGCCACTGAATGAGGCGTGTCTCCCGATGGAGCGGCGACCACCCCAAAGGACACTAAGATAAGAAATAGAGCATTGGAAGGGAAAATCATCTTTCCCTGAGGCGTGGGAAGCTGGAAGCGAGAATGTAATCTCTGGAGATTGCAACATACAAATGTTGGTTGCGAAAATCCAAATAAAATTCTCCGCGGACTCTGTTTTGGCGAGGCTCTGTTCTCGGTGATCCGAGCGATGACGCCGGCCTGGCTCTTCTGTCGGAATCTGCGTCGCCATCCTGCGTTCGGTGCCGATCCAGTGTCTACAGGATCTGTGACTTGTACCGCCAGATCGATATCGGGCTGTTTCATTGGGGGGAATCGATGCTGGAAGAGATGGAAGGCTTATTATCACAAGCATGATGATGAACAGCGGTTGGCTGCAGCTTTGTAATATTGATTTGTATTTCTATGTTATTATTTCAATGTGTATTAATGATTTGTAAATGGAATAGTGCTCGGCAATTTTGCGAATTGTCCGATTTCCGGAACTTGATTATCGACCGTAATGTTCTTGTGCACCGCTTCCGGTGCCGCACCTAGCTTTCGCTGTGCCTTCCACACTGGAGACCGATCATGAAGTTTTCCGCTGTCGCTCTTTCCCTTGGTGTCCTGTCGGTCGGCATCCTCGCTGCCGGTGCGCCCGCCCTGGCGGACGACAATGCCAAGTGGGTCGCCCAGTGCATGAAGGACAACGCCGACGCCAAGGTGCCTGAAACGGTCGTGAACAAGTACTGCGTCTGCATGAACGACAAGATGGACAACAACGAGACCCGGACCATCACGCAGTGGGAGAAGGCCAATCCCGAAGCCCGCAAGGCTTGCGAGAAGGTTGCCGGCTGGGAGTGATCGCCGGCCACTGGCAGTCACCGATCCTGCAGGAAAGGCCCGGTTCCGTTTGGAGCCGGGCCTTTCCTTTTCAGTGCCCGGCCTTCACCGGAATTTCGGCCGCCGTCCCGCCTTCAGTGCTTGCACCGCCTGATCGAGTGTCTGCAGGAACTGCGACTTGTCGCGCTGGCTCATCGGCGCGTTGCCGCCGCTGACCACGCCCATGTCGCGCAAATCCTGCATCAGCGCGCGGGTGGCGAGCGCCGAGCCGACGCTGTCGGGCGTGAAGGGGCGTCCGGTCGGGCCGATCACCACCGCGTTCCGCTTCACGCAGCGGTCGGCCAGCTGGATGTCGGCGGTCACCACGATGTCGGTCGGGCCGGCCTGTTCGGCGATCCAGTTGTCGGCGGCGTCGAAGCCGTCGCTGACCACCACCAGTTCGGCCATGCACTCCGTCGGCAGGCGGAGCGGCGCGTTGGCGACCAGCCACACCTTGCAGCCGGTGCGACCGGCGACCTTGTAGACCTCGGCCTTGACCGGACAGGCGTCGGCATCGACGTAGATTTCGACCTTGGGGCTGACCAATCCTTTTTCTCCTGCCATTTCCCGCCGATACCGCCCGATCTCCGTGGGTCGGTTCAACAAGGTTTCATGCAGGGCCCTTATGCGCTAAAACCGGACCCTAGCGACAGGGTGCCGTAGAACCGCAAGGCTGGGGCGGCGCCATTTCCCACATCTTTTCGGAAGGTCGGAGCGGCGCATGGCGTCCTACCAGTATGTCTATGTCATGAAGGGCCTGACCAAGGTCTATCCTGGCGGCAAGAAGGTTCTCGACAACGTCTGGCTCTCATTCCTGCCGGGTGTGAAGATCGGCGTGCTCGGCGTCAACGGCGCCGGTAAGTCGACCCTGATGAAGATCATGGCCGGTCTGGACAAGGACTACTCCGGCGAGGCCTGGGCGGCCGAGGGTGCCAAGGTCGGCTACCTCTCGCAGGAGCCGCAGCTGGACCCGACCAAGACCGTCCAGGAAAACGTCATGGAGGCGCTGAAGGAGACGAAGGCGCTGCTCGACCGCTTCAACGAAGTGTCGAACCTGATGGCCGATCCCGATGCCGATTTCGACGCGCTGCTGGCCGAACAGGGCGAGCTGCAGGAGAAGATCGACGCGGCCGACGCCTGGGACATCGACCGCACGGTCGAGATCGCCATGGACGCCCTGCGCTGCCCGCCGGGCGACGCCGACGTGACCAAGCTGTCGGGCGGTGAGCGTCGCCGCGTCGCTCTCTGCAAGCTGCTGCTGGAAAAGCCCGACCTGCTGCTGCTCGACGAGCCGACCAACCACCTCGACGCCGAATCGGTCGCCTGGCTGCAGAAGCACCTGGAGGACTACAAGGGCACCGTCGTGCTGGTCACCCACGACCGCTATTTCCTGGACAGCGTCACCGGCTGGATCCTCGAACTCGACCGTGGGTCGGGCATTCCGTGGGAAGGCAACTACTCGTCCTGGCTGGAGCAGAAGCAGAAGCGCCTGGAACAGGAAGGCCGCCAGGAGGAAGCCCGCCAGAAGCAGCTGGCGACCGAACTGGAATGGATTCGCCAATCCCCGCGCGCCCGTCAGGCCAAGAGCAAGGCCCGCATCACCGCATACGAGACGCTGCTGGCTGAAAGCGCCAAGGAGCAGGGCGGCGAGACGCGGATCGTCATTCCGGTGCCGCCGCGGCTCGGCAACGTCGTCATCGAGGCGGAGAACATCGCCAAGGGCTTCGGCGACCGGCTGCTGATCGACGGCCTGTCCTTCCGCCTGCCGCCGGGCGGCATCGTCGGCGTCATCGGCCCGAACGGCGCCGGCAAGACCACGCTGTTCCGCATGATCACCGGGCAGGACGGGCCGGATGCCGGCACCTTCCGCGTCGGCGACACGGTGAAGCTCGGCTATGTCGACCAGAGCCGCGACAGCCTCGACGCCAAGAAGACGGTGTGGGAGGAGATCTCCGACGGGCTGGATCTGGTCGAGCTGGGCAAGAAGACCATGCCCAGCCGCGCCTATGTCTCCAGCTTCAACTTCCGCGGTCCCGACCAGCAGAAGAAGGTCGGCCAGCTGTCGGGCGGTGAGCGCAACCGCGTCCACCTCGCCAAGATGCTGAAATCCGGCGCCAACGTCCTGCTGCTCGACGAACCGACCAACGATCTGGACGTCGATACGCTGCGGGCGCTGGAAGACGCGCTGCAGAGCTTCGCCGGCTGCGCCGTGGTCATCAGCCACGACCGCTGGTTCCTCGACCGCATCGCCACCCACATCCTGGCCTTCGAGGGCGACAGCCACGTCGAATGGTTCGAAGGCAACTTCCAGGATTACGAGGCCGACAAGAAGCGCCGCCTGGGCGCCGACGCCGACCAGCCGCACCGCATCAAGTACAAGCCGCTGGTGCGCGGCTGATCCTGTTGCCTGAATGAGAAAGGCCGCTCCTTCCAACTGGGGGGAGCGGCCTTTTTCGTGCCCGCGAACGCTTGTTTCGGTCAGCGGGTGATGTCGTCATCCGTCCGGTCGGAGGGCGGCCGGTCGGACAGCGGGTTGCGGGTGCTCTTGTCCCGCGTGTCCTCGATCTCCACCTCGGTGCGGCGGACGGTGTCGCGCACGCTCTCGGCGCGCTCCTCGACATCCTTGCGGACCACGACCGTCTCGCGGACATGGGCGGTCTTGCTGACCACCGCTTCCTCATCGGTCTCCGTCACCTCGACGGTGCGCTCGCGGAAGGCGTCGGCAGGCACCTCGGTGCCGCCCTCGACCAGGCCGCCGGGGCGGCGCTCGACGGTGACGGTCTCGTCGCGCAGCCGTACCTGCTCCTCGACCGGGGTCTCGACGACATAGCTGCGGACGCGGACGCCGCCGCGCTCGACGCTGCGCTTGCCAACCTTGACCTGCTCTTCGACGATTGGGATCTGCTCTTCCCGTTCGGAGCTGCCGCTGCGGGTGCTGTCGGCGTTGACGTCGCGCATGGCGGCGGCGGCTCCGGTCAGGCCGGCGCTGGTGCCCGTGCCTGCACCCGTCGTGTCGATCCGGCCGGGCGAATAGCGCAGGCGCTCCTCATCGGCCGAACTGTCGTCGTAGAAGTCGGCGCTCTCGTCGAAGCCGGTCCAGCCGGAGTTGCGATAGACGGTCCCGCGTTCCTCGACATCCACCACGTTGCCGCGTTCCAGAACTTCCATGGCGCGGTCGACATCATCCTCGTCCAACTGCAGCTTCAACAGCGAGCCGCCCCGGCGCACGCCTTCGGCATAGACCTGTGCGTCCTGATTGGGGACGCCCCAACCCGACAGGCGGGTGAGGATGCCGCCGGTCGTCGTGCCGGTGGTTGCTCCCATTCCAGCGCCCATTCCGGCACCGGCCCCGGCCTCCAATCCGGTGCCCATGCTGCTGCCGGGCATGGTATTGGGCGATGCGACATAGTCGGTGGACAGGTCGGTGCGGGCCATGCCGCCGGCGGCGCCCATCGACGAATCGCCCGCGGTGGTGCCAAGCCCGGCGGTGTCGCTGCCGCTCCATCGGCCGTTTGCCAGATCGGCGTGGGACAGGATTTCGACGGCGCCGGTTTCAAATCCGGCGGCCTGCAGGTCGCGGGAGGCGGTCTCGGCGTCGGATCGGTGGTCGTAAAGGGCGACGATGGTTTTGGTCATCGGCTTTACTCCTCGGACGAATTCGTGGGGGACGAGCTCGGGTTGGGGGACGATTTCCGGTAGGGTGCATCGGCGGAGGAGGGCGGGGCTGGCACACGCTCCACCACCGCCTCTTCAGACCGCAGCGTGACGGGCTGCTCGACTTCGACGGTCCGCCGGGTCTTGCGGATGTGCAGCTCTTCGCGCAGCACCAGCCGCCGTTCCACCACCAGAACCTCCTCGACCAGCGGGATCACGGTGACGTCGCCCTCCTGGCGGATGCCGGGATGGGCATTGATCTCGCGGTCGATCGGGATGCGGGTGACGGTGGCCTCTTCCTGTTCCAGCGCTTCGCGGACCAGTTCCTCGCGTTCGGACACACGGGTGGTCACCCGGATACGGCTTCGCTCGACCAGTTGCTTGTCGATTGTCACCGACTCGTCATGCAGGCGAATGACCGCATCGCCGCCGCCGGGGGGCGGTTCTTTCTCGGACGGTTCTTGCGCGGACGTCATGGCGGCTGGCGCCGCGCGTCAGCGGAACAGGAGATAGAGGACGATCGCGACCACGATCAGGCCGAGAATGATCCACATCCAGTTCATCCCGGCGCTTCCTGCTCCGGTCACGGTGTCATACACACCAACTTTCCTGGGCTTCTGTTCGTCTGCCATGGGAGCCTCCTTGCGGGGATGGACCGGCGGGTTGCGCTCCCATCCGGCGTGCTCCATTCAAACAGAAGGCCCCCATGATCGTTCCGAGGAATCAACGACCCTTTCAAATCAAACGATCAAGCGCAGATGTGTCAAAGCGCCGGTTCAGCTGGCCATCCGCTGATGCTCCAGGAAGGCGGTCTTCAGCAGCGCCTTCAGGTCGTCGCCATACTGGTGGAAGCGGACGGACAGCTGGCCGCGCTCCTCGTCGCGGTGCAGCACCACGAGGTTGGCGACGGCCGCCACCTCCTGCCGGTCGGCCAGCACCACGCGGGCCTGGAAGGTCTGGCCGCGCTGGTAGGGCTGGTCGACCGCCAGCAGGCACAGGCCCCCCACCGACCAGTTTCGGGCGGGGAAACTGCCATGTTCGGTGTGGACCACCATGCCCGGACGTACGAAGCGCTTCTGGCGCCGCCGCTCTTCAGGCGGGGGCGGGGGAAAGGGGCTGGAGGCGCTGGGCATGTCGATGCCCGACCGGTCTGTGAGCGCATTGTGGAAATTCGCCCCGCGGACGACCGCCGGCCCCATGGTGGAGTCGCGCAGGTCGGCGTCGGAGAAGTCGGCGCCTTCGAAATTGGCCGGCCAGTCGCGGCCGCCGGCCAGCGGCACCGGCCGGGCATCCACTCCATTCATCAGCGTGTGCGCCAGATAGGCACGGCGCAGTGTGGTCCCCCGCAGCACGGCGTCGCGCAGGTCGGCCTCGTCCAGATCGATGTAGGACAGCTCCGCCATTTCCAGGCTCGCCTTGGTCAGGCGGGCGCCGGGCAGCCGGCAGCGGCGCAGCCGGGCTGCCGCCAGCGTGCGCCCATGCAGGTCCGCCCCGGCCACCGACACGAGGTCAAGGTCGAGTCGCGCCCCATCGGCGCCGCCGCTGTCGACCCATCGTTCGTGGCGCTCCACCAGATCCAGAAACTCGGCGACCGGCATTGCCGTGTAGTTGGGCTGAACGATGGCGTCGGGCGGCAGGGCGAAGGGGATGAAGGTGCGGGTGAGGGTGGCATTGTCCATCACCGTATTGCCGAACACCGCCCCGTCCAGGTTGGCGCCGCAGAAATCGGTGCCCATCAGCACGGCGGAGGTCAACTCCGCCCCCGTCAGGTCCGCATCGTTCAGGTCGGCGCCGGTCAGGTCGCAGCCGCTGAAATTGGCGCCGGCCAGGATCGAGCGTTCCATCTTCGCTTCGGTCAGCCGGGTGGTGCCGGTGCCTCGCGCCGTCTGGCTGCCATTCGGGCCGCTGCCGTCGACCAGTTCACCGGCGCGGAAATCGGCGCCCCGCAGGTTGGCGTCGGTCAACAGGGCACGGTGCAGGTTCGCCCCGCGCAGATCGGCGCCGGTCAGGATGGCGGCCGACAGGTTCACCGCCTCCATGTCGGCACCGAACAGGTCGGCCTGCGACAGGTCGGCCTTCACCATGCGGGTGTTGCTGAGATTCGCTCCGGCCAGCTTGGCTCCGGCCAAGGACACGCGCTCCAGGTTCAACCGGGACAGGTCGCGGAAGCTCAGGTCGGCGCGGCGGCCGCTGGACCGCCGCTTCAGCCATGCCTGATGCGCCTGGATGATCGTCCGGAGCTCGTCGATCTCTTTGGGATCGCGTTCGGCCATGGCGTCGGTTCCCGGATCCACCGTATGACGAAAGACAGGAGCGTCGGGGCAACGATAGCCCGTCCGGACAGTCGCGTCACGGTTTCTCGACGGTGCGTCTTCGTTACGGTTCCGGAACCAAAGGCTGGACATGGAAAAGGCCGCCTTCCACAGGGATAAGGCGGCCTTCGTGGGGATGTCGATTCGACGCCGGGCGGTTCAGCCGGCGCGGCCGACCTTCTGGCGCAGGGCCTGGATCAGGCCGTCGATACGGCCGCCATTCTGCTCGACGACGGAGGCGAATTCCTGCCGCTGGGTCACGCCCATGCTGACATTCTCCACCACCACGTCGATGATCTTGAAGTCGGCACCCGACTTGCGGACACGCCAGCTGACATTCACCGGCGGGCCGTTGGGGCGGACGATCTGGGTCGTCACCATGCTATCCGCCTCACCGGCCGGGGAAGTGCCGGTGATCTTGAAGGTCTCGCCCGAATACTCGACGAAACGCTCGGCATAGGTGTTGACGATCAGCTGCTCGAACAGCTTCTGATATTCGGCCCGCTGGGCTTCGTTCGCGCTGTTCCAATAGCGGCCCAGCACCCAGCGGCCGATGTAGGGCACGTCGAAGCCGGCGTACAGCAGCGTGCGGAAGCGCTGGATCGCCTGATCGCGCGAAAGGCTCTTGTCCGAGAAGGTTGCGATGGCGTCGTTCCCCAGCTTCTGGATGAACGCGCTGGCTCCCTGGTCCGTGCCTTGTGCGGCGGCGGGGGAGATGAGTGTGTGCCCAGCCCAACCGCTCACCGCGAGCAGGGCAGCGCACGCGACGAACTTGCGGCGTGTCAGCATGGTAGGGCGAAAAGTGGCTGTTGCCGCGGCATTGTCAACGGTCATGTGGCCTTTGGGGGTCCTCTGATCTCGGGGATACGAAATCCATAGCCGTCCGGCCGGTGAACCGGCCGGACGGCTCCGTGTCAGGGCTTCGGCGGGGTGGAATAGTCCGGGAATTCCGGCGACGCCGCCGCCTTGTTGTTGGCGATCGCCGCACGGCGCTGCTGCTGGTACAGGCTGCGCGCGGTGGCGTAGAAGTCCAGCGAGTTGCGGCGCAGGTCGTCGACCTCCTTCAGGATCTCCGACCGGCGGTCGACGGCGCCGACGACGGCGCGGCCCACCAGCATGCCCTTGTGGTCGGTGCCGTAGGCCCAGATGCGGACCGGATCGCCGACGGTGTCGACGGCATAGCCGGCGGTGTCGCGCAGATTCGACGGGCCCAGCAGCGGCAGCACGATGTACGGGCCGTCACCCACGCCCCACACCGCCAGCGTCTGGCCGAAATCCTCCGGCGCACGCGGGATGCCGGCCTGGGTGGCGACGTCGGCGATACCGCCCGCGCCCAGGATGGTGTTGGTCAGGAAGCGCCCGGTGGCGTTGGACGCCCCCTCCACATTGCCCTGCAGCAGGTTGTTGGCGATGTAGAGCGGCGACATCAGGTTGTCGATGAAGTTGTGGATCGCATCGCGCACCGGATCGGGCACGACGCCGACGTAAACCTCTGCCGCCGGACGGATCACCAGGACGTCTGCCGCCTCGTTTGCGGCGAAGACGAAGCGGTTGGGGATTTCCAGCGGATCGTTGACCTGATAGGCGGCATCCGTTGCGCCCGAGTCGCCTGGGTTGGTCGCGCAGGCCGTTGCCGTCAGGGCGAATGCCACGACGGTGGCCGTACGGAGGAGGGAGCGGGAAAGGCTGGCCAGCTTCATGTGCGACGGCTCTTTATCTGTTGGCTCGACTCGGTGCGGGTCGCCGCATGTCCTGTCCACAACCGAAGACTCCGATGGCGGATGTCCTCAACCCTGGCAAGGTGGCAACGCGGTCTGGAGGAAGATTGGGCGAGATATCGCAGAATTTCCACCGTTTCATGACCTAACACAGGCTTTGCGGTTTGACCAGCATGGGCGGTGTCGGGTTGCCCCACGGCTTGGCGATTGTGACGGCTTTGCCGCAGTGCCGTCCGAGAGCTTGCGCGCCATCGCATTCGACCTTGGGCCGGGCGGGTGGAAAGGGGGCGCCTTGCACTCCTTGTCCGTCGCGGCGAGACGGCCAGCGAAAAGCGGTTTACGACGCATAAAGATATCTTTATATCTGTATTCGGGTCGTCCGGGCATGGTGCGCCGGCCGGCCGCACCCCTCTCTGGCCCGAATCGGACGTGAGGCGATGGATGATCTGCTGGCAACGCTGAAGGCGGCTGCCGAGACCACACGGTTGAGGTTGCTGGCGCTCTGCGCGCATGGCGAGCTGACGGTGACCGAACTGACCCAGATCCTGGGCCAGAGCCAGCCGCGCGTCTCGCGCCACCTTAAGCTTCTGTGCGACGCCGGGCTGCTCGACCGCTTCCGCGAAGGGACCTTCGCCTTCTACCGCCTTGCGGAGAAGGGGAAATCTGCCGAGCTGGCGCGTGTGCTGGTCGACGCCATCCCCGACGAGGATCCGACCCTGACGCTCGATCTGGAACGGCTGGAGGCGATCAAGCGCTCGCGGTCGGAGACCGCAGCCGCCTATTTCCGTGAGAACGCTGCACGTTGGCACGAGATCCGCTCCCTTCACGTTGCGGAAGGCGAGGTCGAGGCCGCTCTGCTGCGCCTGGTTCCGGAAGACGGGGTGGAGGAACTGCTGGATATCGGCACCGGCACCGGACGGATGCTGGAGGTGCTTGCCGGGCGCGTCCATCGCGCGATCGGGGTAGACCAGTCGCGCGAAATGCTGGCCGTCGCCCGCAACCGGCTGGAGGAGGCGGGCTTGCGCCACTGCCATGTCCGTCAGGCCGACATGTACCAGCTGCCGTTCCCCTCCGGCTCCTTCGACGTCGCGGTGATCCACCAGGTGCTTCATTATACCGAATCGCCGGCCGGCGTCCTGGCCGAAGCGGCGCGGGTGCTGCGCCCCGGCGGTCTGCTGCTGGTCGTCGATTTCGCTCCCCATCATCTGGAAGCCCTGCGCGAGGAGCATGCGCACCGCCGCCTGGGCTTTGCCGACGCCGAGGTTGCCGGCTGGTGCCGCCAGTCCGGCCTGGATTGCGGTCCGGTGGTGCATCTGCCGGGCGATCCGCTCACCGTATCCATCTGGCCGGCCACCCGCGTCGCGGCCGGCATTCAAACCCAATCCCCGAAGCCCGCCCACTCGCTCAGCGGAGTTCCGTCATGACCGCGCCCACCTCTGCGCTGCCCTCCATCAGCTTCGAGTTCTTCCCTCCCAAGTCGGAGAAGATGGAGCAGAGCCTGTGGCAGTCGATCCGGCGGCTGGCTCCGCTGTCGCCCGACTTCGTGTCGGTGACCTACGGTGCCGGCGGATCGACCCGCGAGCGCACCCACGCCACCGTCTGCCGCATCCAGGCGGAGACCGGCATCCCGGCCGCTGCACACTTCACCTGTGTCGGCGCCACCCGCGACGAGATCGATGCCATCGCCCGCACCTATTGGGATGCCGGCATCCGCCATCTGGTGGCGCTCCGCGGCGACCCGCCCGAGACCGCCGGCGGCGTGGGCGGCAAGTACGAGCCGTTCCCCGGCGGCTATGCCTATGCCGCCGATCTGGTGGCGGGGATGAAGCGCATCGCCGACTTCGAGATCTCGGTCGCGGCCTATCCGGAAGCCCATCCGGAAGCGCCGAGCGCCCAGTTCGACCTGGACAACCTGAAGCGCAAGATCGATGCCGGCGCCACCCGCGCCATCACCCAGTTCTTCTTCGACAACGACGTCTATTACCGCTTCCTCGACCGCTGTGCCGCAGCCGGCATCCATGTGCCGATCGTGCCCGGCATCCTGCCGATCACCAACTTCGCCCGTGCGGTGGAGTTCGCCGGCAGGTGCGGCGCGTCGATGCCGGCGAAGCTGGCCGAGACCTTCGAGGGGCTGGACGACGATCCGGAGACCCGCCAGCTCGTCGCCGCGACGGTGGCGGCGGAGCAGTGCCAGGAGCTGCAGGCGCGGGGGGTGCACGACTTCCACTTCTACACGCTGAACCGCTCGGACCTGACCATCGCCATCTGCCGCATGCTGGGGGTGAAGGCGAAGGCCGCGCCCGCCGCGGCGGCGGTGGCGGGGTAGGGCGCATCCGGTGCGGTTTCATGTTAGAATCGTCGCACATCTGCGGAAACATCCCATCCAGCTGCCCTGATTCGCTGGAACAGCGTCTCGATGAGGACTGGTGGCCCACCAGCCGCCACGGCCTGACCTGACCCTGCCTTTTCTGCCCCGAACCCGCCAAATAACGGACAAGACGCATTCCCATGGCCCACATCCTCGACACCCTGCGTGACCGTGTTCTGCTTTGCGACGGCGGGTTCGGCAGCCGCATCCAGGCGCTCGACCTCGACGTCGAGAAGGATTACTGGGGGCACGAGAACTGCACCGATATCCTCCCCCTGTCGCGCCCCGACATCGTCCGCGACATCCATCGCGGCTACTTCGAAGCCGGCGCCGACATGGTGGAGACCGACACATTCGGCGCCTCGCCGGTGACGCTGGGCGAGTTCGGCATCTCCGAGAAGGCCTTCGAGATCAACCAGCGCGCGGTCGAGCTGGCGCGCGAGGCGGCGGAAGGCTTCAGGGACGGCCAGCCGCGCTTCGTCATCGGCTCCATCGGGCCGGGCACCAAGCTGCCCAGCCTGGGCCACATCGCCTATCAGCCGGCGGAGGATAGCTTCTATGTCCAGGCCGCCGGCCTGATCGCCGGCGGGGCCGACGCCATCCTGGTGGAAACCTGCCAGGATCCCTTGCAGATCAAGGCCGCCGTCAACGGCATCAAGCGCGCGCGGGCCGAGGCGAAGTCCGACACCCCCGTCTTCGTCCAGGTGACGGTGGAGACCACCGGCACGCTGCTGGTCGGCACCGACATCGCCGCCGCCGCCACCGTCATCCAGGCGCTGGACGTGCCGCTGATGGGCCTGAACTGCGCCACCGGTCCGCTGGAGATGAGCGAGCATGTGCGCTGGCTGTCGCAGAACTGGCCGGGCATGATCTCGGTGCAGCCAAATGCGGGCCTGCCGGAACTGGTGGACGGCAAGACGCACTATCCGTTGCTGGCGAACGACTTCGCCCATTGGCTGGAGCGTTTCGTGTCGGAGGACGGGGTGAATCTCGTCGGCGGCTGCTGCGGCACCAACGTGCCCCACATCGCGGCGGCCAACCAGATGCTGCGCAAGCTGGCCCCGGCCGGCTCGCACCGCCCGGCGCCGAAGGGACGCACCGTCCATTGGGTGCCGGCGGTGGCCTCGCTCTACTCCCAGGTCACGCTGCGTCAGGAGAACGCCTTCTTCGCCATCGGCGAGCGCTGCAACGCCAACGGCTCCAAGAAGTGGCGCGAGCTGCAGGAGAAGAACGATTGGGACGGCTGCGTCGAGATGGCGCGCGAGCAGGTGAAGGAAGGCAGCCACTCGCTGGACGTCTGCACCGCCTTCGTCGGCCGTGACGAGGTGGCGGAGATGAATGCGGTGATCTCCCGCTTCGCCGGCTCCGTCACCGCCCCGCTGGTGATCGATTCGACCGAGTACAAGGTGCTGGAACAGGCGCTGGCGCTCTATGGCGGCAAGGCGATCCTCAACTCCATCAACTTCGAGGACGGCGAGGAGCCGGCGCGCAAGCGTCTGGAATTGGCCAAGAAGTTCGGCGCCGCCGTCATCGCCCTGACCATCGACGAAGAGGGCATGGCGAAGACGCCCGACCGCAAGCTGGAGATCGCCAAGCGGCTCTACGATCTGGCGGTCAACGAATACGGCCTCGCCCCGTCCGACCTGCTGTTCGACCCGCTGACCTTCACCATCGCCACCGGCAACGAGGACGACCGCAAGCTCGCCATCTGGACGCTGGAAGGCATCGAGGCCATCGCCCGCGAGATGCCCGGCTGCCAGATCATCCTGGGCCTGTCCAACGTCTCCTTCGGTCTGAACGCCGCGGCGCGCCATGTGCTGAACTCGGTCTTCCTCGACCATGCGGTGAAGAAGGGGATGACGGGCGCCATCGTCCATGTCTCCAAGATCCTGCCGCTGCACCAGATCCCCGAAAAGGAGGTCAAGACCGCCGAGGATCTGATCTTCGACCGCCGCGCGGAAGGGTACGACCCGCTCCAGGCCTTCATCGCCCTGTTCGAAGGCCGCAAGGCTGCCGACGCCAAGAAGAAGGCGCGGGCGGAAAATGTCGAGGACCGGCTGAAGGAGCGCATCGTCGACGGCGACCGCACCGGGCTGGAGGACGATCTGGCCGAGGCGATGAAGACCCATCCGCCGTTGGAGATCATCAACACCTATCTGCTCGACGGCATGAAGGTGGTGGGCGAGCTGTTCGGCGCCGGCAAGATGCAGCTTCCCTTCGTGCTGCAGTCGGCGGAGACGATGAAGGCCGCCGTGGCGTGGCTGGAGCCGCACATGGAGAAGGTGGAGGGCCAGCAGAAGGGCACGCTCGTTCTCGCCACCGTGAAGGGTGACGTCCACGACATCGGCAAGAACCTTGTCGACATCATCCTGACCAACAACGGCTACAAGGTCGTCAATCTCGGCATCAAGCAGCCGGTGACCGCCATCATCCAGGCCGCGAAGGAGCACAAGGCCGACGCCGTCGGCATGTCCGGCCTGCTGGTGAAATCCACCGTGGTGATGCGCGAGAACCTGGAGGAGATGACCCGCGAGGGGTTGGAGGTGCCGGTGCTGCTCGGCGGCGCCGCGCTGACCCGCGCCTATGTCGAGGGTGACTGCGTGGCGTCCTACGGCTCCGGCCGCGTCGCCTATGCCGGCGACGCCTTCGACGGGCTGACCCTGATGGACAAGGTGGTGGAGGGCAGCTTCGACCAGCAGCTCGCCATCCAGCAGGCCAAGCGCGCCGGCAAGGCGACCAACCGCCGCCGCGTGCTGGGGCAGGCGACCAGCGCCGCCATCGGCCCGGTCGACAAGGACGCCGTGCGCGCCCGCCGCCACCGGCTGGCCGAGGGCGTTCCGGTGCCGACCCCGCCCTTCTGGGGGCCGAAGCTGATCGACCTTGTGCCGCTGAAGACGCTGGTCACCTACCTGAACGAGCGGATGCTCTATCAGCTGCAATGGGGCTACCGGAAGGACGGCAAATCCTTCGAGGAGTTCAAGGAGTGGGCGAAGAAGGAGCTGCGGCCGGTGCTCGACCGCATCCTCCAGATCGCGGCGAAGGAGGAAATCCTGCGCCCGACCGCCGTCTATGGCTATTGGAAGGCGGCGGCCGACGGCAACGACGTCATCCTGTTCGAAGAGGACGGCACCACCGAGGCCGCCCGCTTCTCGCTGCCGCGTCAGGCCAAGGAGGATGGCGAGTGCATCGCCGACTTCCTGCGCGACGTGACCGATCCCGAGCGTGACGTGCTCGGCCTCCAGGTCGTCACCATGGGCCAGCATTGCGCCGAAGTGGCGCGGGAGTGGTTCGCGGAGAACCGTTACCAGGATTATCTCTACCTGCACGGCCTGTCGGTTGAGATGACCGAGGCGATGGCGGAATATGTCCATGCCCGCATCCGTGCGGAGCTGGGCTATGGGTCCGAGGACAGCCGCGACAAGGAGAAGCTGTTGCAGCAGTCCTACCGCGGCAGCCGCTACAGCTTCGGCTATCCGGCCTGCCCGAACCTGAAGGACCAGGAACAGCTGCTGAAGCTGCTGGACGCCGGCCGCATCGGCATCGAGATGTCGGACGAGGACCAGCTCCATCCGGAGCAGAGCACCTCCGCCATCGTCCTGCACCACCCGCGGGCCAAATACTTCTCGGTCTGATGTCCACTGTTCGAGCGATGATCCTCCGCCGCCCGTTCCGTGTTAGGATGGGCGGCGGAGGACTCCGATGGCTGTGGTCGACACGCGGAACGACGAGAAGCTGCAAATCCTGCTGGACCGGATCGTCCCGGCCCTGGAGCCGGAAGCCGTCTACCTGTTCGGCAGCCGGGCGCGCGGCGACTTCGACGAGGACAGCGATTACGACCTGCTGGTGATTGTCCCGGACGATGCGCCGAAGGAGAGGCGGTCGATCCGCCATGCCTATGCGTCCAAGATCGGCACCGGCATTCCCGCCGACATCATTCCTTGTACGCGCGCCAATTACGAAGCGTCCAAGGACGTCGTGGGCACCTTGAGCTACGAGGTCAAGCGCCGGGGGCTCAGGGTTTATGGAGCGTAGGGAAGTCTGTGCATGGCTGGTTGTTGTGGAGCGCGACGTGAAGGCGATCCGCAACAACCTCTATGGTCCCGATCCGGAGCCCCATATGGCGGCCTATCACTGCCAGCAGGCGGTCGAGAAGCTCGCCAAGACCCTGCTTGTGGCGGCTGGCACGATGCCGCCGAAGTCCCACGACATCGACAGTCTGGTCGTCCGGCTTCCAACCGGGCATCCGATGGCCCTGCGCATCGCCGCTCTGGCTCATCTCACCACATTCATCAGAGCGCCGCGTTATCCGGGAGCCGGCATCTTCGACGACCCTCTACCGGACTTGCCGGTTTCCGAGGTCGCCGGCTGGCTCGCGGAGATCGAGACGCTGCGAACCGACATCGTCCGCTTCCTTGGAATGCCATGACAGCCGATACTCCCACCCCCCTGACCCTCCACCGCGAGACCGTCCGTCCGGAGTGGATCGACTACAACGGGCACATGAACGTCGCCTATTACCTGCTGGCCTTCGACCATGCGACGGACGCCGTGCTGGACCGGTTCGGGATCGGCAAGGCGTATGTGGCGGCGGAGAACCGGTCGGTCTTCGTGGTCGACGCACACCTGACCTATGCCCGTGAGGTGACGGAGGGGGCGCCGCTGCGGTTCGACTCGTTGCTGCTCGGCGCCGACGCCAAGCGGCTGCACCTGTTCCACGAGATGCGGCATGCAGAGGACGGGTGGCTCGCGGCCACTGCGGAGTTCATGCTGCTTCACGTCGATCTCGCCACCCGCAAGACCTCTCCCTTTCCACCGGAGGTCGCGGCGGCTCTCGCCGAACAGGCGGCAGCCCATGCGGACGGCCCCTGGCCGCTTCAGGCGGGACGGGCGGTTGCGCGGCTGAACCCTGTCAGACCGTCAATGAGCCGAGGTTGAGTTCACGGGCGATCTCCCCATCTATCGAAGAATGAAGACTGCATTCGTCGATCGGCTCCGCTCCGCCCCACTTCTCGCCACGGCTGTGGTCGTCACCTTCCTTTCCGCCGGGCCGGCACTGGCCGCCTGCACCGAGGCGGCGCAGCCGAAAGTCAATTGGCGGCGCTGTTCCATGGAGGGGCAGACGCTGACCGGGGTCGATCTCAGCGGCGCGATGCTGCGCGATGCGACCTTTCAGCGGGCCAATCTGGGGCAGGCCAGGCTGACCGATGCCGACGCCTATCGCGCCAGGTTCGTCAGCGGCACGGCTCCGGGGGCGAACTTCGACGGGGCTCGGCTGATCGAGGCTGATTTCACCAGGGCCAACCTGACCGGTGCCAGTTTCCGCAACGCCGACCTGCGCAATGCCAAGATGGTCGGGGCGGCGCTGGTGCGGGCCGATCTGACCGGAGCCAGGCTGTCCGGCACCGACCTCAGCAATGCCGACCTGTCGGGCGCCCGTTGGACCGACGGCACACACATCTGTGCGGAAAGCTCGATCGGTCAATGCAACTAAAGCGATTGGCCCAACTCGCCGCATCGCCTAGAACCTTCTTGCCGTAAGGGCTTGGGCCGCGTACCGTTCGAAACCGAATGATTTTTGACGGACGACGGTCGTGGCGATCACGGAGGATTTCGAGCGTTCCAGCGGCCTGGCCGCAAAGGCCATGGAACGGATGCAGTCCGACCGCCTGCCGCCCACCCCGGAAAACTTCACGCTCTGGTACGTCTATTTCAGCGGCCGCAACCCGGACCTGACCCGCACCATCGATCTGGCGCTCCGCGACGGTCTGACCGCCTCGCAGACTCTGTGCGACGAGCTGTACAAGCGATTTTTCACACTCGATGCCGAAGCGCAGGCCATCCGCGAAACCTCCGACAAGGCGCGCTATGCGCTGGGCCGCATCCTGGAGCAGCTGGGCAATGTCGGGTCGGAGACGGAGCGCTACGGCAACGCCCTGACCGGCTTCCGGGACGAGCTGGACCAGCCGCTCAGCCTGCTTGAGCTGCGTGCGATGGTCGCCGCCATCGCGGCGGAGACCAAGGAGATTGCCGACCGTCAGTCCGCCCTTCAGTCCCAGCTTCAGGAATCGAGCCAGCAACTGGCGGAAATGCGGGTCAGCCTGGACAGCGCGCGGCGCGAGGCGCTGACCGACGGGCTGACCGGCATCGGCAACCGCAAGGCCTTCGACCTGATTCTGCAGGAGGCGATGGACGCATCGGTGCGCGACGAGCAGCCGCTGTCTCTGCTGATGGTCGACATCGATCACTTCAAGGCCTTCAACGACACCCACGGCCATCTGGTCGGCGATCATGTGCTGAAGCTGGTCGCCCGCATGCTGACCGAATGCATCAAGGGCCGTGACACCGCCGTCCGCTATGGCGGGGAGGAGTTCGCGATCATCCTGCCGCGCACCAGCCTGGCGAACGCCACCAAGCTGGCGGAGCAGGTGCGCAGCTTCGTCGGCGCCCGGCAGATCGTGAACAAGGCGCGCAACGCCAATTACGGCACCGTCGCCCTGTCGGTCGGCGTCGCCGAGTTCCGCGCCGGTGAGCCGGCGATGGCGCTGGTCCGGCGCGCCGATCAGGCGCTCTATGCCGCCAAGCGCGGCGGACGCAACCGGGTGATGGCAGAAACCGCCTGAACCAACCGCCTGAACCAACCGCCTGAACCGACCGCCTGCCCCTGCGTTCCCCCCGGACTCAGCCGCCCAGCCGACGCCGCACCGCCTCGGTCCCGTGCAGCAGCTCCGCCACCAGCTCCCCCGCCCTCCGGCGTTGCGCAAGCCGCAGCCCCTGGCCTGCCCATAGCGACAGGAACTCCGCCCGCCCGGCCTTGCCGGCGGCGGTGCGCAGCGGCCGGGTCAGCGCGTTCTGCAGGGGGAAAGGCAGCACCGCGTCGGGCTCCGCCGGGTTCTCCACCGCGTCCATGAAGCGGTTGACGATGCCCCGCGCCGGCCGGCCGGAAAAGGCGCGGGTCAGCCGGGTCTGAACCTCGCGTGCCGTGAGGATGGCGGCCTTGTGCGCCTCCGGGATGCCGGCCTCGTCGCTGGTCAGGAAGACCGTCCCCATCTGCACCGCGGTGGCCCCCAGCGCCAGCGCCGCGGCGATGCCCCGCCCGTCCATGATCCCGCCTGAGGCGATCACCGGAATGCCGACCGCATCGGCCACCTGCGGCACCAGCGCCATCGTGCCGACCAGATTTGCAGCCGGATCGCCGATGAAGCTGCCGCGATGCCCGCCGGCCTCGCTGCCCTGGGCGATCACCGCATCGACGCCGGCCCGTTCCAGTGCCACCGCCTCCGCCACCGTGGTCGCGGTGCCCAGCACCCGCAGGCCGCGTGCCTTGGCTGCGGCCACGCTGTCGGCGGGCGGCAGCCCGAAGGTGACGCTGTAATAGGCTGCTCCGCTGTCGAGCAGCGCCGCGAACTGCCGGTCGAACCCGTCGCCGGAATAGGTGGGCTCCTTCGGTTCCGCCAGCCCAAGCTCGGCGTGGAATGGTGCGACGCGGGCCAGCGCGTCGGCCATCATCGGCGCGGCACCGGGAGCCGGCGTCGGCGCGAACAGGTTGATGCCGAAGGGCAGGGTGGTGCGGCTGCGGATATCCAGCGCCCGCTCGGCGATCTGCGCGTCGGTCAGGTAGGCCGCCCCGACGAAGCCCAGGCCGCCGGCCTCGTTGACCGCAGCGACCAGTGCCGCCGTATCGCCGCCCCCCGCCATCGGCGCCTGGATCACCGGCGAGCGCAGTCCAAGCTGCTCAAGGGATTCCGTGTGAGAGGGCATGTCCGCCTCCGTCGCTTCGACAACGGCGGCGATGCTACGTCCGCACTGCTTTCATGACCAATGACTTGTTCTGAAGGATGTGTTCACTTCAGGTGAAGGCGGCAGGCGAGGGGCCGTGACCTTTCGATGTGCATCTCCCGTTCCGGCGCCAGGACGTCTGCAATGCGATTGGACCCGCTCCCGCACCCCGCGGGTCGGCGGGTGAAAGTCCCCCTCGCGGGCACTGCCGGCCTGTCATCCTGGATTTCCGCTCATCCCTTCATGCGAACATGCCGCTTCCGTTCATGACTTGCGGCCATTACTCCTGACCACCCGTTTCCGCCGGCGATACCGGCGCGTCGTCCGAGGACCGCCATGCCGCAGACCGAAGCCATCTCCGCCGCCGATCCCGCCCTTGTGGCTTCCCGACGGCGGGAGTTGGGAAATGTCACGCGGCTGGTCGCCGCGCAGGCGCTTGCCGGGGCGAATGCGGTGGTTGTCTATGCGACCGGCGCCATCGTCGGCAACACTCTGGCGCCCAGTCCCGCGCTGGCGACGCTGCCGATCTCCATTTTCGTGGTCGGGATGGCGGTCTGCACCTTGCCGGCCGGAACCATCGCCCGCCTGTATGGCCGGCGAACCGCCTTTCTCGCGGGCACCGGATGCGGCGTCCTCGTCGGCCTGTTGTCCTGGCTTGCGATACTGCTGGGCAGCTTCTGGCTGTTCTGCGCGGCGATGGTCTTCGGCGGCGCCTATGCCGCGGTGGTGCTTTCTTTCCGCTTCGCCGCCGCCGACTGCACCTCGCCCGAACGGCGACCGCGGGCCATGTCCGCCGTCATGGCCGGCGGCGTCGTGGCCGGCGTCTTCGGACCGCAATTGGTCACCCACACGATGAACCTGTGGCCGCCCTACCTGTTCGCGGCGACCTATCTTGCCCAGGCTGCCGTGGCCGCTCTGTCGGCTCTCGTTCTGCTTGGCGTCCGTCTGCCGAAGCCGACGGCTGCGGATGTCGCCGGCGGCCGGCCGGTTTCCCTCATCCTGCGCCAGCCGCGCTTCATCACCGCGGTGATCTGCGGCGTGGTGTCCTACCTGCTGATGAACTTCGTCATGACGGCGGCCCCGCTGGCGATGCGGCTGTGCGGCCTGTCTCAGGAATCGGCCAACCTCGGCCTGCAATGGCATGTCATCGCCATGTATGGCCCCAGCTTCTTCACGGGACGGCTGATCACGCGCTTCGGGGCTTCCCGCCTGGTGGCCGCCGGGCTGGCGCTGATCGCCGCCTCATCCGTCGTGGGGCTGATGGGGTTGGATGTGGCTCATTTCTGGGTGGGCCTGATCCTGCTGGGGGTGGGCTGGAATTTCGGTTTCCTCGGCGCTTCGGCGCTGGTGATGGAGTGCCACCGGCCGGAGGAGAAGACGCGGGTGCAGTCGCTGAACGACTTCATCGTCTTCGGCACCATGGCCTTCGGCTCTTTTGCCTCCGGCGGATTGCTGACCAGCCACGGATGGGACAGCGTCCTATGGATCTCGTTCCTGCCCCTGGCGCTGGCGACCGCAGCCCTGATCGTCACGGCGATGCATCGAAGGGACGGACAGGCCGCCTGAATGCAAGATGGGCGCGGTCTTTCCCCCGCGCCCGTCGTCTCACCCGATGAAACCGACCCTCAGATCACGCCCATCAAATCACATAGGTCAGTTCCTTCTCCGACTTCAGGCTGTTCTTGCCCAAGGTCTCGTCGACATAGTCGAGCAGCTGGGCCAGCGCCTCGCTGCGGCTGAGCGCGTCGGTGTCGATCACCAGTTCGGGCTGGTCCGGCGCCTCGTAGGGAGCCGAGATGCCGGTGAACTCGGCGATTTCGCCGGCCCGCGCCTTCTTGTAGAGGCCCTTCGGGTCGCGCTCCTCGCAGGTCGCGAGGTTGGCGGCGACATGCACCTCGTGGAAGCGCTCGCCGCCGATCACCCGTGCCCGCGCCCGGTCGGCCTTCAGCGGCGAGATCAGCGATGCGATCACCACCATGCCGGCGTCGGCGAACAGCTTCGCCGTCTCGGCCACCCGGCGGATGTTCTCCGCCCGGTCGTCGGCGGAGAAGCCCAACCCGGCGTTCAGGCCGTTGCGGACATTGTCGCCGTCCAGCACGAAGGTCTGCCAGCCGCGGTCGAACAGCGCGCGTTCCAGCGCCATCGCCAGCGTCGACTTGCCGGCGCCCGACAGGCCGGTCAGCCAGACGATGCCGCCCTTGTGGCCGTTGGACTGGGCGCGTTCCTCCTGCGAGACGGTGTGCGAAACCTCGGTGATGTTGGCCGCCGCGGCGTCCTCGATCTCCACCACCAGGCAGCCGCCGACCACGTCGTGGCCGTCGATCAGCGCGCCGCGGCCGGTGCGCGGCAGATCCGACGCCAGATCGAGCGCAATGGGCGAGCGGGAGCGCAGCACGACCTCCGCCACCTCGTTGCGGCGGACCGCCTTGCCGGGGGTGCTGGACAGGTCCTCCACGTCGATGACCGCGGTCACCTGTTCCACCGTCACCCGGTGTTCGGCAGTGGCGATCTTCAGCGTGTAGGTCTTGCCGACCACCAGCGGATCAGACACCAGCCAGAACAGCCGCACGCTCAGCCGGTGGGCCAGCGTCGGGGCGTCGGACTGGTGGTGGGCGATGTGGCCGCGCTCGGCGAAGATGCGCTTGTCCAGCGTGATGCCGATGCTCTGCCCGGCCTGGGCCGACAGCACCGTCTCCGGATGGTTCCACGCCTCGATGCTGATCACCTTGGCGCTGGCGCCGGTGGGCGAGAAGTGCAGGGTGTCGCCGACGCGCAGGCGCCCGCTTTCGATGCGGCCGGCCAGGATGCGGCGGTCGTCCGGCTTGTAGACGTCCTGCAGGGGCAGGCGCAGCGGCTGGTCGGGCGAGGTCTGCTGCGGACGGAAGGCGTCCAGCTGCTCGATCACCGTGGGGCCGAGATACCAGTCGGACTGTTCGCTGCGGCTGACGATGTTGTCGCCGTTGCGGGCGGAGACCGGGATCACCGCCTTGGGCTGCAGGCCCAGCTCGGCCAGATAGTCCTTGATCTCCTGTGCCACGGCTTCATAGCGGCGGCTGGAGAACTCGACCTTGTCCATCTTGTTGACGACCACCGCAACCTGACGCACGCCCAGCAGGTGCAGCAGGAAGGCGTGGCGGCGCGACTGTTCCAGCGCGCCCTCGTCGGCGTCGATCACCAGCAGCGCGGCATCGGCCTGGGAAGCGCCGGTCACCATGTTCTTCAGGAACTCGGTGTGGCCCGGCGCGTCGATGATGACGTAGGGGCGCTGCTTGGTCTTGAAGTGGATCTGGGTGGTGTCGATGGTGATGCCCTGGTCACGCTCGGCCTGGAGCGCGTCCATGACGAAGGCCCATTCGAACGGCATGCCGCGCTTGCGGCTCATCTCGCGGACCTGTTCGACCTTGCCGTCCGGCAGGCTGCCGGTGTCGTTCAGCAGGCGGCCGATCAGCGTGGACTTGCCATGGTCGACATGGCCGACGATGACGATGCGGAGTTGAGAATGCGGCATCTTACATGTACCCCACGCTGCGCAGGCGCTCGAAGCTGTCTTCGGATTCATTGTCCATCGCGCGGCCGGCGCGCTCCGGAATGCGGGTCACCTGAAGCTCGGCGATGATCTCGTCGATGGTGGACGCGGTGCTGTCGACCGGGAAGGTGATGTTCTTCTCGCCCAGCGAGCGGTAACGCTTGCCGTCACGGGCGAAATACAGCGGGACGATGGGAATCCCCTCGCGCTGCGAATAGCGCCAGATGTCCAGCTCGGTCCAGGCCAGCAGCGGGTGGATGCGGACATGGACGCCTTCCGGGAAGCGCGTCTTGTAATGGTCCCAGAACTCCGCCGGCTGGTCCTTGACGTCCCAGTCGCCTTCCAGCGAGCGCGGCGAGAACACGCGCTCCTTGGCACGGGTCGCCTGCTCGTCGCGGCGGATGCCGACCATCACGCCCTGATAGGCATGGTCGCGCAGCAGGTTCTTCAGACCTTCCGTCTTGCGCGCGGCGGCGCGGGTCAGGGGGGGGAGGGTCTGGTCCATCTCCTCCTCGGGCGGGCACTGCTCCACCTTGAGGTCGAGGTCCCATTCCTTGGTGATGCGGTCGCGGAACTCGTAGACCTCCGGCAGTTCCATGGCGGTGTCGAGCTGCACGACCGGGAAGGGGATGCGGCCGAAGAACGCCTTGCGGCAGAGCCAGAGCAGCGCGTTGCTGTCCTTGCCGATCGACCAGAGCATCGCCAGCTTGTCGATGCGGTTGTAGGCCTCGCGCAGAATATAGATGCTCTGGTTTTCGAGCTGGTCGAGATCGGCGCTCATCGGGCGGTTCCAATCATGGTGGTGTGTATGCCGCATTCGGTCTTGGCGCTGCCGGCCCAGCGGCCGGAACGCGGGTCGGCACCGGGCGTCACGCGCTCGGTGCAGGTGTAACAGCCGATCGACAGGAACCCGTCGGCTTCCAGCGGGTGGCGCGGCAGATCGCGCCGGGTGAATTCCTCCTCCAGCCGGTCCTTGTCCCAGTTGGCCAGCGGGTTGACCTTCACGCGGTTGCCCTCCGCCTCGAACAGGGGCAGGGCTGCGCGGGTCGCCGATTGGAAACGCTTGCGCCCCGTCACCCAGGCCTCCAGCCCGGCGGTGGCCAGCGCGCGGTCCAGCGGAACCGTCTTGCGCAGATGGCAGCAGGCGTCATAGTCGCGGTTGAACAGCATGCCGTCCTTGTCGCCGGCAGCGAGGTCGTCGGCGGTCGGCCCGATCTCCCGCACATCGGTCAGGCCCAGCCGCTTCACCAGCTGGTCGCGGTAGCGCAGCGTCTCGCCGAACAGCTTTCCGGTATTCACAAACAGGACCGGGAAATCCGGCCTCGCTTCGGCGGCCAGCGCCAGCAGCACCGCGGATTCGGCGCCGAAGGACGACAGCAACGCGATCCGCCCGCCGAACACGTCATGCATGGCGGCCAGCAGGGACGCGCCTTCCAGCGTGCCGTAGCTGTCGGTCAGATGTTTCACCCGTGTCGCGGTGTCCATCGTCAGCTGCCTTTCGCGGTGGCTCTAATTATCTACTAAGAAAGTAGACTTAATGTTCTTGTTTGCACATTAACACCGGCGGAAAACCCGCGCAACGTAAATACATTCTCTACTTGTTTAATAGGATTGTGCTGTGTTGCAAAACGTTGTGTGAAATATGTTGATTGTCATCCTGCGGCTGGGCTAAATACCGGCATGCACAGGATCCCCGTCATAGGCGCCGCCGTAGCCCGCCCGATTTCGCCCGTTTCGGTGAGGCGCGCATGATTCCGCTTGCGCTCGACCCGTCGCGGGTGATGATCGCGCTGGCCGGCGCCGGCCCGCTCGCGGTGCGCCGTCTGACGCAGTTGCGCGAGGGCGGGGCGGACCCGCGGGTCTTTTCACCCGAACCGGATGGGGAATTGGCCGCACTCGCCGCCGACCGTCTGGTGCGGGCCCTGCCGGAGGCCGCCGATCTCGACAAGGTTGGCGTGTTGTACGTCATGGGGCTGGGGCCGGAGACAGAGACCGCGCTGGCCGAACTGGCGCGGTCCCGCCGTGTGCTGGTCAATGTCGAGGATGTCATTCCCTTGTGCGATTTCCACTCACCCTCCGTGGTGCGGCGTGGCGATCTGGTGATGACGATCTCCACCGGCGGCCGCAGCCCGACCCTCGCCAGTCTGCTGCGCCAGCGGCTGGAGACCCTGTTCCCGGAGGACTGGGCGGAGCGGCTGCGAACCATTGCCGCCTTGCGCAACCGCCGCCGGGCGGAAGGGGCGTCGATGTCCGAGGTCGCCCAGGAGACCCGTGCCTTGATCGACCGGGAACGATGGCTGCCGTAACGGTCCTCCTCCCACCGAATTCACTGCCGGACCGACGCCGGTTCCGGTAAGACACCAAATGCGTTTGAGAACGACCAGCCAGGAGAGCCAGATGTCGGCCAAGGATCGATCGAAGGAAGGGTCGATGAAAGCCATCACCGCCAACCGCCTGCGCGACGGGGAAGTCGTGTTCCTGGGCAAGGATGGCGTGTGGGTCGAGTCCTTCGCCGCGGCCGCGCTGTTCCCGCGCGCCGAGGCCGACGGAGTGCTGGCCGCCGCCAAGGAGAAGGCGGAGCGCGAGCAGTTCGGCGTCGACATCTACGCCTTCGAGGTGGTGGAGCAGGACGGCGTTCCGGTCCCGGCGACGATGCGCGAACGCATCCGCACCGCCGGCCCGACCGTGCGTCTCGATCTCGGCAAGCAGGCCGCCTGACTTCCCGGCTGATTATCTGATCGCTGGCCGTTCCGGCGGCCCTTTAGGGTTGATCGACATGAACCACATCGCGCCCGGCGCCCGTGCCGGCATCTATCATTACGACGAGATCGACCGGCAGTTCGTCGCCGAGCGCGTCGAGCAGTTCCGCAAACAGGTCGAGCGCCGCCTGTCCGGCGAGCTGACGGAGGAGGAGTTCAAGCCGATCCGGCTGATGAACGGCCTTTACCTCCAGTTGCACGCCTACATGCTGCGCATCGCCGTGCCCTATGGCGTGATGTCGGCCACCCAGCTGCGCAAGCTGTCGGCCATCGGCCGCAAGTACGACCGCGGTTACGGCCATTTCACCACCCGCCAGAACCTGCAATACAACTGGATCAAGCTGGAGGACACCCCGGCGATCCTGCATGAGCTGGCCGAGGTCGACATGCACGCGCTGCAGACCAGCGGCAACTGCGTGCGCAACGTCACCACCGACCCGTTCGTCGGCGCCGCCAGGGATGAAGTCGTGGATGGGCGCGTCTATGCCGAAATCCTGCGGCAGTGGACGACGATGCACCCCGAGTTCACCTATCTGCCGCGCAAGTTCAAGATCGCCATCTCCGGCGCCGAGAGCGACCGCGCCGCGGTGCGCATCCACGACGTCGGCCTGCTGGCCCGCCGCAACGAGAAGGGCGAGCCGGGCTTCTCCTTCTATGTCGGCGGCGGTCTCGGCCGTTCGCCCTTCGTCGGCAAGCTGGTGCGCGAGTGGGTGGCGCAGGAGGATTTCGTCGCCTACCTCGAAGCGATCCTGCGCGTCTACAACCAGTACGGACGCCGCGACAACATCTACAAGGCGCGCATCAAGATCCTGGTGCACGAGTTGGGGCTGGAGAAGTTCACCCAGGAGGTCGAGGAGGAGTTCGCGCGGCTGCGCGGCCCCAAATACCGCCTGGACCCGGAGGTGGTGGAGGCGATCCGCCAGCATTTCGCTCCGCCGCCCCTCGAGGAGCTGCCCGACCATTCCGACGCGCTGGAGCGCGCCAAGGCCGCCGATCCGGCCTTCGCCAACTGGGTGGCGGTGAATGTCGCGGAGCACAAGGCGCCGGGCTATGCCATCGCCACCGTCTCGCTGAAGCCGGCTGGCGGTATCCCCGGCGACGCCACCTGCGACCAGATGGACCTCGTCGCCGATCTGGCCGAGCGCTACAGCTTCGGCGAGCTGCGCGTCACCCATGTCCAGAACCTCGTCCTTGCCCATGTGAAGAAGGACGACCTCTACGATTTGTGGAAGCAGCTGGACGCGGCGGAGCTGGGCAGCGCCAATGCCGGGCTGATCGGCGACATCATCGCCTGCCCGGGGCTGGATTACTGCGCCCTGGCCAATGCCCGCTCGATTCCGCTGGCTCAGGCGATCTCGGCCCGCTTCGCCGACCCGGTCCGCCAGCGCACCATCGGTGAACTCGGCATCAAGATCAGCGGCTGCATCAACGCCTGCGGCCATCACCATGTCGGCGCTATCGGCATCCTGGGCGTCGACAAGAAGGGCACCGAGTATTACCAGATCACGGTGGGCGGCGATCCGACGCTGACCACGGCCATCGGCGACATCCTCGGCCCGGCGGTGACCGAGACCGAAGCGGTGGACGCCATCGAGGCCATCGTCGACGTCTATCTCGCCAACCGGTCGGACGAAGGCGAGCGCTTTATCGACACGCTCCGCCGCGTCGGCCATGCCCCGTTCAAGGAGAGAATCTATGCCGCTGATTGAGAATGGGCGCATCGGCGAGGACGCCTGGAGCTTCATCCCCGACGGCGAGCCGGTTCCCAACGACCGCCCGGTCATCATCAGCTTCGAACGCTGGCAGGCGGAGCGAGACAGCTTCGACGGCCGCAACGCCCGGCTCGGCGTGCGGCTGAAGAGCGGCACGCTGGCGGGCGCCATCGCCGCCGATCTCGACCGCTTTTCCCTGGTCGCGGTGGAGTTCCCGAAGTTCCGTGACGGCCGCGGCTTTTCCACCGCGCGCGAACTGCGGGAGCGTTACGGCTATACCGGCGAGATCCGCGCGGTGGGCCATGTCATCCCTGACCAGTATCTGTTCCTGATGCGCACCGGCTTCAGCTCGGTCGAGGCGCCGGAAGGCACCAACCCGGACAGCTGGGACAACGCGCTGAAGGAGATCACCATCGCCTTCCAGCCGAGCCTGGACGACACAGCGCCTTTGTCGCTGCTGCGCCGCAAGCTGAAGGTGGGGTAGGGCACGTCCTCGGGCTTGGCCCGCCGGTAAGTCATGTCGATGCGAAAGGGCGCTGGATCCGGACGGGTTCGGCGCCCTTCTCCTTTCCGGAAGAAGCATGTTGCAGCGCCATGGCCCGAGCACCGGAGCGGACCATTTCAACGGGAAAATCCCGCTTATGAGATCGAAACACGCATTCTATTGAATAAGAATGCAATCAATAGGAGATTTGTTCCCCGAATCAACCTGCGCGGCGGTGTGCCGTCCGCCGCATCAATGTCACGGGGGACATTTCCATGGGTGCCGACACGCAGACTCCGGACAAGACCGTCTATCTCGGCCTCGCCATGTCCGGGGCGATCTCCGCAGGTGCCTATTCCGCCGGCGTGCTCGACTTCCTGGTGGAGGCGCTGGAGGAGTGGGAGGCGGCGAAGCAGCGGGACATCGCCAATGGCACCCGGACGGTGCCCCATCACAAGGTCGTCATCGCCACCATGACCGGCGCGTCTGCCGGGGCCATCACCAGCTCCATCGGCTCGCTCTGCGCCGGCATGGGCGCGCGGCCCCCGAAGGCCGGCCGGCAGAACGACCCCAGCTACGCCGCGCGTGACGAGGCCGGATCGGCCGGCAAGATCCCCTGGCACGTCCTGCCCGAACTCTATCGGGCCTGGGTGGACGGTCCGGCCTTCGTGAAGGCCGGCACCGGCGAAACCGTGGGAGCAGCGGCGAAGGGCGGGACACCGCCGATCCTGGGTCTGCTGGACAACTCGGATCTACCCGCCGGCACCAGGATGGACGGGGTGTATTCGCTCCTCAACGCCCAGCCGTTGATGAACATCGGCCGCAAGGCGCTGACCGATCTGGAGGTGGCGGCGAACGCCCCCGACCGTCTGCCGCCGCGCCCCTACATCGCCGAAAACCTGCATGTGCTGCTGACCCAGACCAACACCCGCGGCATCCCCTACAAGATCGAGGTGCGCGGCGGCATGGGCGGGGCGGCCTATGGCATGATGAACCATCTCGACCATGCCCACTTCGTCCTGAAGGGCCTGGGAAGCGCGGCCTTCGTCAGTCCGTGGGCGCAGTCGGACGCGGCCTACAGCTACAGCGTCGAGTCGAACTTCAGCGGTGCTGCGGCACGGAACAAGGACTGGCTGTGGTTCGAGAGCAGCGACGCGGAGAAGCCGGCGGATTACACGCAGGCGAACAGCAAGCGGCTGATCAAGAACACGCTTGCCTCCGGGGCTTTCCCGGCGGGGCTGTCGGCCATCGACCTGATCACCCCGTTGACCCATTATGACCAGCGCGCCTGGCCGCTGAACATCCTGCCCAGCCGGTTCAAGGACATCAAGCCTGACTGGCCATGGCGCGACGCCGGTGCGTCCGGCAGCGGGACCGTGGCGCAGCCGCCGCTGGACTACCGCTTCGCCGCGGTCGACGGCGGTGCGATCAACAACGATCCCTTCGACCTGGCGCGTTACGCCCTGATGGAGAACCCGCCGGAACGGTCGCCCAGCGATGTGGCGGAGGCCAACCGCATCGTCGTGATGATCAGTCCCTTCCCCGAAGCCCCGACCATCGACGGACTCAACCCGGATGGAACCGCCAACACCCGGCTGACCAAGGTTCTGTCGAAGATGATCGGCATGTTCGTCGAACAGAGCCGCTTCCGTCCCGACGTGCTGCTGCGCGCACTGGACAACACCGGTGCCGACCTGTGGCGCATCTCCCCGTCGCGCTTCGTCGGCACGCAACCCCAGCCGGCGGCCATCGCCTGCGGCCTTTGGGGCGGCTTCGGCGGCTTTCTCGACATCGAGTTCCGGCGCCACGATTACGAGCTGGGCCGCCGCAACTGCCAGCGGTTCCTGCAATCCTGGTTCGGGCTGCCCGACACCAATCCGCACATCGATGCAACGGGCGAGCCGATCAGCCGCGTGATGAAGACCGATGAAGCCGGGGAGGAGGTCCGTTACCCGATCATCCCGCTCTGCGGCACCGCCCGCATCGAGGTGATTCCGCGCGACTGGCCGACCGTCACGCCGGAGACCTATCGCGGCTTCATTGATGCCGTCATCGGCCGCTATCTCCGGCTGAGCGATCCCGCCTGGGACAAGGTGAAGGAGTTCATCGGCGGATGGAGCAGGATACTCATGGGCCAGAATCCCTTAACCTGGTTCAAGGGAACGGTTGAGAAGAAGGTCCGCCGCTTCACCCTTCCCGATCTGGTCCGCCGCGACCAGATCCTGCTGGAGGAGCAGCGCCGGGTGCTGGAATGCTGCATGGACGACAGGCCGTCGCCCTACATCCTGACCAGGCGCCTGCTGAAGACCTTCCCCGACCTGACGGGCCGGGAGCAGGTCATCTTCGATGTCATGCGGGGCACCGCCTCGCTGCCGACGGACGTCATCGCCGACAACATCTGTCTTCTGCTGGCCCGATCCATCGACAAATGTCCGGTCAAGGCGGAACATGTCAAACCGCTATTCCAGAAGGACGCCCCGGTCTACCGGACGCCGGCCGACGTGCTGGAGGAACTGAAGCTGGCCCACGGCGACCTTCCCCGTCTGACCGATGCCGGCGACGTGGCGCGGATCATGGAAAGGCTGACGGCCTACGGCTACATGGCCGCCGCCGAATGGGCCGGGGTCGGCACGAAGAAGCCGGAAAAGGCGGGATCGCTGACCTGGGGCAAGACGACGACCGCTTACCGCTACATCGACCGCGACGACGGCGACACGCTCGATATCTGACGACGGGGGCCTGTCGGGGGAGGGGCTTCCCTCCCCCCGGCGCCGCATCGAACCGCAACCCTGACTTTGAAGCCATGCCGGTTCCGGCATCGCCGGTCGCGCCGCGCTTACCAGTGGCGCAGCGGCCCGACGTCGACATGGACGAAGTTGCTGTCCGGGTAATAGCCAACGCCGCCGGCCCGCAGGCTCAGTGCCGCGCGCTGCAGTTGGCGGGTCGACATCTTCGGCACGCGCAGGTCGATGGCCATGCCGCGCATGTGGTAGCTGTTCTGTGCGACGCCGCTGTGGTCGGCCTCGCGCAGCAGCGCGTTGGTCTCGGGCGAGCGGTAGCCGGACACGATCTCGATCGGGCCCTTGCGGCCGATCTTGCGGCTCAGATTGTGGACCAGATCCAGCAGCTTCGGGTCGATGGGATGGACCGAGTTGTTGCGGTGGTCGCGCAGCAGGTGGTTGATCGCCCGCACGGCATCGCGCACGTAGCGGCCCTTCGCCCAGTATTCGGCGCTGACCTTCTCGCCGGTGTGCAGGTTCACCAGGGACAGCACCCGCGGCGGGGCGCGGAGCGCTGCGGCCTCTGCCTCCTCGCTCGCGAACAAGGTTCCCCCTGCGGAGGCAATCGCCGCCAGACCCAGGCCGGCGCGCAGAAGAGAGCGGCGATCGAGATGATGGCGTTCGGTGGCGCGGCTCTCGCCAGCGCTCGGGCGTGCGGTCATGGTCGACCGGGCGTCCGCATCCTTCATCATTCTTCCTTCATATCCCGTTTTTCCGCTCCGGTGCGCCGTCTCCATGCTCCGGAGTCCGTCATCCCGGTTACGGCCAAAGCCAAACCCCGGCCAAGGTCAGGGCATGCTGCGGTGCGTTGGTCCGAAAGGTGGGACACTTTTAGGATGTCTGTGGCCTTTGCTGTCAAGAAACCAATGCTTAACCGATGCCGTTTTCCGGCCAGATCCAGGGATCGCGCCGTACTGTGCGTGGCCCGGACGGAGCGGCGGGTTGGGCCTGTTCGCGACTCGTTCGCAGCCGGTTCGATTACAGAACCGTAACCTGCGCGACTCGGGAGCCGAGCGGCGGAGTGGGCCTGTCGAACCGGTATGACAGGCCCGGCCACAGCTCAGGCCAAGTCCCTGTTTTCCATCCCGGACCCGTGACCGGCGATGCGTCTCCCACCCGTACGCCATAGCGGCATGCTCCCGAACCGCATCCTCCGAAAGAGTGAGCGCAAAAGGAGATTCATTCAGTCTTCGGTAAGGAATGAATCGCATGATTGTCGCAATGTAACCATTTTCGCGGCGTCAAACTGCCCGTGCCCACCGCAACCGCCCCCACTGCTTGCACCGTGTCCTTCTTTCGGCCCGATCAACTGGCCGAGGTTTTGGACCGGCATGCCCGCTGGATCAAGGGCCAGCCGGGCGGCGCCCGCGCCAACCTGGCCATGGCCGACCTGGAGGGGGCGGACCTGTCGCAGCGCGACCTGCGCGGCGCCCGTCTGATCGGCGCAAGGCTGGCCCGCGGCCGGCTGAACGGCACCAATCTGGCCGGTGCCGATCTGTTCGGCGTCGATCTGCGCGATGCCGACATCAGCCGGGCCAACCTGATGCAGACCGATCTGCGCGGTGCCCGCCTGCGCGCGGCCGACTTCTCCAATGCCAATCTGAAGGGCGCGGATCTGCGCGCCGGCACGCTGGAGCCGGGTGGCAGCGCAAGGCGCGGGTCCGGGCCCGATGCGCCCAACGGCCAGGACGCCGAGAGCGCACGCCAACTCCACAAGGCGGCGCTCGCCCGCCTGCAGAACGGCACGACGGCTGAGGGTGGAATACCAACCGATCTGACCGGTGCGACGTTGCGTGGCGCCAACCTGTCCGATGCCGATCTGACCGGAGCGGTTTTGCAGAATGCAGACCTGTCCGGGGCCGTTCTGAACGGCGCGGACCTGAGCGGCGCGCGTCTGAACGGTGCCAACCTGTCGGGGGCGTCGCTCGACGGCACCCGCTTCGACAAGGCCGATATGGTCGGCACACGCATGGCCGACTGCGACCTGTCCTCCACCCGGATCGCCACGGCGCAGCTGACCCGGCCGATCGACAGCATG
Source organism: Azospirillum humicireducens (assembly GCF_001639105.2). Lineage (NCBI taxonomy): Bacteria > Pseudomonadati > Pseudomonadota > Alphaproteobacteria > Rhodospirillales > Azospirillaceae > Azospirillum > Azospirillum humicireducens. The sequence continues at coordinate 713,362 of NZ_CP015285.1, forward strand.
GGGTCGGAGATCCAGCGCGCCATTTTCGACCATGAACGCTGGATCGACAGCGTCGGTCAGCGCGGCCAGCGTGCCGACCTGGACGGCGCGGACCTCAGCCGCGCCGATCTGCGCAACGTCAATCTCAGCGCCGCCTCCCTGCGCGGGGCGAATCTGTCGGCGGCGGCGCTGACCGGCGCCCGGCTGATGATGACCGACCTGTCCGGCGCCAATCTGGAGGGCGCCAACCTGATGGGTGCCGACCTGTCCGGCGCCAACCTCAGCTATGCCGTACTGACCAACGCCGACCTGACGCGGGTGCGGCTGGGGCCAGCGGCCATCAAGGACCCGTCGGGGCGCCCGACCGGCCGCTCCTGGGCCGCCAACCTGATGGGGGCCGACATGCGCGGCGCCCTGCTGGTCGGCACCTGCCTGGTCCAGGCCAACCTGTCAGATGCCAATCTCGACAGCGCCGACCTGGACGGCGCCGACCTCGCGGGCGCCAAGCTGCAGCGTGCGATGCTTCCGGGCCGCCCGCCCCGGCGCGGGTAGGCCCCCCTCCGGTCGCAAGCGACGGCCCGCCCTCACGACAGCATCCCGTTCAAGGCAGCCTGATCGTCACCGTGGTTCCGACGCCGGGGGCGCTGTCCAGGGTCAGCGTGCCGCCATGGGCCTCGACGAAACGGCGGGCCAGCGGCAAGCCCAGCCCGGTCCCCGCCTCCGCCTTGGTCAGATAATTGTGGACTTGCCGGAAGGGTTCCATCGCGATCAGCACCTCTTCGGCGGTCATGCCGACACCTGTGTCGGCGATGACGATGACCGCACCCCTGCCGTCCGGCCCGGCGGTGGCCTCCACCCGCACCGCGCCTCCGGCGGGGGTGAACTTGATGGCGTTGGACAGGACGTTCAGCACCGCCTGACGCATGCGGACACCGTCCGCCGTCACCTGCAGCGTTCGGTCGATGCCGTCGCCGGACAGGGCGACGCCCTTGCGCTGGGCCAGCGCCTCCACCAGCCCGAGGCATTCGTCCAGCAGTTCGCCCAGCGGCACGCAGGCCGGGAACAGCTCCAGCCGCCCGGCCTCGATCTTCGACATGTCCAGCAGTTCGTTGACGAGGTCCAGCAAATGCCGGCCGGACTGGTGGATCGCCGTCATGTACTCGACATGCTTGGGCGGGGCCGGGCCGAAGATGCCGGACATCAGCGCCTCGGCGAAGCCGATGATGGCGTTCAGCGGCGTGCGCAGCTCATGGCTCATGTTGGCCAGAAACTCGCTTTTGGCCCGGTTGGCGGCCTCGGCATGCTCCTTCTCGGACTCCAGCCGGCGGCGCTGCTCGATCAGGACCGCCTCGCGGGCGCGGCGCACCTCCTCCTCGGCGCTGCGGCGGCGGCGATAGGCGCGGGACACCAGCAGGGCCAGCCCCAGCGTCGCGGCGCAGGCTGCCGCACCGCCGCCGATCACCGCCATGCGCAGGGCGTTCAACCTTTGCATCACGAGGTCTGACGGCACGCCCAGCACCACCGACCATCCGGTTTCCGCGGAGCGGTGGATAACGGCATGGACCTCCAGCCCATCCTTCGTCCTGCCGGGGAACATGCCGTTGCTGCCGGTCCGGATGCGGGCTTCCAGCGATGGATAGACGCGCTGGCCCAGAAAGATGGCAGGGTCGCGCGACCGGGCGGCGATCAGCATCGTCGGGTCGATGAGCGTGACCGTCCATTCCGGCGGGATGCTGCGGGTCTGCAGCGCCCCACCCAGTCCTTCCAGCCCCAGGGCAAGCGACAGGACATAGCGCACTTGGTCGCTCGCGCTGGCCTGGTCGAATTGCAGGATCGGTGCGCGCAGGATCAGCGATGGGCGGCCGGGCGGCCCGCCGGGCGGCAACACGCCGCCGATCGCCGCGCGGCGGGTCTCGACCACCTGGCGGGTCACCTCGTCGAGTCGGGGCGGCGGCAGCGGGTGGACGCCCAGCGGATAATGGGTGTGGAAGGCGAACTGTCCGGTCTCGGTGTCGATCAACCCCATCGCCAGCCAACCGGTCTGGCTGTGGGCGGCGGCTGTGGTTTCCTCATAGAGCGCACGCAGATTGCCGGTGCGGTACTGCACCAGGGCAGCCAGCAGTTCCAGCGGGCTCAACTGGCTCGCCAGTTCGCGGTCGACTGCCAGCGACAGCGATTCCGCCACCGACTGCAGTTCGCCCTCCATCTTCCCGCGCTCGCGGGCGTCGAGCTGCCAGACCAGCACCGCGCCGAACAGCAGCAGGGGCGTTGTCACCGCCACGCCGATGGCGAGCAGGGAACCGGGCAACCGCAGGCGCAACCGTCGATGCTCCACTGCTAAGGCGCCACCGCGGTGGCAGGGATCGGCTGGAGAGACGGGGGGCCGAGTCGGTCCGGATCGGTTCCGCTCATGCGGCGCCGGTCAGCAGACGGGTCAGCTCCACCGCCGTCTTCACCCGCATCTTCTCGAACACATGGCTGCGATGGACCTCCACCGTGCGCATGCTGATTCCGAGCTCGTCGGCGATGACCTTGTTCAGGCGGCCGGCGACGACCAGCTCCATCACCTGCCGTTCGCGCTGGGTCAGGGTGGCCAGCCTTGCGGCAAGGCCTGCCTGACCCGCCTCGCGCTCGCGCTGTTCGGCGTCGAAGGCCAGGGCATCGATCACCCGGTCGACCAGCTCGTTGTCGTTGAAGGGCTTCTCCACGAAATCGCGGGCCCCCTTCTTCAGGGCGTTGACGGCGATGGGCACGTCGCCATGGCCGGTCAGGAAGATCACCGGCATCCGGCATCCCCTGGACAGCAACCGGTCGAACAGCTCCAATCCGCTCATCCCTTCCATGCGGATGTCCAGCAGAAGGCAGCCGGCCATCTCCGGCCTCCACGCCTCCAGGAAGGCCTCAGCGGAGGGCCACCCGGCCACCGGCACGTTGCGCGACTGGAACAGCCAGCCGAGCGCGTCGCGGATGGCCTCGTCATCGTCGACGATGTGGAGCGTGGTCATTCTGCGGCCTCTGCGCTTTGGTCTGAAATGCGGCCCGAGGGTTGGGCATGCACCGGCAGGGTGAACAGGAAGCGGGTCCCGGCCGATGCGTCGTCCGGGCCGCCATCCGCCGCCACCGGTTCGAACCACAGCCGGCCGCGGTGGTGCTCTACGATGGAGCGGCAGATGTTCAGGCCCATCCCCATACCTTCGCGCTTGGTGGTGAAGAAAGGGGAAAACAGACGCTCCGCCATATCGGGCGCGACACCGCACCCGCGGTCGCGGATCTCCGTCAGCAGCACGCCGTCCCCGGCTCCGTCGCTCCCGCCCTCCTGGCGGACGGTGACGGTCAGGCGGCGGTCGCCGCGCGGGGTGCGGGCCATCGCCTCGATCCCGTTGCGCATCAGGTTCAGCACCACCTGTTGCAGCAGGATGCGGTCGCCGGTGACCGGCGGCAGGTCGGCCGGGGCGTCCAGTTCCACCCGCACGCCCAGCCGGGCGGCATCGGCGCCGGTCAGCCCGACGCAATCCTCCAGCACCTGGGCCAGCGAGCAGGGCGCAACGTTCGGGTCGCGCTTGCGCACGAAGTCGTGGATTCGCCGCACCACCTGCCCGGCACGCTTGGCTTGCGCGGCCAGCTTCTCCAGCGCCGCCGCCACCTCGTCGGTGTCGAACCGGCCTGAGCGCAGGCGGTTCAGGCAGCCGGTGCAATAGCTGGCGATGGCAGACAGCGGCTGGTTCAGCTCATGCGCCAGGGTGGAGGCCATCTCGCCCATGGTGATCAGGCGGGAGGTCTGCTGCAACCGCTCTTGCTGCTGGCGGGCCAGTTCCTCGGCATGCTTGCGTTCGGTGATGTCGAGGACGGAGCCCATCCAGCCGGTCTGGCGCCCGTTGGCGTCGATCAGCGGCGCTTCGTAGATAAGCGCGTCGAACCGCTCGCCGTTGGCACGCCGGAACCGCATCTCCAGCCCGGTTTCCGGTGCGCGGCCGGCCAGCACGTCCTGCAGGGCGGCCTCCGCCCGGTCGATCTCCTCCGGCAGCCAGTAGGGCATCGGCGGACCGCATCCGACCAGCGCCTCGGGCTCCAGCCCGACCATCCGGCAAAAGGCGGGGTTCACGTAGGTGATGCGCCCTTCCAGGTCGCGGGCGCGCATGCCCACGGTCAGGCTGTCCTCCATCGCCTTGCGGAAGGCATGCTCCTCGCGCAGCGCCTCTTCGGCGCGCAGGCGGCCGGCGATGTGGCGGCGCAGCGACCACAGGCTCCACAGCGCCGATCCGGTCAGCGCGAAGATCGCCGCCACCAGGACCGTGCGCGTGACGTTGGAGTCGCTGGGATAGGCGGTGGCGACCAGCGCCAAACCATGGCCGGGCGGATCGAAGGGGATGACGTGGCTCCGCGCCGGGTCGGGGGCCGGACCCGCCATGGAGCCCGGCACGACCATGCGCGACTTCGCCCCCAGCACCGTCCCCGTGACGTCTATGACCTCAAGTTGGTAGCGCTGGGCGAACCACCAGGGGACATGGTGGGTCAGCATCGCCTCGAACGAGAAGACGCCGACCAGCGCGCCGACGAAGGCGCCGTCGCGGAACAGCGGGAAGGCGACGTCGAAACCGCGGTCGGTGGCGTCGATCCGGTAGGGCGGGCCATAGGCCCTGAGGCCGGAGGACCGGGCGATGCGCATGGCGTCGTTGCGGGTCAGGCTGTCGTCGGGCGGGCCGTCGGCGCCCGGCGTCCCGTCCCGGGGCAGCGGCGGCTCGGCAAGCATCGTGCGCCCCTGGGCGTCCAGCCACAGCACCCGTTCGATCGCCGGGTTGGTGTTCACCACCAGCCGGGCCATTGCGGCGAACTGCCGCAGGTCCACTTCCGTCCGGCCCAGAGTTTCCGCCAGCCTCTCCAGCTTGTCCTCGTCGGATGCCAGCTGGAAATGCAGGTTCTGCTCCACCCACAGGGCGTCCTTGATCAGGGCCAGAGCCTCCTCGTCCCGCTCGTTGCGCTGAAGCAGCCACAGGAAGGCGCCGAGCAGGACGACGACCAGCGCCATCGCCACCAGCGGCATGGCATGCGGCACCGCCCGCCCGGACCGGGAGGAGGGCGGGGCGGCGGAGCCAGAGTTGCGATAGGGCAGGGGCATGACGATCGACACGAAAGTGTGGAGGACGACGATGATGGGGCCGGACGAAAGTGGGACAGGCCGACTCTGCGGATATCCACAATAGCCGCAATTCGCCGGATCATGAACAATGCGCAACAAGTTCAGGGCGGAACATTCCGCCCCACAGATAATCGACACCAGAGGGGAACGCACCTATGAAACTCGTGAAGCTCCTGTGCGCGGCGGCGGTAGGCTGCATGATGTCGGCGCCGATGGCCTTGTCCACGGCCTGGGCCCAGGACCAGATCGTCATCAAGTTCAGCCATGTCGTCGCTCCGGAGACGCCGAAGGGCAAGGGTGCCGAGAAGTTCAAGGAGCTTGCGGAGAAGGCGACCAACGGCAAGGTCAAGGTCGAGGTCTATCCGAACAGCCAGCTCTACAAGGACAAGGAGGAACTCGAGGCCCTGCAGCTGGGCGCCGTGCAGATGCTGGCTCCGTCGCTGGCGAAGTTCGGTCCGCTGGGCGCGAAGGAATTCGAGGTCTTCGATCTGCCCTACATCTTCCCGAACAAGGACGTCCTGCGCCGCGTGACCGAGGGTCCGATCGGCAAGCAGCTGTTCCAGAAGCTTGAATCCAAGGGCATCATCGGCCTGGCCTACTGGGACAACGGCTTCAAGATCATGAGCGCCAACAAGCCGGTCATCAAGCCGGAGGACGTGAAGGGCCTGAAGATGCGCATCCAGTCGTCCAAGGTGCTGGACGCCCAGATGCGCGCGCTGGGCGCCCTGCCGCAGGTGATGGCCTTCTCGGAAGTGTACCAGGCGCTGCAGACCGGTGTCGTCGACGGCACGGAAAACCCGCCGTCGAACATGTACACCCAGAAGATGCACGAGGTTCAGAAGAACGCTACGCTGACCGACCACGGCTATCTCGGCTATGCGGTCATCGTGAACAAGAAGTTCTGGGAAGGCCTGCCGGCCGACGTCCGCACCGGGCTGGAAGGCGCGATGAAGGAGGCGACCGCCTACGCCAACGACATCGCCCAGAACGAGAACGACGTCTCGCTGGCCCAGATGAAGGCCTCGGGCAAGACCGCCTTCCACACCCAGACCAAGGAAGAGCGCGAAGCCTGGGTCAAGGCTCTGAAGCCGGTCCACAAGGACGCCGAGTCCCGCGTCGGCAAGGACCTGATCGAGTCGATCTACAAGGAAGCCGCCGCCGCCGGCTTCAAGATGTAAGGGCTTGAGGGCGGGCGCGTCTTCCCGCTGCAAGGCGCGCCTGCACCGAACCGGCATCCGTCTCGCTCGGCCGTCAATCCCGCGAAGTCGGGAATCCAGCTTTCCCAATGCTTTCGCTATGGCAGCCACCTGGATCCCCGCCTTCGCGGGGATGACGGCCGAATGGCGCGCCGCGGGTTTTGCCGCGGCTCTCCAGGGTACCCGACACCATCTCCGCCGACCGGGAGATCCCCCAGACATGCTTATGAAAATACTCGACCGCCTCGAGGAGACGCTGATCGCGACCCTCATGGCGGCGGCGACGCTCGTCATCTTCGTGGCGGTCATGCACCGCTACCTGTCCGGCGTGGCCTTCATCCAGGATTACGTGATCCACTGGAACCTCGCCTGGGCCCAGGAGGTCTGCATCTACATGTTCGTGTGGATGGCCAAGTTCGGCGCCGCCTATGGCGTGCGCACCGGCATCCATGTGGGCGTGGACGTGGTCATCAACCGGCTGCGTCCGGACATCCGCGGCCGCTTCGTCGTCTTCGGCCTGCTGGCCGGCGCCCTGTTCACCGGCGTCGTCGGTACTCTCGGCGCCAACTTCGTCTACCACATCGCCGAGACCGAGCAGGTGTCGGCCGACATGGAACTGCCGATGTGGCTGGTCTATCTGGCCATTCCCCTCGGCTCCTACCTGATGTGCTTCCGCTTCCTGCAGGTCGCCTGGACCTTCATCCGGACCGGGGAGCTGCCCCACCACGATCATGCCCAGGTCGACGGTATCGACCCGGTCGAAGCCGCCAACGAGGGAGGCCCGGCGTGAACGCGCTCATCATCTTCGGGCTGCTGATTGCCCTCATGCTCACCGGCATGCCGATCTCGATCTCGCTCGGCCTGACCGTTCTGTCTTTCCTGTTCCTGATGACCGACGTGCCGGTCGCCGCGGTGGCGCTGAAGCTGTTCACGGGCATCGAGAAGTTCGAGATCATGGCGATCCCGTTCTTCATCCTGGCCGGCAACTTCCTGACCCATGGCGGTGTCGCCCGGCGCATGATCAACTTCGCCACCTCCATGGTCGGGCACTGGCATGGCGGCCTCGGCATGGCCGGCGTGCTGGCTTGCGCCCTGTTCGCGGCGGTGTCGGGCTCCAGCCCGGCGACGGTGGTCGCCATCGGCTCCATCATCCTGCCGGCCATGGTGGCGCAGGGCTTCCCGAAGAATTTCGGCGCCGGCGTCGTCACCACCTCGGGCGCGCTCGGCATCCTGATCCCGCCGTCGATCGTGATGGTGATGTACTGCGTCGCCACCACCGGCCATCCGCAGGCACCCTCCATCGGCCAGATGTTCCTGGCCGGCGTGGTGCCGGGCCTGATGCTGGCGGCCTTCCTCGGCTTCACCACCTGGTACCGCGCCCGCAAGTTCGGCTATCCCCGCCTGCCCAAGGCGAACGCCCGCCAGCGCTGGCATGCGTTCCGCGAGAGCTTCTGGGGCCTGCTGCTGATCGTCGTGGTGATGGGCGGCATCTATTCCGGCATCTTCACCCCGACCGAGGCGGCGGCGATGGCCGCGGTCTACGCCTTCATCGTGGCGGTGTTCATCTACCGCGACATGCCGCTCACCCGCGTGCCGAAGGTGCTGCTGGACAGCGCCAGCATGTCGGCGATGCTGCTCTACATCATCACCAACGCGGTCCTCTTCTCCTTCGTCATGACGTCGGAGCAGATCCCGCAGAACATGGCGGCCTGGATCCAGGGCCAGAATCTGAGCGTCTGGGTCTTCCTGCTGGTGGTGAACATTGTGCTGCTGGCCGCCGGCAACTTCATGGAGCCGTCGTCGATCGTCCTGATCATGGCGCCGATCCTGTTCCCGGTGGCGATGTCGCTGGGCATCGACCCGGTCCATTTCGGCATCCTGATCATCGTGAACATGGAGGTCGGCATGTGCCACCCGCCGGTGGGCCTGAACCTCTATGTCGCATCGGGCATCACCAAGATGGGAATCACCGAACTGACGGTGGCGGTGTGGCCGTGGCTGCTGACGATGCTGATCTTCCTCGGCCTCGTCACCTATGTGCCGGCGATCTCGCTGTGGTTCCCGCGCCTGATCGGCGTGATGTAAAGCCGCAAGTCGTCAGGGGGGTTAGTCGCCCGAGCGGATGGGGCCGCGAAGTCCGGAACGGGACTTCGCGGTCCTTCTTTATTGTACCCATACATTGTTGTGCATTGATGCGGGCGCGAGGCCGGGCCTAAACTTGCGCCATTCCCGCCGCCAGCCATACCAGAGGTTAGCCTTGTCGGCCCAGTTCCTGCCCTCAGCCTGTCCGCACGACTGCCCCAGCACCTGTGCCCTGGAGGTGGAGCGCCTCGCCCCCGACCGCATCGGCAAGGTGCGCGGTGCTGCGGAGAACAGCTACACCGCCGGCGTCATCTGCGCGAAGGTCAGCCGCTATGCCGAGCGGGTGCATTCCCCGGACCGGTTGAAGACGCCGCTGCTGCGCTCCGGCCCCAAGGGCTCCGGCCAGTGGACGGAGATCGGCTGGGACGAGGCGCTGGACCGCATCGCCGACGCCTTCCTGACCGCCGAGCGCACTTACGGCCCGGAAGCCGTCTGGCCCTATTTCTACGCCGGCACCATGGGGCTGGTGCAGCGCGGCAGCATCCAGCGCCTGCGCCACGCCAAGGGCTATTCGCGTCAGACCAGCACGGTGTGCGACACGCCGGCCAACATGGGCTGGCTTGCCGGCTATGGCGACATCCGCGGCGCCGACCCGCGCGAGATGGCGGAGAGCGACCTGATCGTCAATTGGGGCGGCAATCCGGTGGCGACCCAGGTCAACGTGATGACCCATGTCAGCCGCGCCCGGAAGGGCCGCGGGGCGAAGCTGGTCACCATCGACCCCTACCGCACCGGCACGGCCGAGGTCTCCGACCTGCACCTGATGCTGCGGCCGGGCACCGACGGGGCGCTGGCCTGCGCGGTGATGCATGTGCTGTTCCGCGACGGTTATGCCGACCGCGCCTATCTCGACCGTTTCGCCGCCGGCGCCGACCGGCTGGAGGCGCATCTCGCCGCCCGCACGCCCGAATGGGCGGCGGGGATCACCGGCCTGACCGTGGCGGAGATCGAGGAGTTCGCCCGCCTCTATGGCACAACCAAGCGCAGCTATCTGCGCGTCGGCTACGGCCTGTCGCGCGCCCACAACGGGGCGGCGCAGGTCCATGCCGTGTCCTGCCTGCCGGTGGTCACCGGCGCCTGGCAGCACAGGGGCGGTGGCGCACTCTACTGCTCGTCCGGCATCTACAAGCTGGACAAGACCCTGTCGGAGGGGCTGGACCGCCTCGACAAGTCGGTGCGCAGCTTCGATCAGTCGCGCATCGGTGCGGTGCTGACCGGCGACCCGCGCGACCTGACCAGCGGCCCGCCGGTGACGGCGATGTTGATCCAGAACACCAACCCGGTGACGATCTGCCCGGACTCGACCCGTGTCCGCCAGGGCTTCCTGCGCGAGGATCTGTTCGTCGCGGTGCATGAGCAGTTCATGACCGACACGGCCAAGCTGGCCGATCTGGTGATCCCCGCCACCACCTTCCTGGAGCATGACGACATCTACCGCGGTGGCGGCCAGATGCACATCCTGATCGGCCGCAAGGTGATCGAACCGCAGTTCGAGGCGCGTGAGAACCATTGGGTGATCTCCGAACTCGCCCGCCGCGTCGGCGCCGAGCATCCCGGCTTCGGCATGACCGCGCTGGAGATCGTCGACGCCATGCTGAAGGCGTCCGGCCTCGGCGATGCGGCGACGCTGACGGAACAGCGCTGGATCGACGCCCAGCCCGATTTCGAGACCTCGCATTTCCTCAACGGCTTCGCCCACCCCGGCGGCAAGTTCCGCTTCGCCCCCGACTGGGCGGCGCTCGGCCCCTATGGCGGCATGCCGGCTCTGCCCGACCACATGCCACCCGGCCGCGACGCCGATGCCGAGCACCCGTTCCGCCTCGTCACCGCTCCGGCCCGCCAGTTCCTCAACACCTCCTTCACCGAGACGCTGACCGCCCAGAAGCGCGAAGGCCGTCCCACCGCCCTGATCCACCCCGACGACGCGGCGGGGCTGGGTCTGGCCGATGGCGACGCGGTGCGGTTGGGCAACCCGCAGGGCAGCGTGGTGGTCCATGCCAAGTCCTTCGCCGGTGTGCCGCGCGGCGTGGTGATCGTCGAGGGCATCTGGCCGAACAGCGCCTTCGTCGAGGGCATGGGCATCAACAGCCTGACCTCGCCGGAGCCGGTCCCGCCGGCCGGCGGTGCGGCGTTCCACGACACGGCGGTGTGGATGCGGGCGGCGTAGGCCACCCGTTTCCATCCCCCACATCCCACCCCTGTCCACACCCACCCGTGCGTCGCCCGCCCATCTCTGCTATGGCTGTGCCCCCAATACAGAGATCGCGCAGCACCGCCATGACCGAGCCCGCCGCCTTCCTCAACGTCGCCAATTCCCTGTCCGGCAAGCGCTGGCAGGCTCGGCCCTGCGACGAGCGGCAGGCGCAGGCGCTGACCCAGGGACGTGGGTTGCCGGAGATCGTCGGCCGGGTGCTGGCCGCCCGCGGTGTCACCGAGGAAAGTTGCGAGACCTTCCTCAACCCGACGCTGAAGGCGCTGATGCCCGATCCCTCGCGCTTCCGCGACATGGATCCGGCGGCCGAGCGTATCGCCCGCGCCATCCGCGACGGTGAACCGGTCGCTGTCTTCGGCGACTACGACGTCGACGGCGCCACCTCCGCCGCCCTGCTGCGCCGGTTCTTCCGCGCGCTCGGCGGCGACATCCGCGTCTATGTTCCCGACCGTATCAAGGAGGGCTATGGCCCCAACGCAGCGGCACTGCTGCGGCTGAAAGGGGAGGGGGTGCGGCTGGTGGTGACCGTCGATTGCGGCATCTCCGCCTTCGCCGCGCTGGAAGCTGCCGCCGATGCCGGGCTTGAGGTCGTCGTGCTCGACCACCACGCCGCCGAACCGCGCCTGCCGCCCGCCGTCGCTCTGGTCAATCCCAACCGGCTGGACGAGGACGGTGCCTATCGCACGCTGTGCGCCGCGGGTGTCACCTTCCTCACCATCGTCGCCGTCAACCGTGCGCTGCGTCAGTCCGGCTTCTACAACGACCGGGCGGAACCCGATCTGAGGGAATGGCTCGATCTGGTCGCCCTCGGCACGGTGTGCGATGTGGTGCCGCTGACCGGGCTGAACCGCGCGCTGGTGGCGCAGGGGTTGAAGGTGATGGCACGCCGTGCCAATCCGGGGCTCGCCGCCCTGTCCGACGTGGCGGGGGTGAAGGAGAAGCCCGACGCCTATCATGCCGGCTATGTCCTGGGTCCGCGCGTGAATGCCGGCGGCCGGGTTGGCGCGTCCGACCTCGGCGCCCGCCTGCTCTCCACTGACGATCCGGTCGAGGCGATGGAACTCGCACAGCGTCTGGAAGGCCACAACGCCGAACGCCGCGCCGTCGAACAGGCGGTCCTCGAAGAAGCGCTGGAGCGCGTCGCCACCGAGGGCGGGCGGGAGACCGATCTGGTCTTCGTCACCGGGGCCGGCTGGCATCCCGGCGTCATCGGCATCGTCGCCGCCCGCCTGAAGGAGCGTTACAGCCGCCCGGCCTGCGTTGTCGCCCTGGAGGAAACCGCCGACGGCACCGTCATCGGCAAGGCCTCCGGCCGCTCCGTCCGCGGCGTCGATCTGGGGTCCGCGGTGATCGCCGCCCGGCAGGAGGGGCTGCTGCTGGCCGGCGGCGGCCACCGCATGGCGGCCGGCTTCACTGTGGCCGGCGACAAGATCGACGCGCTGCGCGATTTCCTGCACAGCCGCATTTCCGAACAGGTTTCCGCCGCTCCGCTGGTGCCGACGCTTGAACTGGACGGCGCGCTGTCGGTCGGCGGCGCCAGCGTCGGGCTGGTGACCATGCTCGACAAGCTCGGCCCCTACGGAACCGGCAATTCCGAGCCGCGCTTCGCCATCGCCGATGCCCGCGTCGTGCGTGCCGACGTGGTGGGCGCCAACCATGTCCGCTGCATCCTGCAGGGAAACGACGGCGCCCGCCTGAAGGCCATCGCCTTCCGCGCGCTGGACAGCGACATGGGCCAAGCCCTGCTGACCGGCCGCGGCACCCCCTTCCACCTTGCCGGCGTGCTGCGGATCGACCGCTGGAACGGCGCCGAGGGCGTGCAGTTGCTGATCGACGATGCGGCACCGGCGCGGTCGGCGTAGAGCTTCCAACGGGTTGGCGGGGCGTGGCGCAAAAAAGTATCGGTGGATGCAAAAAAGCGCTTGCGCTCTCCGGCCCCGATCTTTAGAAAGCGCGTCACCGCGAACGACGTCCCCGTCGTCTAGAGGCCTAGGACACCGCCCTTTCACGGCGGCGACACGGGTTCGACTCCCGTCGGGGACGCCACCTTCTCAAAGGTGTGCGACAAGATTAATGGGCCCGGCTGCAAAGCCGGGCCTTTTGCTTTTGGCGGGATTTGCGCCCGGCGGTTGCCCGTCGATCCGGTTTCGCCCATCCTGACCTTTCCGGCCGCAGCAGAGCTGACCGCGATGACCGCCCCGAACCTCGCCGCTACCGCAATCCCCCTCAGCGTCGCCCCGATGATGGATTGGACCGACCGGCATTGCCGGTACTTCCACCGTCTGCTATCGCGCTCGACCCTGCTCTATACCGAGATGGTGACGACCGGCGCCGTGCTGCATGGCGACCGCGAGCGGCTGCTCGGCTTCGACGCGGCGGAACATCCGGTTGCGCTCCAGCTCGGCGGGTCGGATCCGGCGGACCTCGCGGCCTGCGCCCGCATCGCGGAAGAGTGGGGCTATGACGAGGTGAACCTCAATGTCGGCTGCCCGAGCGACCGGGTGCAGTCCGGCCGCTTCGGCGCCTGCCTGATGGCGGAACCCGATCTGGTCGCCCGGTTGGTCGGCGCCATGCGCGACGCCGTGTCGATCCCGGTCACCGTCAAGTCGCGCATCGCCATCGACGAGATGGAGGAATGGCCGACGCTGGACCATTTCATCCGCACCGTCTCCGCCGCCGGTTGCACCCACTTCATCGTCCATGCCCGCAAGGCCTGGCTGAAGGGCCTCAGCCCCAAGGAGAACCGGGACATCCCGCCGCTGCGCTACGACCTCGTCCACCGGCTGAAGGCGGAGTACCCTGAGCTGACCATTGCCATCAACGGCGGCATCCGCACGCTGGACGAAGCCGAGGAGCATCTGGGCAAGGTCGACAGCGTGATGATCGGCCGCGCCGCCTATGAGACTCCCTATCTGCTGGCCGATGCCGACCGCCGCCTGATGGGCGGGGCACCCGGCCCCGACCGCCATACGGTGATCGAGGCAATGCTGCCCTACATCGAGGCGCGCATGGCGAGCGGCACGCCCTTGGCTGCCATCACCCGCCACATGCTGGGCCTGTTCCAGGGGCTTCCCGGCGCCCGTGCCTACCGCCGCCATATCGCCGAGAACGCGCACCGCCCCGGCGCAGGGCCGGAAGTGCTCGAACGTGCCGCCGCTTTGGTGCGGTGCCGGGGGGCGGAGGAGGCCGGCCGGGACAGCGAGGCTGCCTGACCGGTCTCCAAGCCCGTGGGCGATCGTACGCCCGTTTCCATGTCTCAGACCGACCGCACCGACGCGATGAAGCTCATCACCTCCCCGCGCAGCTTCTCAGCATCGCGGGCGAGATCGCTGGACGCCTCATGGACGTTCGATGCCGCCGATCCGGTTTCCGAGACCGACCGGGTGACGCCGGCGATGTTGGACGACACCTCACCGGTGCCACGAGCCGCTTCCATCACGTTGCTGGCGATGTCGCGGGTGGCGGCACCCTGCTCCTCGATGGCGGCGGCGATGGTGGTGGTGATCTCGCTGATCTGGCCGATGGTCAGGCCGATGCCCTGGATCGCCGTCTGCGCCCCGGCGGTGGCCGACTGGATCTCCTTGACCTTCGCCTGGATCTCGTCGGTCGCCCGAGCGGTCTGAGTGGCCAACGCCTTCACCTCGGAAGCGACAACGGCGAAGCCCTTGCCGGCCTCGCCGGCACGGGCGGCCTCGATGGTGGCGTTCAGCGCCAGCAGGTTGGTCTGCCCGGCGATGGAGTTGATGAGGTCGACCACCGCACCGATCTGATGCGCGGTTTCCACCAGCGCCTGCATGCTGGCGTTGGTCTGGTCGGCCTGCGTCACCGCCTCGCCCGAGATGCGGGTGGAGGTGGAAACCTGACGGCCGATCTCGCGGATGGAGGCCGACAACTCCTCCGTCGCCGACGCCACCGTCTGGACATTGACGGAGGCCTGCTCCGCCGCCGCCGCGACCGTGGTCGCCATCTGGCTTGCGGTGTCGGCGTTGCTGGACATCGCGCCGGCGGTGTTCTGCATGGTCTTCGCCGCGGCGGCGACCTGTTCGACGATGTGCATCGCCTGCCGGTCGAAGGCCTGGATCAACGCCTCCAGTTGGCTGGCGCGTCGCTCCTTCGCCGCCTGTTCGGCTGCCTGTTCAGCGGCCATGCGGTCGGTGGCGATCATGTTGTCCTTGAATACGGTGACGGCCGCAGCCATGCCGCCGATCTCGTCCTGACGGTCCAGTCCGGGAATCTCGACGCTCATGTCGCGGTCGGCCAGACGGCGCATGGTATCGGTCAGGCGGCGGATCGGCTGGGCGATGCGGCGGTTGGCGATGGCAAGTCCGCCCGCCGTCAGGCCGGCGGTCAGCAGCAGCAGCAGCAGGGCGTAAATCGCGTCGGAGCGGGCATCGTCCAGATCGCTGGCCGACTGGTCGACGATGCGGTCCACCGCGGCCAGAGCCACATCGACGATATAGCCCTGGGTCGCCGTTTCCTCCGGCCGCAGCTTGTCCAACGGAACCGGCGAGGGCTTGCCGGACGACAGGGCGGTCACGATCGCCTTGCGTTGGTCGGCGAAGCTGCCCTCGAAATTGCCTTTCGCCTTCTGCATCGCGGCCAGGATGCTCGGATGCGTGCCTGGCCGGGCTGCCGATTCGCTCACCTGCGCCCAGGTCTGGATGCCGCGGCCGAGATAGTCGGCGACGATCAGGTCATCGTCCCGCGTCCAGGCCTGCCCGGTGCCGATGGCGTTCTGGATGCGGAATGCCATGATGCCAAGATTGAGCCTGGTCGCCCAGGCGGCGCGCTTGATCGTCAGCAGGTTGCCGACTTCGGCCGACGCATCGCGGATGTCTGCGTCGAGGAGGTCCGTGGTCGTGGCCAGCGCGTCGAGGAAATCGTTCTGGGTCTTCAGCCAGCTATCCGCCAGCCCCTTGTCGCGCGCCGACAGCGGCTTTCTCAAGGCCTCGTCGGTTGCTTTGCGCGCCTGTTCCAGCTTGTCGAAACTGGCGCGCAGCCGGTCCGCCGCCGCCGGTGCACCCGGCAGATCAGCGACGGCGAGTGCCGCGATGATGGCTCGGTAGCCGTCCGACGAGGTGCGGCGTTGGTTGGCGAGGTCCTGCTCAACGCTGCCGCCGATGGTCTTGTCGGCTCCCAGGGCGGGTGTGACGAGGCCGCGTTCCAGCCGGGTGGCGAGCAGCGTTTTCAACAGTTCCCGGCTTGTCACGCTCAGCGTCGCGACGCGATCGGCGCCGCGATAGCGGGAGACGGCGTCCACAAGAATGATCGAGTTCTGAGCGATCAGCAGCAGGCCGAACGCAAGCGTTATCAGCCCGATCGTTGCGCGGACGGAAAGGGAAGACAGAAATGTTTTCATTGTTTTGACCTTTTCGGAAACAGCCTTGTTCCTGGCGCTATTCAACCCCTGCATCAATATTTCCCTGATACGGTTTAACAAGGATTAACCCTATGGTACGTGCAGCCGAATCCCGCTTGCACGGTTCCTTTCCGATGGTCTGCCCGCCGGTGAATCGCGTGCCCGGCGACAAGGTTCCGATTAAGACGACGAAAGGGACGGATCCCATCACTTCGCCGGACGTATCCTATGGTTGTATTTTGGCGTCTCGAGCGATCCATTCGATTGAGGTGCTGATCGCTGGCCGGAAAGATGCTCCGCCGGTTTTCACCACCCGATCAGGAACCGCAGGCGGCCTACCATCGGGGAATATGCGCCGTGCGTCCCGCACCGCTTGCGTGCGGGCAGGGTCCTCGCTAACTATGCCCACTTCATCGGACGGAGTGTAAGCGGTGCGGTACGTCAGCACGCGGGGCGCGGCCCCGGTCCTGGGTTTTGAAGACGTCCTCCTGGCCGGGCTGGCGCGCGACGGCGGCCTCTATGTGCCGGAAACCTGGCCGCAATTCACGGCCGACGACATCCGCGCCCTGCGCGGTCTGCCCTACAGTGAGATCGCTGTCCGCGTGATGCTGCCCTTCCTTGGCGGTTCCATCGCCGAGGACGAGTTCCGCGCCATCGTCCGTGACGCCTATGCCAGCTTCGACCATGCCGCGGTGACTCCGCTGGTGCAGGTCGACCCGACCACCTGGGTGCTGGAGCTGTTCCACGGGCCGACATTGGCCTTCAAGGATGTGGCGCTGCAACTGCTCGGCCGCTTGTTCGACCATGTGCTGGCCAAGCGCGGGCAGCGGGTGACCATCGTCGGCGCCACCTCCGGCGACACCGGATCGGCCGCCATCGAGGCCTGCCGCGACCGCCAGAACGTCGACATCTTCATCCTGCACCCCAAGGGCCGCACGTCCGAGGTGCAGCGCAGGCAGATGACCAGCGTGCTGTCGTCCAACGTCCACAACATCGCGCTGGACGGCACCTTCGACGATTGCCAGGACCTCGTGAAGGCGATGTTCAACGACGGTGCCTTCCGCGACCGGATGGGGCTGTCGGCGGTGAACTCGATCAACTGGGCCCGCATCATGGCCCAGATCGTCTATTACTTCACCGCCGCGGTGGCGCTGGGCGCCCCCGACCGCAAGCTGGCCTTCACCGTGCCGACCGGCAATTTCGGCAACGTCTATGCCGCCTATGGCGCCCGCGCCATGGGGCTGCCGATCGAGACGCTGGTGGTCGGCTCCAACAGCAACGACATCCTGGCGCGCTTTTTCGCCAGCGGGAGCATGGTCGCGGCGCCCGTCGTGCCTACCTTGTCTCCCAGTATGGACATCCAGATCTCTTCCAACTTCGAACGGCTGCTGTTCGACCTGCTCGACCGCGACGGCGCCGCCGTGACCGAGGCGTTGAACCGCTTCCGCACCGAGGGCAAGTTCGCGGTGACCGACGTGCAGCTCGCCCGCGCGCTGGCCATTTTCTCCGGCCACCGCGTGGACGAGGCCGCCACCATGGCGACCATCGCCGAGGTCTGGAAGGGCAGCCTCTATCTGCTCGACCCGCACACCGCGGTCGGCATCGGGGCGGCCAAGGCTGCGGTCGCGGCCGGCCGGGTCGATCCGTCCGTTCCCATGGTGGTTCTCGCCACCGCCCATCCCGCCAAGTTCCCCGACGCGGTGGAAAAGGCGACCGGCCGCCGGCCGGAGCTGCCGCCGCGTCTGTCCGATCTTTATGTGCGCGAGGAGCGCCTGTCCGACCTGCCGAACGATCTGGCGGCGGTCCAGGACTTTGTCATCGCGCGCGCCCGCGCCGCCCAGGAGGCCGCATGAGTTCCATTCGTGTGACGACGTTGCCCAACGGGCTTCGCGTCGCGACCGACACCATGCCCGACGTGCAGTCCGTGTCTCTCGGCTGCTGGGTCGGGGTTGGCACCCGCAACGAGGCGGCGAGCGTCAACGGCGTCGCCCATCTCGTCGAGCATATGCTGTTCAAGGGCACCCGGCGCCGGTCCGCCTTCCGCATCTCCGAGGAGATCGAGAATGTCGGCGGGCAGCTGAACGCCTACACCACCCGCGAGCAGACCGCCTATTACGCCAAGGTCCTGCACGAGGATGCGCCGCTGGCGCTCGACATCCTGTCCGACATGATCCAGCACTCCACGCTGGACGCCGAGGAACTGGTGCGCGAGCGCACGGTGGTGCTGCAGGAGATCGGGCAGAGCGCCGATACGCCCGACGACATCATCTTCGACCATTTCCAGTCGACCGCCTATCCGGGGCAGGCCATCGGCCGCCCGGTGCTGGGCTCGGCGGAGATCGTCGGCACGCTGCCGCGCGAGGCGCTGGTCGACTACATCGCCGGCCATTACGGCGCGCCCGGCATGGTGCTGAGCGCCGCCGGCCGGATCGAGCATGACCGCATGGTCGATCTCGCGATGAAGGCCTTCGGTGACCTGCCGAGCGGCGCTCCGCCCAAGCCGGAAACCGCCCGCTACACCGGCGGCGACTTCCGCGAGGACCGCGACCTGGAGCAGATGCACCTCGTGCTCGGCTTCGACGGGGTAGGCGTGCACGATCCGGACTTCTACGCCCACTCGGTTCTCTCGACCCTGCTGGGCGGCGGCATGTCGTCCCGCCTGTTCCAGGAGGTGCGGGAGAAGCGCGGGCTGGTCTATTCCATCTATACCTTCACCGGCGGCTACCATGACGGCGGCCTGTTCGGCGTCTATGCCGGCACCGGCGAGGACGAGGTGGCGGAACTGATTCCCGTCGTCTGCGACGAGATCGCCAAGGTCGGCGCCGACGTCACCGAGGACGAGGTTGCCCGCGCCCGCGCCCAGCTGAAGGCCGGGACATTGATGGCGCTGGAAAGCTCGATGTCGCGTTGCGAGCAGCTGGGTCAGCAGATCCTGATCTACGACCGCCCGGTTCCGGTGGAAGAGATCGTGGCGAAGATCGACGGCGTCGACCGCGACGCCGTGGTCAAGGCCACCAGCCGACTGCGTGCCAGCCGCCCGACCGTCGCCGCTCTCGGCCCGATCGGCAAGCTCGAAAGCTACGACCGCATCGCGGAGCGTCTCGCCTGACGATGGCGGCTGCGGTGCCCCCTCCCTCCCACGGCTTCGCCGCGGGTCACTCACTCCCCCGCCCTCGGTCGGTCGAAGACCGATCCGATCGCAGGAGAGGGGATGTTTGCGATGAGGCGGCAGTTCCCTCTCCCACCGAAGGTGGGGGAGGGTTAGGGAGGGGGCCGACCACCCCGGAATTGCGATGATCCGCCTGCTCGGCAGCGGCCTCATCAGCCCGCCCGCGATCCGGCTCGACGGGCTGCACTGCTACATCCGGCCGCCGCTGCCACGCGACTGGCGCGAATGGGCCGACCTCCGCGCCGCCTCGCGCGCCTTCCTGACCCCCTGGGAGCCGACATGGCCGGCAGACGCCCTGACGCGAGCGGCCTTCGCCCGGCGGCTGCGGCGGCAGGCCCAGGAGTGGCGGGACGATCTCGGCTACAGCTTCCTGATCTTCGACCGGGGAACCGATGCCCTGGTCGGCGGGCTGGGTCTGACCAACATCCGGCGCGGCGTGGCCCAGATGGGGACGCTCGGCTATTGGGCCGGCCAACCCTATGCCCGCAACGGTTATGTGTCTGGCGGCACCCGGCTGGTCCTGGAGTTCGCCTTCGGCCAGCTCGGCCTGCACCGGGTCGAGGCCGCCTGCCTGCCGACCAACCTGCCGAGCCGCGGCCTGCTGGAAAAGGTCGGCTTCAGCCACGAAGGCTATGCCCGCGGCTATCTGCGCATCGACGGCGCATGGCGCGACCATGTCCTCTACGCCATCCTGCGCGAGGAATGGAAGGGCTGAGCCCTCCGGTCCCTATCGCTGGTCCAGCTTGATCTCGATCCGCCGGTTCTTCGCCAGCGCCTCGTCCGAGGTGCCGGGTTCGATGGGCTGGAACTCGCCGAAAGCGGCGGCGGCCAGCCGTTCGGGCGGGATGCCCTGGTCGACCAGGAACTTCACCACCGACAGAGCGCGTGCCGAAGACAGTTCCCAGTTGGAGGCGAACTGGAATCGCACCGGCTTGATGTCGGTATGGCCGTCCACCCGCAGGACCCAGTTGATGTCGGATGGGATCGCCTTGCCGATCTCGATCAGGGTGCGGGCGAGATCGGCCAGCCGCTGCTTCCCGGCCTCTTCCAAGGTTGCCGAGCCCGACGGGAACAGCAGTTCCGACTGGAAGACGAAACGGTCGCCGACGATCCGCACGTCCGGCCGGTTGCCCAGCGCCTCGCGGACCCGGCCGAAGAACTCGGACCGATAGCGGGCGAGGTCCTGCACCTTGGCGGCGAGTGCCTGATTGAGCCGGGCGCCCAGTTCCGCGATCTGAACCTTCTGCTCGGCCGAGGCCTTCTCAGACACCTCCAGTGCCGCCCCGATGCGCGCCAGCTGTTCGCGGAGCGCTAGAAGCTGCTGGTTCAGCAGGTCGATCTGCTGCTTGCTTCGCGTGCCCTCGGCCTGCTCGCCGGTCAGCGAGGCCATCAGGTCGCGGATGCGGATGTCGCGCTGCTCCAAATCTTTTTGGGCCTGGGTGCGGCTGTCGGTCAGCTGCGACTCGAGCGACTTCAGCCGGATGTCGCGCTGGTCGATCTCCTTCTGCGCCAGCATCGTCTTCTCGGCGGCGGAGGCAAGTTCCGACTCCAGCGCCTTCGCCCGGTCGCGGGTGGTGCCGAGTTCCGCCAGCAGGGACTGACGCTGCTGTTCGGTCAGCTTGGCGGCGGCAGCGGCGGAGGCCAGCTCGCCTTCCAGCTTTTGCCGCGTCTCGCGCAGAGCCTTGATGTCGGCCTGCAGGCTGAGGATTTCCCTTAGCTTGAGGTCAAGGGAGTCGCGGTCGACACGGACGTTGCGCTGCAGCTCCTCCAGAGTGCGGGCGGTGCGGTCGCGGTCCTCCTGCAACTGGCTCAGCGATAGGGTCATGTCGTCGCGCGCGGTGACTGAGGTCTGCAGCTCGGTCGACAGTTGGGTGATGTTGACGCGGAGATCGGCGTTCGCCTCCCGCTCCATCGCCAGCAGGTCGTTCATCTCCGCGATTTTGCGGTTGAGGACCGTCAATTGCTCGTCACGGCCGGTCAGGGCGGTGGCGAGATAGAACTGGGTGACGATGAAGACCATCAGCAGGAAGATGACGACCATCACCAAAGACGACAGGGCGTCGACCCAGCCCGGCCAGGCGCTGGCGTCGCGATGGCCGTTGCGGCGGCTGATGCTGGCCATGAGGGCTCCCGGCGTTGGGCTTCGGTGTTTTCGACGTCAGCGCTGCTGCTGGTCGGCTTCTTCGGCCAATGCGGCGATGGTGCGGGCCAGCAGCTTGATCTCGCTGCGGATCTCCTGCACCGCCTGGACACGGCCGTTGGAAGACTCCTCGACGATGCGGGCGAGATAGATGTCCATGTTGCGCAGATGCTGGCGCGAGGCGTCGTCGAAGCCGCCGCCCGCGGTCTCCGCCAGCCGATCGAGCAGGCTCCTCACCTCCAGCTGGTTCTCGCCCAGCCGCAGGAGAAGCTGCTGTTCGGCCCGCATATGGTCGGTGAGGCTCGACAGCCGCTCGGTCAGCGCCATCAGGTTGGCGTTGGCGGCGCGCCGGCCTTCCTCGGCGGTGGCGACGGTGCGCTGAAGGGAGTCGAGATTCTCCGCGGTCTGCTCCAGCAGGGCGGTCAGGTAGGCGGAGGCGGCATGATCGCCCGACTCGAGTCCGCCGGCCGCGCCGCTCGACAGCCGGGTGGCGCTCGACAGCCAGTCCTCCAGGTCCTGGAAGAAGCGGTTGTGGGCCTGGCTGGCCTGGAGTTCCAGGAAACCCAGCACCAGCGACCCGGCAAGGCCGAACAGCGAGGAGGAGAAGGCCGTTCCCATGCCGACCAGCGGCGCTTCCAGCCCCTGCTGCAGATGGGAGAACATGGTGCCGACGTCGCCGCCCTGCACCGACAGGCTGCCGATGACGCCGCCCACCGACTGAACTGTGTGAAGCAGGCCCCAGAAGGTGCCGAGCAGGCCGAGGAAGATCAGCAGGCCGATCAGGTAGCGCGACAGCTCCCGCGATTCGTCCAGCCGCGAGGCGATGCCGTCCAGCAGCGAGCGCATCGAGAGCGCCGACAGGGTCAGCCGGCCGCGCCGCTCCCCCAGCATGCGGGCCATCGGGGCCAGCAGCACCGGTTCCTGCAGCGAGGCGGGGGCGACGCCGCTCTGATACTGCTCAAGCCACGCCACTTCGGGGCGCAGCATCAGGACCTGACGGAAGATGAAGGCGATGCCGGCCAGCAGCGTCGCCAGGATGACGCCGTTCAACGGCGCATTGTTCAGGAAGGCGGCGCGCAAGGCCGGGAACAGCAGTCCGCACACGGCACCGACCACCACCAGGAACAGGATCATCCGGGTCAGGAACCGCTCCGGGCGTGTCATGAGGGAGGATACCTCCAGCGGTCGGGTCGTCGGGGTCGTGGCGGTCATGATGCTCCGAAGGGGTGTTCCGATCAGACCTTGCCCAGGGATGGGCCCACGGGCGGAGCGCTATTCGTTCAAGAAGACAACATCGATGCGATCCGGCGTTCCGCCTGCTTCGTCGAGACCCAGCGCACGGACATCGACCCGGCTGCTGCGGATGCCGAAGGCGGTCAGCCGCTCGCGCAGGGCCAGAGCGCGGGCGAGTGACCGCTGCCGGGCCTCTCGCGCCGTGTCGGCGGTGCCGCTGGCGTAGGAGCGCAACTGCAAGCGGGCGGTGTCGCTGGCGCGCAGCCGTTCGACGATCCTGTCGACGGTGGCGTCGGCGGTATCCGGCAGATTGGTGACGTCGGCCGGGAACACAAGGCTCAAAACGCCCGAAGGGGGCAGACTCGCCTCAGGGGGTGCCGCTTCGGAGGGAGGGGGCAGGGCCGCAGTGTCGGTCCGCGGGGCAGCCGGCGGCACGGTCGGTGCGGGCGCGGCGGTGACGGCAGGGGCGGACGGAGCCGCCGGCCGATTGGCGACCGGCTGGGCCGGACCCTCGGTCATCTCCGGCGGGGGAGGCGCTTCCAACGGTTGCGGCAGTACAAGGCGCGGTGGCGCCTTGACGGCCGGCGGTGTGCGCAGGTTCGGGTGCGGCGGCACCGACAGCGGAACCGCATTTTCAAGTGTCAGGCCGGCGGCTGTCCGAAGATCGGCCGGAGCCGCCGCCGACAGAGCGGCAGGATGCAGCGCCCAGGCCGCGCACAGCGCGGCGGCGATGGCACGGTGTCTGCGGTCGGCGTGTCCCCAGCGGCCCAAAACGATGCGTCCCGTTAAACCCTTGTCGTGCAAACCATAGCCTATCGATCGCACCAGCCACAACCGCTCATCCGTCCCGCCCCGGTGTGGGGCAGGGCGGGCGGATCGGTGCGGAAGCGGTGCTCAGCCCTTGGCGGACTTCAGCAGGCGGGCGACCGGGACCTGGAGGTGGCTGTTGGCGGCGAGAA
This sequence comes from Azospirillum humicireducens, assembly GCF_001639105.2. Classification (NCBI taxonomy): domain Bacteria; kingdom Pseudomonadati; phylum Pseudomonadota; class Alphaproteobacteria; order Rhodospirillales; family Azospirillaceae; genus Azospirillum; species Azospirillum humicireducens. Next base: position 736,888 of record NZ_CP015285.1, read on the forward strand.
CGTTGCCGGTGAAGACGGGATTGCGGCCACCCTCGATCTCGCCGACGAAACCGCCGGCTTCGGTGACCATCAGCACGCCGGCCGCGCAGTCCCACGGAGACAGCCCGCGTTCCCAATAGGCGTCGAATCGGCCGGCGGCGGTGTAGGCGAGGTCGAGCGAGGCGGCGCCGAAGCGGCGGATGCCCGCGACCTCCTTCATCACCGCTTCCTGTTCCTTCAGGAAGGTGGCGTGGTCGCCGCGGCCCTTGAAGGGGATGCCGGTGGCGATCACGCAATCTTCCAGCCGGCGGCGTTCGGAGACACGCAGGCGGGTGTGATTGACGAAGGCGCCGGCCCCCTTCTCGGCCCAGAACAGCTGGTCGCCGATGGGGGCGTAGATGACGCCGGCGACGATCTCGCCATTCCGCTCGGCAGCGATGGAGATCGCCCAGTGCGGCAGGCCGTGCAGGAAGTTGGTGGTGCCGTCGAGCGGGTCGACGATCCAGCGCGCCTCGGCGTCGCTGCCCTTGGACGCGCCGCTCTCCTCCATCAGGAAGCCGAATTCGGGACGCGCCTTCTGCAGTTCCTCGCGCAGGGTGCGTTCGGCCTTCAGGTCGGCGGCGGACACGAAGTCGGCCGGCCCCTTGCGCGACACCTGGAGGTGTTCGACCTCGCCGAAGTCGCGGACGAGACCCCGGGCGGCCTTTTCGGCGGCGCGGACCATGACGTTGATGAGAGCGGAGCGGGTGGCCATGGGTGTTGGTGTACCGTTTTATGCAGGAACCAGAAAACAATACACCGGCCTCCGCGCTTGGCGAAGACCGGTGATGGCAGGACGGACCTGGGAAGGATCAGTCCTTCGCGCGCTCGACATACTCGCCGGTGGCGGTGTCGACGACGACGCGGGTCCCGGCCTCGATGTGCGGCGGAACCAGGATCGACACGCCGTTTTCCAGCTTGGCCGGCTTGTAGGAGGAAGAGGCCGTCTGGCCCTTCACCACCGGGTCGGATTCGGTGATCAGCAGCGTGACCTTGCCGGGGATCTCGACACCCAGCGGCGAGCCTTCGTGGCTCTGCACCGTGACTTCCATGCCGTCCTGCAGGAAGACGGCCGGCTCGCCGATGATGTCGCGCGGAATGGCGACCTGCTCGAAGCTCTCCTTGTCCATGAAGGTGAAGCTGTCACCTTCGGCAAAGAGGAAGGTCATCTCATGCTCGTCCAGGCGAGCGCGCTCAACGGTCTCCTGGGTGCGGAACCGCTCGATCGACTTGTTGCCGGTACGAACGTCCTTCATTTCCAGCTGGATGAAGGCGCCGCCCTTGCCGGGCTGCACGATGGCGGTTTTGGTGATGACCCAGAGCTTACCGTTGTGCTCCAGCACATGGCCGGGGCGCATCGTGTTGGCATTGACCTTCATGGCGTACTCGTGAATTCCAGAATCAGGGCGGCGCGGACCCTACCAGCTTGACCGCCCATAGGCAACGGCGCGGAACGGTAACGGCGTGCGATCCGGGCCGTCTGCGTGCGATTCTTTGCCGTCCGGGGGCAAATCGCGCCTTGGATTTAGAATCGCTCCAGCAATGAGACGTTTGAAACATCCGCCCGGCCTCCGTTCACCGTTCCATCCGCAGCGGCAAGGGTTCGGCTGTCTGCCTGGGGAGAGTAGCACGAGGTCATTCCCGGCGGTATGCGCGTGCTGCAAAACCGGCCGGCGGGTGCGATGCCGCTGTGACCATTGGCAACCCGGCTTGAGTACGCCGCCCGTGGATGTTCTGATGCGCCCGCACCCCTTTCGACTTTCCAGATGAGCGCGCCGCATGCCTGCCCACCGACCCACCGAGCTTCCGCCCTGGCACCCCGAGGCGCTGGTCCGCCGCCGTCCCTATCTGGCGGCGCGCGGCCGGGTGTTGAACGCCGTCCGCCGTGTGTTCGAGGAGCTTGCCTTCGTCGAGGTCGACACGCCGGCCCTGCAGGTGTCTCCGGGAATGGAGCCGCATCTCCAGGCCTTCGCCACCGAACTGAAGGGACCGCATCCGGACGACCGCCGGCCCCTCTACCTGCACACAAGCCCCGAGTTCGCGATGAAGAAGCTGCTGGTCGCTGGCGTGCCGCGGCTTTGGCAACTGGCGCATGTCTACCGCAACGGCGAACGGTCGGGGACGCACGCGCCGGAATTCTCGATGCTGGAATGGTATCGCGCGGGCGAGGGCTATCGCACCCTGATCGCGGATTGCCAGGAGCTTCTGCGCGCCGGGGCGGAAGCCGCCGGGCGGCGGAGCTTCGCGTTCCGCGGCATGACCTGCGATCCATTCGGGGTCTGGCGGGTGCTGACCGTGCCGGACGCTTTTCGCGAGTATGCCGGCATCGATCTGATGGCGACCTATGACGGCAGTCATGATCCCGATCCGGCGGCCCTGGCGGCGGAGGCCGCGCGCATCGGCATCGCCCCGCATGAGGGCGACCGCTGGGAAGACATCGTGTTCCGCATCATGTTCGACCGGATCGAGCCGCATCTTGGCGACGGGGTGCCTTGCGTGCTGACCGATTATCCGCTGTGCATGGCGGCGCTGTCGCGGCCGAAACCGGAGGATCCGCGTCTGGCCGAACGGTTCGAGCTGTATGCCTGCGGCCTGGAATTGGCGAACGCCTTCGGGGAGCTGACCGATCCGGCGGTGCAGCGTGCCCGCTTCGAAGCCGACATGGAGTTGAAGGAGCGTCTTTACGGGGAGCGCTTCCCGGTGGACGAGGATTTCCTGGCGGCGCTGGAACATGGCATGCCGCAGAGCAGCGGAATCGCCATGGGATTCGACCGGCTGGCGATGCTGTGCAGCGGCGCGGAGAGCATCGAGCAGGTGCTGTGGCTGCCGGTGGCGGGGGTGTGAGGGTGGGTATCCCCCTCTCCCCAAGGGGGGAGGGGGGCCCTTGGAAGGGGAGAGGGCAATCACCCTCAGAACGTGAACTTCGCCTGCAGGCCGATCAGGTCGATGCTGCTCTTGTACTCGGCGGTCAGGTTGCCGCGGCCGGCCTCGGCACCGGTCAGGTCGTCGGTCAGGTTGACCGAGGCCTTCGGCACGAAGACGTGGGAGTAGGCGGCGTCCACGCGCAGACTGTCCGTCACCTGATAGCCGGCGCCGACCGACAACCAGTAGCGGTTCTGCTCCGGAATGCGGGGCGTGCGGTATTCGACGTCGACCGCGCCCTTGTCGAAGGCGATGCCGCCGCGCAGCGTCAGCTTGTCGGTCACCTTGTAGGAGGTGCCGAGCGCGTAGTACCAGGTGTCCTTCCAGTGCTCCTCCGTCAGGGAGTTGAGCGCCGGGTTGGCGATGTTGACGCGCAGTTCCTTGAAGCGCGACCAGTTGGTCCACTGCACGTCGGCCATCACCGCCCAGCGGTCGTTCACCTCGTGGTAGAGGCCGATGGAGGCGATTTCCGGCGTGATCAGGTCGGCATTGGCCGCCTGGGAGGGCAGGGCGCCGGCCAGCGATGCCGGCAGACCGGTGAAGGAGATGTTGCCGGTCAGAGAGTGCTTGACCGCCGATCGGTAGCCGATGCCGATGCGCGTGCCCTTCACCGGTTCGATGAGGGCGCCCAGGGAGACACCCCATCCCCAATCATCGCCGGTCACGTCGCTCTTGACGTCGAGCGCGCCCGGACGGCCCAGGCGGCTGGCGCCGAAGTCGGAGGACTGCGACAGCTTGGCCTTGGCGTACTGGATCTGCACGCCGCCGCCGATGATGATCATCGGGTTGATCCGGTACGACACCGTCGGCACGAAGTTGTAGGTGCGCAGGTCCGACCGGATGCCGTGATAGCGGCCGATCCAGCTGTCGCCGTAATCGGTGACGAGACCCCAGGGGCCGTTGGCCGACAGGCCGACCTTCAGGTCGTCGTCGATCGAATAGACGAAATAGCCGGCCGGGACGATGGCGTCCTGCGCGATGTCGCCGGGCGAGGCGTTGCCGCTGATCGCGGTCCCGCCCAGCCGCTGGGCGCGGGTGGCGCTGGCGCTGTCGACCTTCGACTTGACGATGACGCCGGTGGCGGTTTGCACCGCCTCGATTCCCGTGACCAGGCCCATGGTCGCCGGATTGTAGAACATGGAACTGGCATCGCCGTTGCCGCCGGCCGTCACGCCGGCATAGGCGGTGCCCTGGCCCGATACGCTCTGCTCCTTCAACGCAAATCCGGCGGCGAACGCGGTCGAGGCGGTCGCGATCGGTGCGGTTACCGCAATGGCGGCAGCGGCGGTCATCAGGCGGGTCTTGAGCGTCATCGGAGACATGGTTCCTTCCCCAAATTGTGTTATTGACGCAATGATACATAAACTGACGCTTACGTAAAGAGTGGCCCGCCGTTTTTTGTTGGCTGCACAAGCAGTGTTGCGGCCCTGCATCGGTTCCAAAAGCCGGAAAAGAAAAGTGGCCGCAGAGCGGCATCACCGGCGGGAGAAGGCTCTCCGGCCGGGGCGCCGCCTTGCGGCGGAATTAGATCGGATCGCGTAAAATCGGGATCGATTTGGAGCGCGAATCCGATCGCCAAACATAAAGCTACAGCGTCGTGCGTTTCATATTAAACGCACGACGCTGTATCCAGTGATTTCAGTGGAGAAAAAGCGCCGGCAGACCCCGGCGCGTCAGGCGACCCAGGCCACGGCGGCGGCGAACCACTCGCGCAGGATGTTGTGCTCGTCGCTCCACACCAGCTTGGCGGTGATCACGACGGAGGCGACGACCAGCATCGGACGGACGACTCGGGCGCCGTTGCGGATCACCATATGGGCGCCGACCTGGGCGCCGATATACTGGGCCACCCCCATCAGCAGCCCAATCGTCCACAGCACATGGCCGCCGATGATGAAGAACAGCAGAGACGCCACGTTGCTGGTCAGGTTCAGCACCTTGGTGTGGGCGGTCGCCTTGCGCAGATTGTGGCCCAGCAGCGAGACGAAGGCGATGGCGAAGAAGGTGCCGGTGCCCGGCCCGAAGAAGCCGTCGTAGAAGCCGATTCCGGTCCCGATGCTCAGTGCGAAGGCATGCTCGCCGATGCGCTGGTGGGCGTCGACATCGCCGGCCTTGGGCGACAGCAGCAGATAGATGGCGATGCCGATCAGCAGGATGGGAATGACGTCGCGCAGGAAGCTGGGATCCAGCATCTGCACCAGCGTGGCACCGGCTCCCGCGCCGATGAAGGTGCAGAGGATCATCGTGCGCATCGCCGCCGGATTGACCTCGCCCCGGCGGACGAACTTGATGGTGGCGGACAGCGATCCGAAGCTGGACTGCAGCTTGCCGGTGGCCAGCGCCTCGGCCGGCGACAGTCCCGCGGCCAGCAGGGCGGGAATGGTCAGAAGGCCGCCGCCGCCGGCGATGGAATCGACGAAGCCGGCCAGCAGGCCGACGGCGAACAGGATGCCCAGCGACTCGGGCGTCAGAAGATCCATGATCCTAGGAAAGTCCGCTTAGGGGTGCCGGCCGGCAGGGGCGGAATATGTACGCTCAGTCGGCCGAACCGGCAAGCGCCGCCTCGATGGCGGCATTCAGCGCCCGGACCCCGGCGCCCGGTCCTTGAGGATGGCCCCAGACGGCGTTGACCACGGCCAGGAAGTCGGCGCCTGCGGTGACCAGCGGCGTGCAATTGTCGGCGGTGATGCCGCCGATGGCGACGCAGGGGACCTCCATCAGCTCCGACCACCAGCTCAGCAGCTCCGGCTCCGCCTTGTACTCGGCCGTTTTGGTGGTGGTGGGGAAGAAGGCGCCGAAGGCGACGTAATCGGCCCCCTCCTCGCCGGCGATCATGGCGAGATGGCGGCTGTCATGGCAGGTGACGCCGACGATGGCGTCGTTGCCCAGAATCTTGCGGGCATCGCGAAAGGGCGTGTCCTGCTGCCCGACATGGACGCCGTCGCAGCCTGTCTCCCGCGCAAGGCGCGGATGGTCGTTCAGGATGAAGGCGACGTCCCGCTCCTGCGCGATCGGGCGCAGAGCATCGCAGGCGCGACGGATGTCGTCCTCGGAGCAGTCCTTGAGGCGGAGCTGCACGCAGGCGACATCGCCGGCGTCCAGCGCTTCCCGAAGAAGCGGCGCGAACGCCGCCGGCTCCAGGGCCGGCGGCGTCACGAGGTACAGACGGCAGGCGGCAGGTTCCGCCTGCACCGGCTTTCCCTTGGCCAAGTTTTACTCCCGGCCCTGGTAGATCTTCATGATCCGGTCGAGCAGCTTGAGGGCGTCCTCGCGCGGGCGCTGGAAGGCGTTGCGGCCGATGATCGAGCGTTGCCGCCGCCGTCACGGATGGCGCGCGCGTCCTCGAACACCGCATCCTCGCCCTTGGTGGCGCCGCCGGAGAAGACCACGATGCGGCGGCCGTTGAAGGTGCACTGCATGATGTGCTTCACCCGCTCCGCCTGGGTGGCGATCGGGATGTTCTTGGACTCGTAGACCTTCTTGGCTTCCGCCTGTTCCAGATGAGCCGACGGCAGCTTCACCTTGATGATGTGGGCGCCCAGCAGCGCGGCCATGTGGGCGGCGTAGCCGATCACGTCGATGGCCAGCTCGCCATCCTTGGTGACGGCGCCGCCGCGCGGGTAGGACCACAGGACCGTGGCGAGGCCGTAGGACTTGGCTTCCTTCGACAGCTCACGGAACTCTTCGTACTGGTTGTACATCGAGTCGGAGCCGGGATAGATGGTGAAGCCGATGGCCGAGCAGCCCAGGCGCAGCGCGTCCTGGACCGAGGCGGTGACGGCCTGGTCGGCGTTTTCCTTCTGGGTGGACAGCGAGTTGGCGCTGTTCATCTTCAGGATCAGCGGGATCGACCCGGCGAAGGTGCCGGCGCCGGCTTCCAGCGAGCCCAGGGGAGCGGCGTAGGCGTTGCAGCCCGCGTCGATGGCCAGCTGGTAGTGGTAGTGCGGATCATAGCCGGCATCGTTGGGGCCGAAGCTGCGGGCGGGCCCGTGCTCGAAGCCCTGGTCGACCGGCAGGATCACCAGCTTGCCGGTGCCGCCGAGCTTGCCTTCCATCAGGATGCGGGCGAGGTTCGCCTTGGTGCCGGGATTGTCGCTCTCGTAGTTGGCGAGAATGTCTTTGACGCGGCGCGTGAGCTTCATTGTGGCTCTTCCCTGGGGCATTCTTGGAATGGCGCCGTCTTAGCCCGTATTCGGCCGTTTTGCAACGGTGGGAGGGGCATAAAGCGGCCATTTGCCGCGTCTGAACGGCCTAGGGCATGCGGAGGGGCCGTGCCCGCATGGTGAGTGTCGCACCCGCCCAAGGGGTTAGGGCAGAAGGGTGTGCAGTGCGATGTACAACCCATAGCCGGCACCGCCCAGCACCGCCCAGGCCCCCGCCGTCAATCCGATCCAGACCGCCAGCAGGCGGACGCCGCGCATCTTCTCCGGACCGTCGCCGGGGCCTGCGGACCCCAGCCCGCTTCGGTCCGCCGGCCGGACGCTTGCGGCGTGCCCCGGATGGCGAGGTTGCGCGATCGCCGGGGCCGGCGTGGTCAGCGAGGTGATGCTCATGGGCAAGTCATCCGGCATCGGAGGGAGGGTGCTGTGTCACAAAGATATCCTTACGTGACGTTACACCACCTTTGCGCGGCGAGGCTGTGCGAAAAAGCGGTAGTCCCGGCTTAACCCTGCTCGCGTGCCAGCCAGTCGCGGCATAGGGCCTCCAGCACGGCGGTGCGGTGCAGCCCCCGTCCTTCAGCGGCTGTGACGGCGCCAAGGTCGAGAATTGCCGGGCATTTGGTCAGCAGCACCCCGCCGCGGGCAACGGCGATTGCAGCCAATCGGTCCGCCATGTCGGGTCTGCCGGTGAACAGGACCAGCCTCGAGCCGGACGCCAGCGCCGCCTGCGCCTCTCCGGCGCGGTCGCCGCAATCGAGCAGGCCGGTGACCTCCAGCTCCGGATGGGCCTTGCGGACCCGTTCCACCACCCCATTCAGCCACAGGGCGCCGGCCGCAGGCGGAGCCATCAGCACGAGCGGCATTCCGGTCGAGCCGACGGCGGCTGCGGCTGCCAGGGCGTCGTCCAGCCCGCGGATCAGGATGGGCCGGCATTGCGGAGAGGCGGTCATCGGCAGGTCCAGGCACATCGCGGCAGCGGGAAAGGGCGGCGCATGTTAGCCGTGGCCGGTTGCGGCCGGAACGGGTGAATCGGAGATCCGGGGGGCGCGATCCTGCGGTTGAGAGAATTGAGGCAGGTCAAACCCTGTGATCGCGGTCCCGGAGTATGGTTGGTCGCATCGGACCCAATCTCTGGGGACAGGGTGCCAGCGCGCCGGGGTCCGTTTCATGGGAATCGATCCCTCGGGAATGCCGCGATGATGGAATACAAGGGTTACAAGGCCCAGATCGACTTCGACAATGACGCGGGCGTCTTCGTTGGCGAGGTCATCAACACCCACGACGGCATCACCTTCACAGGCCGCTCTGTGGACGAGCTGCGCGAGTCTTTTCGCCGCGCGGTGGACGATTATCTCGACCTGTCCTGCGACATGGGCGGGGACGGGGAGCAGCCTTTCTCCGGCCGGCTCTCCATCCGCGTCAACCCCATCCTGCACCGGGCCGTCGCCGATTGTGCCGCCCGCGAGGGCAAGAGCCTGTCGGCCTGGATTGCCGAATGCCTGGGCCGGGCTGCCGGGGTGGCGAAGGTGAAGGCTGGCTGAGGAGCCGCAAAATTCCGGCCGCTTCGCATAAAAAAGGGCGCCTTCCCGTGGGAAGGCGCCCTTTTCCTGCCGATGCAGGGCTTACTTGGCGTTCGCCATGGCGACTGCGGTGTCGCTCATGCGGTTGGAGAAGCCCCACTCGTTGTCGTACCAGGTCATGATGCGGACGAAGTTGCCGTCGATGACCTTGGTCTCGTTCAGCGCGAAGATCGAGCTGTGCGGATCATGGTTGAAGTCGGTCGAAACCAACTCCTCGGTGTAGGCGCCCAGCACGCCCTTCAGCGGGCCGTTGGCGGCGTCGGAGATCGCCTTGGTGATCTCTTCGACCGAGGTGGCGCGGCCGGCGGTGAACTTGAAGTCGACGACCGACACGTTCGGGGTGGGCACGCGCATCGCGGTGCCGTCCAGCTTGCCCTTCAGCTCCGGCAGAACCTTGCCGACCGCCTTGGCCGCGCCGGTCGAGGTCGGGATCATGTTCAGGGCCGCGGCGCGGGCGCGGTGCAGGTCCTTGTGGTTGGTGTCGACGATCCGCTGGTCACCCGTGTAGGAGTGGATCGTGGTCATGAAGCCCTTCTCGATGCCCACCAGATTGTGGAGGACATGCGCGACCGGGGCCAGGCAGTTGGTGGTGCAGGAGGCGTTGGAGACGATCTTGTGTTCGGCGGTCAGCTTGTCGTGGTTGACGCCGTAGACGACGGTGATGTCCTCGTCGGTCGCCGGGGCCGAGATCAGCACCTTCTGCGCACCGGCTTCCAGATGCTTGGCGGCGTCGGCGCGCTTGGTGAAGATGCCCGAGCATTCCATGGCGATCTCGATGCCGAGATCCTTCCACGGCAGCTTGGCCGGGTCACGCTCCTGAACGACCTTGATGGAGTGGCCGTTGACGATCAGCACGCCCTCGCCGGTCTCGATGGTGCCGGGGAAGCGGCCGTGGACGCTGTCATACTTCAGCAGGTGAGCGTTGGCCTTCAGATCGGCGAGGTCGTTGATCGCCACGACCTCGACGTCCTTGCGGCCGCTCTCGTAGATGGCGCGCAGAACCAGACGGCCGATGCGGCCAAAACCGTTGATCGCTACCCGTACAGCCATGACTTCCTCCAGTTGGATATTGGGGCGCCCGAATTCTGCTGGACGCCCCTTCGGCTTCTCTCAGAGACGCGCGCCTTACAGGCGCGCCTTGACGGCGTCCACGACCGCTTCGGCGGTGATGCCGAAGTGCTTGTACAGTTCCTGGTAGGGGGCCGATTCGCCGAAGCCGGACATGCCGACGAAGGCGCCCTTGTCGCCCAGCCAGCGGTCCCAGCCCAGACGGATCGCCGCCTCGACGCCGACGCGCACGCCGGTGCCGAGCACGGAAGCCTTGTAAGCGTCGTCCTGGCGCTCGAACAGTTCCCAACTCGGCATAGACACAACGGCGGTGCCGATGCCCTGGGCCTGCAGGACCTTGCGGGCCTCAACCGCCAGCGACACTTCCGAACCGGTGGCGAGGATTGTCGCCTTGCGCTCGCCCTCGGCCTCGACGATCACGTAGGCGCCGCGGGCCGACAGGTTTTCCGCCGTGTGCTCGGTGCGCAGGGTGGGGACGTTCTGGCGGGTCAGCGCCAGCACCGACGGGGAGCCGGTGGCCTCCAGCGCGATCTGCCAGCATTCGGCGGTCTCGACCGCGTCGGCCGGGCGCAGGACCAGCAGGTTCGGGATGGCGCGCAGCGCCGCCAGATGCTCGACCGGCTGGTGGGTCGGGCCGTCCTCGCCGAGACCGATGGAATCGTGGGTCATCACGAAGACGGTGCGCTGCTTCATCAGCGCGGCCAGACGGATCGCCGGACGGCAATAGTCGGCGAACTGCATGAAGGTGCCGCCGTAGGGGATGATGCCGCCATGCAGCGTCATGCCGTTCATCAGCGTCGCCATGCCGTGCTCGCGCACGCCGTAGCGGACGTAGCGGCCGGCGAACTCGCCCTTGCCCTTCACGTCGGCGGTGTTCTTGACCTTGGTGTTGTTCGACGGGGTCAGGTCGGCGGAGCCGCCGACCATCTCCGGAATCGCCGGCACCAGCACTTCCAGCGTGTTGCCGGAGGCGACGCGGGTCGCCCAGCTCGGCTTCTCGGCGCTGATCTTCTGCTTGAAGGCGACGACGGTGTCGGCCAGCGCGCTCGGCACGCCATGGCCGAAGGCCTCGTCGAAGGCCTTGCCGGCCTCGGCGCTCAGGGTGGCGCGGCGGCTGCTCCAGGCGGAGTAGGCGTCGGCGCTGCGGGTGCCGGCGGCGCGCCAGGCGGACAGCACGTCGTCGGGAACGACGAAGGGCTCATGGGTCCAGCCGATGGCGGCGCGGGTCGCGGCGATCTCGTCGGCGCCCAGCGGCGAACCGTGGCAGGCGTGGCTGTTGGCCTTGTTCGGCGCGCCCTTGCCGATGATGGTGCGGCAGGCGATCAGCGTCGGCTTGTCGGTGGAGGTGCGGGCCTGGGCGATGGCCTTCGACACGGCGTCGGTGTCGTGGCCGTCGACGGCGATGGTGTTCCAGCCGTAGGAGCGGAAGCGCGCCTGGGTGTCGTCGGTGAAGCTGAGGTCGGTCGTGCCGTCGATCGAGATGTGGTTGTCGTCCCACAGCACGATCAGGCGGTTCAGCCCGAGATGGCCGGCCAGCGAGCAGGCCTCGTGGCTGACGCCCTCCATCAGGTCGCCGTCCGACGCGATGACGTAGGTGTAATGGTCGATCAGCTCGTCACCGAAGCGGGCGTTCGTGATCCGCTCCGCCAGCGCCATGCCGACGGCGGTGGAGACGCCCTGGCCCAGCGGGCCGGTGGTCATCTCGATGCCGAGGCTGGGGTCGACCTCCGGGTGGCCGGGGGTCAGGCTGTGCAGCTGGCGGAAGCGCTTGATCTGGTCGATGGTCATCCGCTCGTAGCCGGTCAGATAGGCCAGCGAGTAGAGCAGCATCGAGCCGTGGCCGGCCGACAGCACGAAGCGGTCGCGGTCGGGCCAGGTCGGGTTCTTCGGATCGAACTTCAGGAACTGCGTGAACAGGACCGTGGCGACGTCGGCCATGCCCATCGGCATGCCCGGGTGGCCGGACTTCGCGGCCTCGACCGCGTCCATGGAGAGCGCGCGGATCGCGCTGGCCATCGTGTGGAGGGAGGGCTGGGCGGAGGCAGCGGACATCTGGCGTTTCCTGCGGGGTCGGGCGCGGTTGCGGCGTCGGCGACGATGCCAAGTCAACGGGTGTGGCGCGGTCGCCGGAAGAGGCGCCGCGAAACGGGCGCACCATGCAGAACCGTCGTCCGCAGGTCAACATGGGAATGGGATAGGCGCGGGCATGGCTGGGAAGGTGCGATGGGATGGCATGCGCGAGGCCGGGCATGCACCGATGCGGCGAAAAATCCGTGAAGCAATCAACCAAAGTGAGAAGAATTGTTTCGGCCGCCCGAGCGATTGCGAGAAGATATGAATATCAAAACAATTTATCGCCTTGCCGGCGGGTCGTTGAAGCCCTTTCGGCGCTCAGCCCGAACGGTCGGCGGTCTATACGATCTGCCGCCGGAACACCGTCCGTCCTGGTGAACGAAGCCCCCGGACCGGTCTATGGGCTGGTCGCCGACGAGTCGGTCCACGCGCTGCATGCCAAGGGCTTCTATGGGCCGGGGGGCGTCAACCCGATGCCCGTGGACAGCCCGGACACGGTCCTGGTCGCCAACACGCCGCGACGGAAACAGGAGGATTCCGTATTGGCCTGGGTTATCCGCGGCCTCGTCTTCGGCGGTGCCGTCTTCGAGGTGATCGAGATTGAGGAACTCGGCAACCTGCTGCACAGGAAGGATTCCCGGCGCACCGTCGTCGGCGAGGCTGTGGCGGACATGGAAGACCTGCATGAGGGCGGGGAAGCGCTCGAAATCGAGGGTGGGCTGGTCTGAACCTGTCCGGCCGCCGGCGGGCCGCGGCGTCCCGTCCGGCCCCGCCGCGGCGAATGACGGTTGACGCAGCGCCGCCGGCTGCCCAACTCTAGCTGGACCGGTCGGCGACGATCCGGCGCATCGTCATGGCAGATCAAGGGCCGTCTTTGCCCATGGACACTCTGAAAGCCGCAATCGACCGCCTCGGCCGGGCCGTGGAGCGTCTGGACCATGCCGCCGCCGCCCGTGAGGAACGGGTCGGCCGGCGCGAGCAGGAAATGGCGCAGGCGCTGGAGACGGCGCGGGCGGAGCGGGCGACCGCCCAGGCAACGGCGGAGGCAGTGTCCCAGCGGTTGGAGGTCGCCATCGCCCGCCTGCAACATGTGTTGGAGAGCTGACGTCATGCCCCAGGTCGACATCGAGGTGAACGGCCGCCTCTACCGCATGCTGTGCGAGGATGGACAGGAGCCGCGGCTGCGCGAACTGGCCGCCTATGTGGACGACCGGCTGCGCCGGCTGACCGGTGGCGGCCGCAGCGGGTCGGAGGCGCAGATGATGCTGATGACCTGCCTGGTGCTGGCCGATGAACTGCAGGATGTGATGTCCGGCAAGGGAATTGCGCCCGCCATCGATGAAGGCGCGGTGGTCGGCGAACTCGATCGTGTCGCAAAACGCATCGAAGAGGTTGCCGCGCGGCTCGAGCGCGCCTAGATTGGGTTTCGGAAGGACCGCTGCCTGGTTCGACAGGCTGCAATAATCCCCAGGGCCGATAACCTTGATCTCTAGGGAGCTGTCCCTGTCCGGCCCATCGGGCCGGGTACACGGCGCCCACCTGCTCATGCAGGCCATGGAGGATAGGCACATGGCCACCGGCCGAGGCGGCACCTTCCACCCCTCTTTCCCAGGGTCACCCTTCTTCCCGGGGCGCCCTCTTTCTCCCCCTTGTGTGCAGTCCGCGATGACCGATCCGCAAGCCAAGGACGCCGCCCGACGCGAGGCGCGCGTCCGGCGCGACGCCGTTGCCGACTCCGACCGTCCCACCGCATCCGCCGCCGTGTGCCGCCGCATCGCCGAACTGGCGGCGGACGGGCATCTGCCGCAGGGGGCCGTCGGCGGGTATTGGCCGCTCGGCTCCGAACTCGACGCCCGGCCGGCTTTGCTTCATCTTAAACAGTCAGGGCATCCGGTTTCCCTGCCGGTTTCGGGACCGCGCGGCACCGCGCTGGTCTTTCGCGACTGGGATCCGGAAGCGCCGATGGCCGTTGGCCGCTATGGCATCAGGGAGCCGGCCGACGGGCGCGCGGTGCTGCGCCCGTCGCTTCTGCTGGTGCCGATGCTGGCCTATGACCGCAACGGGCACCGTCTGGGCTATGGCGCCGGCTATTACGACCGGACGCTGGACAGGCTGCGGGCGGGTGGGGCGGTTCTGGCGGTGGGCATCGCCTTCGCGGTGCAGGAGATGCCGGCGGTGCCGGTCGACCGCCACGACGAGCGGCTGGATTGGATCGTGACGGAGCGGGAAACGCTCCGCATTCACAAGTGAGATTACCGGGAAGGTTGGGGCGATGCGGATTCTGTTCTTCGGCGATGTGGTGGGCCGGGCCGGGCGCGAGGCGGTGCTGGCGCACATGCCGATGCTGCGCGAGAAGCTGGACCCCGACCTGACCGTGGTGAACGGCGAGAATGCCGCCGGCGGCTATGGCGTTACCGTCAAGATCGCCGAGGAGTTCTTCGAGGCCGGCATCGACGTGGTGACGCTGGGCAACCATAGCTGGGACCAGAAGGAACTGGTCTCCACCATCGAGCAGCAGCCGCGCATCGTCCGCCCGGTGAACTACCCGGAGGGCACGCCGGGCCGCGGCCATGTGCTGCTCCAGGCGCGCGGCGGGCGCAAGGTGCTGGTGGTGAACGTGCTGCTGCGCCTGTTCATGGAACCGATGGACGATCCGTTCGCCGCGGTCGATCGGGTGCTGAAGGCGCATCGCCTGGGGCCGGGGGGCGTCGATGCCGTGCTGATCGACATGCATGGCGAGGCAACCAGCGAGAAGATGATCATGGGCCATTTCTGCGACGGCCGCGCCTCGCTGGTGGTGGGGACCCACAGCCATGTGCCGACCGCCGACCACATGGTGCTGCCGAAGGGCACCGCCTACCAGTCCGATGCCGGTATGTGCGGCGACTACGACAGCGCCATCGGCATGAAGAAGGAGGTGGCGCTGGCCAAGATGGTGCGGAAGCTGCCCACCGAGCGGCTGTCCCCGGCGGAAGGGGAGGGCACCGTCTGCGGCTGCTATGTCGAGACCGACGACCGCACCGGGCTGGCCGTGCGTATCGAGCCGTTGCGCATCGGCGGGCGCCTGAGCCAGACCTTGCCGGAACGGATGCAGTAGGGCGTTCACGGCTCGACCCCGGCCGCGCCGCAATCTCGCCATATTGACTTTCTAATCCCGTGGGTGTCGTCTCCCGCGCCGAAAAGGTGCGGTGGGGCGGCAGACCTGTTACATGTGTCGTGCGCTCACCCCGCCCGATTGACCATTTTCCGTTTCGAGGCTCGTTCGACCCATGGCCGGTCATTCCCAGTTCAAGAACATCATGCACCGCAAGGGCGCGCAGGACGCCAAGCGGTCCAAGATCTTCAACAAGCTCGCCCGCGAAATCACCGTGGCCGCCAAGAGCGGCCTGCCGGACCCGGCGGCCAACCCGCGTCTGCGCGCCGCCATCCTGGCCGCCCGCGTCCAGAACATGCCGCGCGACCGCATCGACCGCGCCATCAAGCAGGGCACGCCCGGCGGCGGCGACGACGCGAACTACGAGGAGGTGCGGTACGAGGGCTATGGCCCCGGCGGTGTCGCGCTCATCGTCGAGGCGCTGACCGACAACCGCAACCGCACCGCCGCGGAAGTGCGCTCCAGCTTCACCAAGTACGGCGGCAGCCTGGGCGAGACCAACTCGGTCAGCTTCATGTTCAACCGCGTCGGCGCGATCTTCTACCCGGCGGCCGCGGCGGATGCCGATGCCATGTTCGAGGTGGCGCTGGAAGCCGGTGCCGACAATGTCGAATCCGACGAGAACGGCCATGAGGTGACCAGCACGGTCGAGAATTTCGGCGCCGTGCGCGATGCGCTGGAGGCCAAGTTCGGCGGGGCGGAAAGCGCGCGCCTGACCTGGCGTCCGCTGAACACCGTCGCACCGAGCGAGGATGCCGCCGCCAGCCTGCTGAAGCTGCTGGACGTGCTGGAGGACAACGACGACGTCCAGGTGGTCGAAGGCAACTTCGACATCTCCGACGAGCTGATGCAGAAGCTGACCGCGTAACATCGACGCGGGTCTTGCAGGCGGAGAGCGGGTGCCGTGTTTGCGCGGGCAGGACGAACTGATGCGGCGATGCCTTCGCCGGTGCGGCTGCTGGGGATCGACCCCGGTCTGCGCCACACCGGCTGGGGCATCATCGACGTGGCGGGCAACCGTCTGAGCCACGTCGCCGACGGCGCGGTGCATTCCGACGACTCCTGTCCGCTGGCCGAGCGGCTTTTGCAGCTCCACGACGCCCTGTCGGCGGTGGTGGAGCGCTACCGCCCCGACGAGGCGGCGGTGGAGGAGACCTTCGTCAACAGCAACGCGGTCTCGACGCTCAAGCTGGGTCAGGCCCGCGCCGTGGCGCTGCTGGTGCCGGCCCAGGCCGGGCTGGCGGTGGCGGAATACGCCAACAACATGGTGAAGAAGGCGGTCGTCGGCCAGGGCCGCGCCGAGAAGGCGCAGGTCCAGACAATGGTGCGCCTGCTGCTGCCCGGCTGCGAGATCGGCTCGCCGGACGCCGCCGATGCGCTGGCCGTGGCGATCTGCCACGCGCACCACCGCGCAAGCTGGACGATGTGGCGGAAGAACGCCGAAGCGCCGCGACAAACCCTCTCCCCCCCGGGGAGAGGGCAGGGTGAGGGGGACGCGCGGCGCGCCTCTCCCAAGACTCCACGCAACGCTTCCCCCTCACCCCGACCCTCTCCCCGGGGGGGAGAGGGGGATAGTCCCCTGGGGGAAGTGGGGGATATGGCGCGGGTTGCGAAAGCGAAGCCCACTGAATACACAACGGGACGCGCGCGCGACCTGCGGATGAACGCCACGGATGTGGAAAAGATCGTCTGGCAGAAGCTGCGCAATGCCCAGCTCGGCGCGAAATTCCGGCGGCAGGAACCCATCCTCGGCTTCGTCGCTGACTTCGTCGCCCATGACCATCGCCTGATCGTCGAACTGGACGGCGGCCAGCATGCCGAGCAGCGCGCCGCCCATGACGAGAGGCGGTCGCGCATGCTGGAGCAGGCCGGCTTCCGCATCCTGCGCTTCTGGAACACCGACGTGATCGACAACCTTGACGCCGTGCTGGAAACCATCCGCGCGCGTCTCGAAGAGACCCCCATTCTTCGCAGCCAGCCCTCGGGCCGGGAGTTCCCATGATCGCCAAGCTGACCGGCATCGTCGATTCCACCGGCACCGACTGGGTCGTGCTCGACGTGAACGGCGTCGGTTACCTGCTGTCCTGCTCCAACCGCACGCTGTCGCGCATGGTGACGGGAGAGCGCGTGTCGCTGGTGGTCGAGACCTTCATCCGCGAGGAACGCATCGTCCTGCACGGCTTCGGCGATCAGGCCGAGCGGGAGTGGTTCAAGCTGCTGACCACCATCCAGGGCGTCGGCGCCCGGCTGGCGCTGTCGATCCTGGGCGTGCTCGACCCCGACCAACTGACCCGCGCCATCGCGTCGCAGGACAAGACCGCGCTGGTGCGCGCCGACGGCGTCGGGCCGAAGGTGGCGGCGCGCATCCTCAACGAACTGAAGGACAAGGTCGGCAATCTGGCGCTCGGTCCCGCCGCCAGCGCGGGCGCGCCGGCCGGCAAGGGTGCGCCTGCCGCCGTTCCCGGTGCCAGCCCGGCGCTGGCCGATGCGGTGTCGGCGCTGGTCAATCTCGGCTATGGCCGGTCGGAGGCCTTCGGCGCGGTCGTCGCCGCCGGGCGGGTGCTGGGCGATGACGCCGGCGTGTCCGATCTGATCCGCCAGGGCCTCAAGGAACTGAGCCAATGAGCGACCCCAATTCTGATCGTCTGGTCCAGCCGGGTCAGGGCCACGGCGATTCGGGCGAGGCGTCGATCCGTCCGCTGTCGCTCGCCGAGTTCATCGGTCAGCGCCAGGCGCGCGAGAACCTGTCGATCTTCATTCAGGCCGCGCGATCCCGCAACGAGGCGCTGGACCATGTGCTGTTGTTCGGCCCGCCGGGGCTGGGCAAGACCACGCTGGCGCAGATCGTCGCGCGCGAGCTTGGGGTGGGGTTCCGCGCAACCTCCGGGCCGGTCATCGCGCGGGCCGGCGATCTGGCGGCGCTGCTGACCAACCTGCAGCCGCACGACGTCCTCTTCATCGACGAGATTCATCGCCTTAATCCCGCCGTGGAAGAGGTGCTCTATCCCGCCATGGAGGATTTCCAGCTCGACCTCATCATCGGCGAAGGCCCGTCGGCGCGGTCCATCCGGATCGACCTGCCGCCCTTCACCCTTGTCGGCGCCACGACGCGCAGCGGCCTGATCACGCGGCCCCTGCGCGAACGCTTCGGCATTCCCGTGCGCCTGCAGTTCTATGAGCCGG
Source organism: Azospirillum humicireducens (assembly GCF_001639105.2). Classification (NCBI taxonomy): domain Bacteria; kingdom Pseudomonadati; phylum Pseudomonadota; class Alphaproteobacteria; order Rhodospirillales; family Azospirillaceae; genus Azospirillum; species Azospirillum humicireducens. The sequence continues at coordinate 755,046 of NZ_CP015285.1, forward strand.
ACGAGCTGGAGCTGATCGTGCGCCGCGCCGCCGGGGTGCTCGGCATGGGCATCACGCCCGAGGGCGCGCGCGAGATCGCCAACCGGTCGCGCGGGACGCCGCGAGTCTCGGGCCGGCTGCTGCGCCGGGTGCGTGATTTCGCCGCAGTCGCCGGCGTCGAGGAGGTCGACAAGCGCGTCGCCGATGCAGCATTGACCCGGCTGGAGGTCGACCGGCTGGGACTCGACAGCATGGACCGCCGCTATCTCGGGCTTGTCGCCAACAATTACGGCGGCGGGCCGGTCGGCGTGGAGACGCTGGGGGCGGCGCTGGGAGAGCAGCGCGACGTGCTGGAGGAGGTGGTCGAACCCTACCTGATCCAGCAGGGCTTCCTGCAGCGCACCCCGCGCGGGCGCATGCTGACCGACCAGGGTTTCCGTTATCTCGGCCTCAACCCGCCGAACGCGCCGCTCCGGCAGCTCGACCTGCTGGACCGGGTTCCCGACCCGACGGACGAGGACGGCGATGAGTGACGCTCCCGCACTCTCCGGCTGGTTCGCGGAGGACGGCACCCACCGCTATCCGCTGCGGGTCTATTACGAGGACACCGACGCCGGCGGCATTGTCTACCACGCCAATTACCTGCGATTCGCGGAGCGGGCGCGCACGGAAATGCTCTATCTGATGGGCTTCCGTCAGAAAGAGATGGCCGAGGGCTCGGGCGATGTCACAGGTGTGTCATTTGCGGTACGGCGCCTGACCATCGATTTTGACGCGCCTGCCAAGCTGGAGGACACGCTTGAAGTGGAAACCCGAATCGTCGATATCCGCGGTGCCTCCTTCGCAGTTGCACAAGTCATCCGCCGCGACGGTCGCGTGCTGGCGCGCGCCGACCTGCAGCTGGTGACGATCAACCGGGCCGGGCGGGCCGTGCGCCTGCCGGACCCGGTGAAAGCGGCGATGGAGACGCTGTACGCAAGGCAAAGCGCCTCTTCGCCACCCTGATCTTCTGATTTCTCTTCCACCTCCCCGTGCCAACAGCGCAAACGCGAGACTGACTGCGATGGACGCCCTGCAAACCGCCCAACTGGCCGGCAACGCCGCCGCCACGACGGCACATGAGATCACCATGCTCGGCCTGTTCTGGCAGGCCGATGCGGTCGTCAAGATCGTGATGCTGATGCTCATCGTCGCCTCGGTCTGGTGCTGGGCGATCATCATCGAGAAGCTGATGCGCATCCGCCGCCTGAACGCCCAGGCCGACGCCTTCGAGGAGGCGTTCTGGTCCGGCGGCTCGCTGGATGCGCTCTATGACCGCATCGGCCAAGCGCCGGCCGACCCGATGGCCGCGACCTTCGCCGCCGGCATGCGCGAGTGGCGCCACGCCGCCGATCGCGGCATCGCCGGAACCATGAAGGGCTCGCTGCAGCAGCGGGTGGAGCGGGTGATGGCTGTGACCATCGGCCGCGAGATGGCGCGGGCCGAACGCTACATGACCTTCCTGGCTTCGGTCGGCTCCACCGCTCCCTTCATCGGCCTGTTCGGCACGGTGTGGGGCATCATGAACTCCTTCACCTCCATCGCCGGTTCGGGCAACACCAGCCTCGCCGTGGTGGCGCCCGGCATCGCCGAGGCACTGTTCGCCACCGCCATGGGCCTGCTGGCCGCCATCCCGGCGGTGCTCTCCTACAACAAGTTCTCCACCGATCTCGGCCGCTACGCCGACCGGCTGGACACCTTCTCGGGCGAGTTCTCGGCGATCCTGTCGCGCCACCTCGAGGAGCGGGGAGCCGCCTGAACCATGGCCGGACAACTCGCAGGCAAATCCCACGGGCGCGGCAAGCGCCGGGGCTATCGCGCGATGGCCGAGATCAACATGACGCCCTTCATCGACGTCATGCTGGTCCTGCTGATCGTCTTCATGGTGGCCGCCCCGATGCTGACCGTCGGCGTGCCGGTCGACCTGCCCAAGACCAATGCCGCTCCGCTGGAGCAGCAGAAGGATCCGCTGTTCGTCACGGTGCAGACCGACGGCCGCGTCTTCGTGCAGGAGACGCCGGTCGAACTGACCAACATGGTGCCGCTGCTGATCGCCGTGACCAACAACAACCCGGAGGCCCGCATCCTGGTTCGCGGCGATGCCAAGATCGCCTATGGCAAGATGCTGGAGGTGATGGGCACCATGAGCGCCGCCGGCTTCAAGAAGGTCGGACTGGTCGCCGAGATGCCGAACGGTGCGACCGCGACCAGCACGCGGGTCGGCGCACCCAAGCCGGCGCATTGAGGCGGGCGGAACTCCCATGCGCAAGCCCCTGATCGCATCGGCGGTGCTGCACGTCGCGCTGGTCGCGCTGATGGTGCTCGGCATGCCGCCCAGCGATCGCAAGCTCGAAATCGCCTCCTCGATCCCGATCGAGATCGTCGACGTCGGCGAGATCACCGAAGCCGCCCGCGTCGAGAAGGGCGAGCCGAAGCCGGCCGCCAGCGCTGCGGCCCGACCGCCCGTGCCGGAAGCGAAGCCCGCCCCGCCGGCTCCCGAGCCGCCGGACGAGGAGGACGAACCGCCACCGCCGCCTCCGCCGCCGACGAAGACGCCGGAGCCGCCGAAGGTCGCCCAGGTGCCGCCCCCCCCGCGCGAGCCCACGCCGCCGCCCAAGCCGGCCCCGACGCCGCCACCCCCTCCGCCACCCCCTCCGCCGCCGCCCCCGGATCCGGCGCCGTCACCGACTCCCAAGCCGCCGGAGCCGCCGAAGCCTGAGCCTCCGAAACCGGAGCCGCCCAAGCCCGAGCCGCCCAAGCCCGAGCCTCCCAAGCCGGAACCGAAGAAGCCCGAACCCCCGAAGCCGGAACCGCCCAAGCCGGAGCCGCCGAAGGTCGAGCCGAAAAAGCCGGAGCCGCACAAGGAGCCGCCGAAGGAGGTTGTGAAAGCCGAGCCGAAGAAGACGGAGGCTCCCGCCAAGCAGCCGGAGAAACCGTCGGCCAAGACCGACCCGCTGTCCGACCTGCTGTCGAACGTCGGGAAGATCAAGCCGTCGGACAGCCCGAAGGCTGACGGCAAGGCATCGGCCAGCGCCAACAGCGACGCCAAGCCCAGCCAGAAGACCGCCTCGGCGGCTCCTGCCGGGGCGGCGAAGGCGACGAACGGACCCGACAGGCCGTTCAAGCCGTCGGGCCGTGCGCTGGACGCCATCCGCGGGCAGCTCAGCAAGAACTGGAACTTCGACAGCGGCCGCAAGGACGCCGCGTCGATGCAGATCGAGATCCATGTGGAGGTCGGCCGCGACCACAGCGTGGTCCGCGCCTGGATCGACGACAAGTACCGGTCGCGCTACATGAGCGACGCCGCCTTCCGCGCGTCGGCGGACGCCGCCGTGCGCGCGGTCAAGCGGTCGAGCCCGCTGGAGTTGCTTTCCAGCGAGTTCACGGCTGACACTTATGAAAGCTGGCGCTACATCGTGTTCAATTTCGACCCGAGGGACATGTTCTGACCATGACGACGAAGACGAGGCTTCTGTTGAAGCTGGCCGGGGCCACCGGCGCGCTTCTCCTCTCCCTCGGCGTTGCCGCTCCGCAGGAGGCGCGCGCCGAGTTGCGCATCGACATCACGCGGGGCGTGTCCGAACCGCTGCCCATCGCGATCACCAGCTTTGCCGGTGCGGGCGGGCGCGATGCGCAGATGGGCGCCGACATCTCCAAGGTCATCTCCGACGACCTGGAGCGCTCCGGCCTGTTCAAGCCGCTGGACCCGCGTGGCTTCCTCCAGACGCCGGACCAACTGAGGACCGGCGAGCCGCGCTACCAGGACTGGAAGGCGCTGGGTGCCCAGGCGCTGGTCGCCGGCAACACCACGACGGGCGCCGACGGCCGCATGAAGGTCGATTTCCGCCTGTGGGACGTTGCCGCCGGCCAGTACATGCAGGGGCTGAGCTACAGCGCCTCGCCGCAGGAATGGCGCCGCATCGCCCACATCGTCGCCGACGCCATCTACAAGCGACTGACCGGCGAGGACGGCTATTTCGACACGCGCATCGTCTATGTCGCCGAATCTGGCCCGGCGAACGCGCGCAAGAAGCAGCTGGCCATCATGGACCAGGACAGCGCCAACCATCAGTTCCTGACCGACGGGCAGACGCTCGTCCTGACGCCGCGCTTCTCGCCGACGTCCCAGGAAATCACGTACATGTCGTACTTCAACAAGAAGCCGCGCGTGTACCTGTTCAACATCGACACCGGCCGCCAGGAGGTCCTGGGCGACTTCCCCGGCATGACCTTCGCCCCGCGCTTCTCGCCGGACGGCAACAAGGTCATCATGTCGATGGCCCAGAACGGCAACACCGACATCTATACGCTGGACCTGCGCACCCGCCGCCAGACCCAGCTGACCGACGCGCCGGGCATCGATACCGGTCCCAGCTATTCGCCGGACGGGCAGCGGATCGTCTTCGAATCGGACCGCGGCGGCACCCAGCAGCTCTACACCATGAGCGCCGACGGGTCCGGCGTGAAGCGGCTGACCTTCGGCGAAGGCCGCTACGGCACGCCGGTGTGGTCGCCGCGCGGCGACCTGATCGCATTCACGCGCCAGCGTGGTAGCAGCTTTGCAATCGGCGTAATCCGTCCGGATGGGACGGGGGAACGAATCCTGACCGAAGCCTTCCATGTCGAAGGTCCGACCTGGGCGCCGAACGGCCGTGTTCTCATGTTCTTCAAGGACTTGCCGTCGGGCGACGGCCGCGGGCGCAATGCCAAGCTGTACAGCATCGACATCACCGGCGCCAACGAGCGCCGCGTCAGCAGCCCGGTCGATGCATCGGACCCCGCATGGTCGCCCTTGATTCCCTAGTGGAGTAGCCCTATTTTGCGGCCACGCGAGAGCAATGCTCAAGACTTAGGCCGGATGTTGTCTTTTCGTCGGGGCTTGGCGGAAAGAAGCGGCTCTCGCGGAGACTATTATCCGGTCAATCAACAAGTTTCGTTCAAGGGGTCCCTGAACATGCGTATGAAGTTCCTCGCCCTCGCCGCGGTCGCTCTGCTCGCCGCTTGCGAATCCACTCCGAACGACGCCGCCAACGGCGCGAACACCGGTGCCCAGCAGTCGTCGGTCCGTCCGGGCTCGGCGGAAGATTTCGTCGTCAACGTCGGCGACCGCGTCTTCTTCGGCCTGGACCGCTACGACCTGTCGCCGGAAGCCCGCGCCACCCTGGACCGCCAGGCCAAGTGGCTGCAGACCTACGGCTCGGTCACCGTCACCGTCGAGGGCCATGCCGACGAGCGCGGCACCCGCGAGTACAACCTGGCCCTGGGTGAGCGCCGCGCCAACTCGGTGAAGAACTACCTGGCCGCCAAGGGCATCACCGCCAACCGCGTCAATGTCGTGTCCTACGGCAAGGAGCGTCCGGCGGTTGTTGGCTCGAACGAGGCCGCCTGGTCGCAGAACCGCCGTGGCGTGACCGTCGTCAACTGATGACGCCGGTCCCCGTCTGACGGGGATTGAAGGCAAGGCGCCGCCGCCGGGCAACCGGTGCGGCGCCTTTTCTTTTGGCGGCGGCACGTTCCGGCTGGGGCATAGGACGACGGCGGTTCTTTGCGCCGCTGCGAAACTTCTGCTAAACAGCGGCCATTGCGTCGCCTTTTTCGTTTGCCATGGTCGCCGGGGGTGCTTCCGCCCTCCGGCCTCAGATCTCCTCAGGATCCCACGCGCATGACCCACATCCGTCCCGTCGCCGCCCTTCTGCTGGGTGGCATGCTCGCGGCAAGTCCCGCACTGGCCCAGTCGAAGGGGCAGATCGAGCGGCTGCACTCGCTGGAAACGCAGGTCGCGGCGCTTGGCGGGCCGGTGGAGGTGGCGCAGCTGTCGCCCTCCGTCGCGGCGGATTTCGAGATCCGGTTGCAGAACCTGGAGCGCTCGATGCAGGAGCTGACCGGCAAGTACGAGGAATCGACCTATCAGATCACGCAGCTGCGCGACCGTCTGGAGAAGGTCAACGCCGACATCGATTTCCGCCTGAAGGATCTGGAGAAGGGCGGCAGCGCCATGGGTGGCGCCATGGGCGGTGCGATGTCCGACTCCGCGCCGCCGAAGGCCGCCGCCAAGACCGACGACAGGAAGTCCGCCGACAAGCCGGCGCAGACCGCCGCCGCCAACCCGCCCTCCACCGCCGGGTTGTCGCCGGAAAAGCAGTATGAGCAGGCCTTCGAGCTGCTGCGCAATTCCGACTATGACCGGGCGGAAAAGGCGCTTCAGGAGTTCATCGTCAAGAACAAGAGCCATGCCTATGCCGGCAACGCGCAGTATTGGCTCGGCGAGAGCTATTACGTCCGCAAGAAATATCCGGATGCGGCCCAGGCGTTCGGCGAGGTGCTGTCCAAGTACAGGACCAATCCCAAGGCCCCCGACAGCCTGCTGAAGCTGGGCATGACGCTGCAGGAGATGAACCGCAAGTCGGATGCCTGCACCGCCTTCAACCAGCTGTTGACCAAGTTTCCCGAAGCCTCGGCCAACGTCAAGCGCCGCGCCGATACGGAGCGCAAGCGTCTGAATTGCCCGGCCTGATTGCCGACGGCACCGCCGGGCAGGGCGACTCCGCTCCGGTGACGGCGGCGGAGTTCGGCCGCGCGATGGCGGCGCTGGACGGGTTCGAGCCGGCCCCCGCCGTGGCGGTCGGACTGTCCGGTGGTGGCGACAGTCTGGCGCTGGTCCTGCTGATGCGGCATTGGGTCGCAGAGCGGGGCGGCAGCCTGCTGACGCTCACCGTCGACCATGGGTTGCGTGCCGAATCCACCGACGAGGCGTCGGCCATCGCGCAGGCGATGGCCCGCCTCGGCGTTCCTCACCGCGTCCTTCGCTGGGAGGGGGAGAAGCCGGTGGCCGGACTGCAGGCAGCGGCACGGGAGGCACGCCACCGGCTGCTGGCGGACGCCTGCGTCGAGGCCGGCATCCTGCATCTGGCGCTGGCCCATCATCGCGACGATCAGGCGGAGACTGTGCTGTTGCGGCTGGCCCGCGGATCCGGCACCGACGGGCTGGCCGGCATGGCCGCGGTGCGCGCCGACGGCGCGGTCCGGGTGATCCGTCCGCTGCTGGGATTTTCCCATGGCCGCCTGCTGGAGACCTGCCGCGCCGCCGGGTTGGACTGGATCGAGGATCCCTCCAACCGGAACCCGCGCTTCGCCCGTGCCCGGCTGCGGGCCGCCCGCGATGTGCTGGGCGGGGAAGGTCTGGACGCTGACCGGCTGTGCGAGGTCGCCCGCCGGGCCGGACGGGCGCGCGCCGCGCTGGAGCAGGCGACCGCGGACTTGCTGGCGCAGGCGGCCGTCATCCATCCCGAAGGCTGGATCACGCTGGCGCCGGCCCCGCTGTTCGCCGCGCCGGAGGAGATCGCACTGCGGGCGCTGGCTCAGGCGCTGGCGGCGGTCGGCGGGGCCGGACCGCTGCGGGACGAGGCGCTGGCGCGTCTGCTCGGCTCTCTGGCCGAGGGGCGGGGCGGGACGCTGGGCGGCTGCGTGGTGCGGCTGCACCGGGGAGCCGTCATGGTCGCGCGCGAACCGGCATCGGTGGAGCATCGGCTCGTGTCGCCCGGCGGTCGCGTCCTGTGGGATGGGCGCTTCGACCTGCGGCTGTCGAACCGGTGGGAACAACCCTTGGAAGTCAGGGCGCTTGGCATCGCAGGCTGGCGCGAACGGGTGGGGCGGAGCGGGCATTCGAGGTTGTCCGGCCTCCCGGCTCTCGTGCGGGAAACGCTGCCAAGCCTTTGGTTGGGAACGGAAATGCTTGCCATCCCGATGATTGGTGGCGCATACGGGTTCTGCGCGGATGGACAGGCCCCGGCGGACTGCGCGATCTTCCGTCCGATTTCGCTGTTGGGAAGACCAGCTTTTACGGTTGTTTCGGACCGGCGCGGCATTATTTAATCAGGGAACGTGCCCGTAGGAGTCCGGGGTGCGGCCTTGTCGGCGCACCGCATGGCGATGGGTTCGCAGAAAGGCGTGTGACGTGAACAATTTCGGCAAGAACCTCGCACTCTGGATCATCATAGGGCTGCTGCTGGTAGCCCTGTTCAACCTGTTCCAGAGTTCCTCCACCCGCAGCCCGCAAACGACCGTTCCGTTCAGCGAGCTTCTCGCCGAAGTGGACCGGGGCCAGGTCGCCGACGTGACGATCAAGGGCAACCAGGTTTCCGGCCATTTCTCGGACGGCCGCTCCTTCAGCACCTATGTCCCGCCCGAAGCGGGGCTGGTCGAGCGCCTGACCAACAAGAACGTCCGGATCAACGCGGTCCCCGACGACAGCAACGTTCCGTCGCTGTTCTCGGTGCTGCTGTCCTGGTTCCCGATGCTGCTGCTGATCGGCGTCTGGATCTTCTTCATGCGCCAGATGCAGTCCGGCGGCGGCAAGGCGATGGGCTTCGGCAAGTCGCGGGCCCGCCTGCTGACCGAGAAGGTCGGGCGCGTGACCTTCGACGACGTCGCCGGCATCGACGAGGCCAAGCAGGAACTGACGGAGATCGTCGAGTTCCTGAAGGACCCGCAGAAGTTCCAGCGGCTGGGCGGCAAGATCCCGAAGGGCTGCCTTCTGGTCGGCCCGCCGGGTACGGGCAAGACGCTGACCGCCCGTGCGGTGGCCGGCGAAGCCAATGTCCCGTTCTTCACCATCTCCGGTTCGGACTTCGTCGAAATGTTCGTCGGCGTGGGTGCGTCCCGCGTCCGCGACATGTTCGAACAGGGCAAGAAGAACGCCCCCTGCATCATCTTCATCGACGAGATCGACGCGGTCGGCCGCCATCGCGGCGCCGGCCTGGGCGGTGGCAACGACGAGCGTGAGCAGACCCTCAACCAGCTGCTGGTCGAGATGGACGGCTTCGAGGCGAACGAGGGCGTGATCCTGATCGCCGCGACCAACCGTCCGGACGTTCTCGATCCGGCGCTGCTGCGTCCGGGCCGCTTCGACCGTCAGGTCGTGGTGCCGAACCCCGACGTGCTGGGCCGCGAGAAGATCCTCAAGGTCCATATGCGGAAGGTTCCGCTGTCGCCGGACGTCGACGCCAAGGTCATCGCCCGCGGCACCCCCGGTTTCTCCGGCGCCGATCTGGCCAACCTCGTCAACGAGGCGGCGCTGCTGGCGGCCCGCATCGGCAAGCGCGTCGTCGGCATGGCCGAGTTCGAGGCCGCCAAGGACAAGGTCATGATGGGTGCGGAACGCCGCTCCATGGTGATGACCGAGGATGAGAAGAAGCTGACCGCCTACCACGAGGCCGGCCACGCCATCTGTGCCATCCATTGCGCCGACAGCGACCCGGTCCACAAGGCCACCATCATCCCGCGCGGCCGTGCGCTGGGCATGGTGATGCGCCTGCCGGAAGGCGACCGCATCAGCCTGTCGCAGGCCAAGCTGCTGGCCGATCTGTGCGTCGCCATGGGTGGCCGCATCGCCGAGGAGCTGATCTTCGGCAAGGAGCGGGTGACCACCGGCGCCTCGGGCGACATCAAGATGGCGACCGAGATGTCGCGCCGCATGGTGACGGAGTGGGGCATGAGCGACAAGCTCGGCCCGCTGCTGTACGGCGAGCCGACGCAGGAGGTGTTCCTGGGCCATTCCGTGACCCAGCACAAGAACATGTCCGACCGGACCGCCCAGCTGGTCGACGAGGAAATCCGCCGCATCGTCGACGAGAGCTACGAGCGCGCCCGGACCATCCTGACCGAGAACATCGACCAGCTGCACACCTTGGCCAAGGGCCTGCTGGAGTACGAGACGCTGAGCGGCGACGAGATCAACCGTCTGCTGCGCGGCGAACCGATCCTGCGCGACGACGACCGCGACACGGTCGCCGCTCCGCCGCCGCGCCCGACCGCCGGCGGACGCCGCTCCTCCGTCCCGCCCAGCAGCGGGCAGGAAAGCGGTGGCATGGGTCCGGAGCCGCAGGGTACGTAAGGCTTCGGTACTGGAAATGAGAAAGGCGGCGCTGCGAGGCGCCGCCTTTTTTCTTGCGGGAGTGTTTGTAGTGGATGAGCGCTCGCCCCCTCCCTAACCCTCCCCCGCTTTGCGGGAGAGGGGACTGCCGCTGTCATATGGCTAAACCGCGTCACCAAGTGTCTTGCCCCCTCTCCCGCGTTAGCGGGGGAGGGATGGGGAGGGGGCAGACTGGCAGGCTCGGGACAACCCTCAGAACGCGCCCTTCTGTTCGCGGCGGCGGTCGAGCGCCACGTCGAACTGGCGGAGCAGCTTCTGCATGCCTTCGAAGTAGAGCTTGCGCGACGGCGTATTCTTCATGCAGCGGGCGTCCAGGTGGGCGACGCTGGTCAGGGCCGAGACGCAGTAGCCGAGCAGCCAGTAGCGCGAGCGGATGCTGCGCAGATAGTCGCGGAAGGGCTCCGGCTGGCCATTCATGAAGCTGCTGAAGGCGGTCTCGTAGTCCGACAGGATGGTGCGGATGTCGAGAAGAGTCGTCTCCAGCAGCTTGCCGACCTTCTCGATGTGCATCAGCAGCTGGGTCTCGTAGGGCTTGTGCATGCGGATGTCGACCGGAATGCACTCGCGCGACTTCAGCCAGGTCAGGATGATGCGGGCGCGCGGGGCGATGCGACGCAGCTGATATTCGTAGAAGGTGGTCCCCTTCCAGGCGCTGAAGATGGTGTCGGCCTCCGCCCGCTCGATGCCGAAGGCGGAGACGAACAGGCCGGCCTCTTCCAGGTTGGGATTCCAGATCGCTTCCAGGAAGCGCTCGATGCTTTGGGCGTTGCCCTGGCTGCCGGAGAGCGCCTTGCGGACGATCGGCTCGATGCGGGCGCGGATCAGGCGGCGGAGCTGGTGGTCCTCCTCGTTGCTGATCAGCCAGTGGCGCGGATCGACGTTGACCTTCTCCCCCTCGAAGCAGGTCTTGAGCAGGAAGGCGTCGAGCGACGGAACGTCGTCGATCATCGACAGCATCTTCATGTCGCCGATGATGCCGTTTTCCTGCGGTCCGTGCTTGATGCCGAACTGCTCCTCCAACAGCGCCTCGCTGTTGCGGCCGCGCAGATAGACGGCGACGCCCCCGGATTCGGGCGATTTGGCGTTGTGCGGCACATAGATGCCGGTTTCGACCGGCCGGCTGCCGCCTTCCAGCTCCTCGTCCTCCGCGATCGGATCGCCACCGTCGTCGTCGCGGTCGTCGAAGTTCGGGTACTTGAACAGGATGCAGTTGTTCAGGCCCTGCGCCTTGAACATGCGCTGCTCTTCGGGGATTTCGCGCGTGATGGCGATGAGATTCATCGACACGCTGGACCCGCCGTAAAGGATCTGCTCAAGGATCGGAGAAACCGAGTCCATTTTCTTACGAGCGCGCATGAATATTACCCAAATCCGCGAATATTGCGCAAATCATAAACGCCGCCTCTGCAAACGCAAAGAGGGATCGGCGGGCCGATCCCTCTCTTCATCATGCGATTGCAGGCGCGTCGCCGTGGCTCAACCTGGCCGGCCTCAGCCGGCCTTCGGCGTGCCGCCCAGCGAGCCGAGCAGGCTGGCGACCTCGGCCGCCTCGTCCACCGCGACCATGCCGACGGTGTGGTAGCCGCTGTCGACATGCATCACCTCGCCGGTGACGCCGCTGCCGAGATCCGACATCAGGAACAGGCCGGCGCCGCCGACCTCCTGGATGGTGACGTTGCGCTTCAGCGGGGCGTTCAGCTCGTTCCATTTCAGGATATAGCGGAAGTCGCCGATGCCGCTGGCGGCCAGTGTCTTGATCGGGCCGGCGGAGATGGCGTTGACACGGATGTTGCGGCCACCCAGATCGACGGCCAGATAGCGCACGCTGGCCTCCAGCGCCGCCTTGGCGACACCCATCACATTGTAATGGGGCATGACGCGCTCGGCGCCGTAATAGGATAGGGTGAGCAGGCTGCCGCCGTCCTTCATCAGCGGCACGGCGCGTTGCGCCACCGCGGTGAAGGAGTAGCAGGAGATGTCCATGGTGCGCAGGAAGTTGGCCCGCGTCGTGTCCAGGTACAACCCGTCCAGTTCGTTCTTGTCGGAAAAGGCGATGGCATGAACCACGAAGTCCAGCCCGCCCCATTCCTTTTCGATGGCGGCGAAGGTCGCATCGATGCTGCCCTCGTCCGTCACGTCGCAGGGCAGGACCAGCTTGGCGCCGACCTGTTCGGCCAGCGGCTTCACCCGCTTCAGCAGCGCATCGCCCTGATAGGTGAAGGCAAGCTCCGCCCCGTGCTGGGCCAGGGTGGAGGCGATCCCCCAGGCGATCGAACGATCGTTGGCCACGCCCATGATCAGGCCACGCTTGCCGGACATGAGCGGCATCGGATTGGACATCGGAACCTCGTGAACGACGGATGTGCTGCGGCTCCAGCCGCTAAAAGTGCGGCGCATCCTACACGAAAGCGCCCACCGGTCAAACCGACGCGGGCGGTCTTGCCGCAGGAGGCGTCGCATGTCATTCCCTAAGGACGAATCCCGCCCGGAGGAGGAGGAGCGCAGCCGCATTCTCGGCGGGCTGAGGGAACTGGGCGGCTTCTTCGGCCATTCGATGCTGCGCTTCTACAACGACAACTGCTTCCAGACCGCGGCGGCGCTGACCTACACCTCGCTGCTGGCGATCGTGCCGATCATGACCATCGGCTTCGCGATCTTCTCGGCCTTTCCGGCCTTCAGCGCGCTGCAGATGCGGATCCAGACCGCCGTCATCAAGAATCTGGTGCCGGAGATCGGCGACGCGATCCTGGAATATCTCGGCCGCTTCATGGCGAATGCCGGCCAGATGCCGATCTTCGGCGTGATCGGGCTGGCGATGTCGGCGGTGCTGCTGATCTGGACTATCGAAGGGTCCTTCGCCACCGTCTGGCGGGTGCGGGAGCCGCGGTCCTACGTCACCCGCATCCTGTCCTTCTGGGCGGTGGTGTCGCTGACGCCGCTGTTCGCCGGTGCCAGCCTGTCCTTGTCCAGCACGCTGTGGACCGCGCTGGAACTGGCGCATCTGGAGGGGATGGTCCATCCGCTGGCCGGCATCGGCATGCTGCTGCCCTTCTTGCTGCAACTGATCGGCTGCACGCTGCTGTACCTCATCATCCCCAACCGCGACGTCTTCTGGCTGGACGCCCTGTGCGGCGGGGCCATCGGCTCGGTCCTGCTGGAGGGATCGAAGGCGATCTTCGGCTGGTACATGCGCGAATACCCGGCCTACCAGACCATCTACGGCGCCCTGTCGGTCGTGCCGATCTTCCTGTTCTGGCTGTACATCGCGTGGTCGACGGTGCTGTTCGGCGCGGTGGTCGCTGCATCCCTGCCGGAATGGCGGGCCGGCAAGGTCACCCGCGGCGGCATGGAGGGGCTGCTGCCGGCCCAGCGGCTGGCGCTGGCGCTCGCCGTCCTGCACGAGCTGATGGAGGCGAGCCGGCTGGGCGTGGGGCTGCGCCGCCGCACGCTGGTCGGCCGGGTGCCGGTGGGGACCTTGCTGATCGACGGCATCCTGGAACAGCTGCGCGACGCCCATTGGGTCGCCCACACCACGCGCGACGCCTGGGTGGTGACCCGCGACATGGGCGAGGCGACGCTGCTGGAGCTGATGAAGGCGCTGGGCATCGGCATGCGCGGCTCCGTCCACGGGCTGGGCGGGCTGAACTTGCCCTGGCAGGAGCGCACCGCCCGGCTGCTGGACGCCGCGGAAGCCAGCCAGAGCGACCTGTTGAGCGTACCGCTGAAGACGCTGCTGAACGACGACCCGCCGCCTGAAGGGCAACCGGCGGGGCAGGGGGAAAGACAGGGAGCGGCGGGGCCGGTGCCGCTGCGGGCGGTGAAGAAGTAGCCGTTCAGGCGACGGCGGGCGAACCGGCTGTCGGCTGCGGCGGCGGGCCGAAACGGTTCTCCGCGGCATCGCCCTTGGTCACCGTCCAAACGAGGAGGACGATCCATCCGATCACCGGAACAATCGCCAACAGCAGCCACCAGCCGGACCGCCCGACGTCGTGTAGGCGGCGGGCGGATACAGCCAAGCCCGGCAGCAGCAGTGCCAGATTGACGATCGAGCTCAGGGGGCTGGCATCCTCGAATGGAAAGAGAGCGACATCGATGATGCCGGTGACGATGCTGATCAGCACGGTGAACAGAACCCAGTACCAGTATTCGGATCGCAGTGCGCGGCCGGAGAACCCGACATATTGGGAAAACACCGACCTGATGGCTTCGAAGAAATTCATTGTCCGCTACCTCGGCGAATGGCCTGCCGCGATTGGAGAGCCTGATGGAGCCACGATCCGCAGGCAATCGGTGCGGTGCAACACTCTCTGTCGAGACAAATCGGCTCCGGCCACAGCGTGGCGCCATCCTGGACAGGGCGCTGCATACGAAAACGGCCCGCCCCGGAGGGCAGGCCGCATGTCGATGCCGCCGCAGGCACGGCGATCGGATGCTATCGCTTACTCCAGCCCCGCCTTCCTGCGGACGTCGTAGCTGCGGGTCTTCGCCCACTGTTCCACGAACTTGACGAGTTCGGCGTCGGGCGGGTCGGGCAGGACGACCTTCAGCTTCACATACTGGTCGCCCGGCTGCTTGGTGGCCTGATTGACCACGCCCCTGCCGCGCAGGCGCAGGACCGAGCCGGTGTTGGCGCCCGGCGGCACCTTCACCGCGACCTTGCCGCTGATGGTCGGGACATTGACGGTGGCGCCCAGCACCGCCTCGTTCAGGGTGATCGGCACCTCGACATGGATGTCGCTGTCCTGCCGGGTGAAGAAGGGGTGACTTTCGACATGAACCTCGACGATGGCGTCGCCGTTGGGCATGCCGCCCATGCCCGGCAGGCCCTGGCCCTTCAGGCGCAGCTTGGTCTCGTTCTCCGTCCCAGGCGGGATGGCGACGTCGATGCTCTTGCCGTTGGACAGGTTGATGCGCCGCTTCGACCCGTTCGCCGCCTCCACGAAGGGGACGGTGACGGAATAGGAGATGTCGCTGCCGCGAACCTTCGGCCCGGTCGAGCCGCCGGTCGAGCCGCCCATTCCTGCCCCGCTCCCGGCCCCGCCGGGGCGGCGCCGGCCGCCGCCGAACAGGTCGGAGAACCAGTCGTCACCGCCGCCGAAGAAGCTGTCGTCGGCGGTGCCGCTGTAGGCCTTGCCCCGGCTGGTCCGGCCGCGGGCGCCGAAGCCCGCGTGCCGTTCCTGCCCGGACGGGTCGATCTCGCCCCGGTCGTAGCGGGCGCGCTTCTCGGCATCCGACAGCAGCGTGTAGGCGGCCGAGATTTCCTTGAACCGCTCCTCGTTGGCGGCGTCGCCCGGTTTCAGGTCCGGGTGATGCTGCTTGGCGAGCTTGCGGTACGCCTTCTTGATGTCGTCGGCACTGGCGGACCGGCTGACGCCGAGAACGCTGTAGGGATCGCGCGTGGCCACGGGCAGAGAGTTCCCGCCCCAACGGGGCTCAAGGGTTGCAGGTTGGACGTGTTACGAATTGCCGACGATCTTCCACGTACCGTCGGCCTGTTTGCAAGCGGTTCCGTATGCCTGCTCCGTTCGGCCCTTGACCACGATGGTCTGCTGGAACTCGCGGCAGTAGGTTCCGGTGTTGCTGTAGCCGTCACGGGTGGTGACGATGGTGCCGGAGTTGCCCGACTGCGGGTTGTTCCAGGTGATGCGGTCCCCGACCGGGGCGGCATAGGCCTGGCGGGCCGCCGTCTCGGCATAGCCGGCATCGGCCTTGTCGAGGGAGCTGCCGACCTCGCGGCCGATGAAGGCGCCCAGCAGGGTGCCGACGCCGGTCGCCACCAGCTTGCCCGTTCCGCCGCCGATCTGCGAACCGATCAGGCCGCCGGCCACCGCGCCGCCGACCGTGCCGACCGTTTCCTTCTGACCGCCCAGCTGGCAGCCTGCCAGCAGGGCCGCGACGATCACGGCCGGAACGACTTTCTTCACGAACATCCTTGCGCCTCGAAAAGGTTGGTTGCCGCGGCACCTTATCGGTGGCTTCGCGGTGGACAGTGATATAAGCGACCCTATCCTTGCTGTGAATTGTGATGAGGCTGTGACCCTTTCGCTTTTGCACAGAAGATCGCCCCCGCCCCCCGTTTTCGGACGGTGCGGGACCCATCGAGGCAGGACCCGATCGTAACAGGACCATGGGCATGACCGACAGCAGCGAGCGCGACCCATACGAACTCTTCGCCGAATGGATGAAGGAGGCCGAGCAGAGCGAGCCCAACGACCCCAACGCCATGGCGCTGGCGACCGCCGATGCGGCCGGCGTTCCGTCGGTGCGCATGGTCCTGCTGAAGGGCATCGATCCGCGCGGTTTCGTCTTCTACACGAACACCGAGAGCCGGAAGGGCGAGCAACTGCTCGCGAATCGGAACGCCGCCCTCTGCTTCCACTGGAAGACCCTGCGCCGGCAGGTGCGGGTCGAAGGGGCGGTGGAGGTCGTGACCGACGCCGAGGCCGACGCCTATTTCGAAAGCCGCCCGCGCGAAAGCCGCATCGGCGCCTGGGCATCGCAGCAGTCGCGCCCGCTGGAAGGCCGGTGGGAACTGGAGAAGCGGGTGGCGCAGTTCACCGCGAAATACGCCATCGGCACCGTCCCGCGGCCGCCGCATTGGACCGGCTTCCGCATCCTGCCCTCGCGGATCGAGTTCTGGCGCGACCGGCCTTTCCGCCTGCACGACCGGCTGGTCTTCCACCGCGCCGGGGAGGCGACGGACGCGGCGCCGCAGGGTTGGACGACCGAGCGGCTGTATCCCTGAGCAATGGCCCCGAACATTGGCTCTGGGCAGAAGCCCGGAGCGGAAGGCGACTCGTGAGCGAAAACCTGGACAGCGGGGCTCGGGCGGACCGTCTGCGCCGCCACGCCACCTATGCCAGCGTGGCGGTGGCTTCCACCCTGATCGCGGCCAAACTGGGGGCCTATCTGCTGACCGAATCGGTCAGCATCCTGTCGTCGCTGATCGATTCGACCACCGACCTGATGGCGTCGCTGGTGACGCTGCTGGCGGTGCGCCAAGCCATGCGGCCGGCCGATGCCAACCATCGCTATGGCCATGGCAAGGCGGAGGCGCTGGCGGCGTTGGCCCAGGCAGCCTTCATCGCCGGTTCGGCCGTGCTGCTGACCGTCGAGGCCGTGCGGCGAATCGTCCGGCCGGAACCGATCGAAGAGGGGACGGTCGGCATTGCGGTGATGCTGCTGTCGATCGTGCTGACGGCCGGCCTCATCACCTTCCAGCGCCGGGTGCAGGCGGCAACCGGGTCGGTCGCCATCGGGGCCGACCGGCTGCATTATTCCGGCGACCTGTTGATGAACAGCGCCGTCATCGCCGCCATCCTGCTGACCGAGGCGACCGGTCTCGCCATCGTCGATCCGTTGTTCGGCATCGGTATCGCGCTGTTCCTGCTGAACGGTGCCCGCGGCGTGGCGCGCGACGCGCTGGACGTCCTGATGGACCGCGAGCTGGGACAGGAGGAACGCGACCGCATCGCGGCGCTCGCCCGCGCCGAGCCGGGCGTGCGCGGCCTGCACGACCTGCGCACCCGCAATGCCGGCACCGGCTGCTTCATCGAACTGCATCTGGAACTGGACGGCACCCTGACACTGACCGCCGCCCATGAAATTGCCGACCGGGTGGAGCGGCGCCTGCGGGACGCCTTCGTCAACGCCGAGGTGCTGGTCCATCAGGAGCCCGCCGGGCTGGCCGACGACCGGCTGGACAACCGCATCGGCGGTTGAGGACAAGGTCTCAAGGCTTGTCGGGACCGCTTCCGGGTTGGTCCATACGATACGGTTCGGTATTGCGGGAGATCCCGTATTTCGTGACGAATATCAGTTGATGCACAATTTCAGGGCGTGGCCTCTCCTAAAGGTATCCTACCAAAGGACAGGGGGGGAGGGCCCATCCCGGACCGCCGGTTCGTTGCGAACATGTCTCAAAAGCGCAATAATAATGCTTGGGAGAAAGCGCTCGATTACAAAACAGCAAGAATGGTGGGCATAATGGATGGAAGCTTCACGCTTCGGCCGCATCTGATCGCGGACATCGCGACGGAAGCCGGCAATCTCGGCATCGAGATCGCGGACATCGCCGGCCACATCGAGGATGTGAACGCCCGCGTCACCCACCAGTCGGAGGTCTTCACGCAGCTGCGGGACACCGGCGCCAAGATGTCGCGCAGCACGCAGCGAATCTCCGATGCTTCGGCGGTCGCGCGGTCGGTGACGGAGCAGGCCCGGCAGGAAGTCGACAGTTCGCATGACCGCGTGCAGCGGTCGCTGTCCGATATCCATGCGCTGGTGTCGTCGGTGACGGGCATCGAGGGGCAGATCGCCGGCCTGCGCGATGCGCTGGACCGCGTCGGCAAGGTCGCCAAGGAGATCTTCACCATCGCCAAGCAGACCAATCTGCTGGCGCTGAATGCCACCATCGAGGCGGCGCGGGCCGGAGAGGCCGGGCGTGGCTTCGCCGTGGTCGCAAACGAGGTGAAATCGCTGTCGACCAAGACCAGCGAGGCGACGACGGAGATCGACGCGACGCTGAAGGTGCTGAATGAACAGGCCCAGCGCCTGATGGCCGAAAGCTCGGCCAGTGCGGCCAAGGCCCGTGCGGTCAGCGAAGGCACGGCCGCCATCGGCACGGTGATCGAGACGGTCGGCCGCGCCATGCGCGAGCTGAACGGCGAGACCGACAAGATCGACGCCGCCTCGGCCGAGATCGGCGCAAACTGCGGCGAACTGGAGCACGAGATCGCCGATCTGGCCGCCGGCGTGAAGCTGTCCAGCGACAACCTCGCCCAGGCGCGCGACCGGGTTAACAATCTGGTCGGCATGAGCGAGCGGCTGATCGGCGTCACCGCGGAGCTGAACATCGAGACGGTCGACACGCCTTTCATCGCCGCGGTGAAGGACGCCGCCGCCAAGGTGTCCGCAGCCTTCGAGGAGGCGCTGGCCCGCGGCGACATCAGCGAGGCCGATCTGTTCGACCGCAGTTACCAGCCGGTCGCCGGATCGGACCCTCAACAGGTGACGACCCGCTTCACCCAGCTGTGCGACCGCCTGCTGCCCGGAATCCAGGAGCCGGTGCTGTCGGCCAACGGACGGATCGTCTTCTGCGTGGCGGTGGACGACAACGGCTATCTGCCCACCCACAACCGGCAATTCAGCCAGCCGCAGGGCAAAGATCCGGTGTGGAACGCCGCCAACTGCCGCAACCGGCGCCTCTTCAACGACCGCGTCGGTCTGGCCGCCGGGCGCAGCACCAAGCCATTCCTGCTGCAGACCTACCGCCGCGACATGGGCGGCGGGAAATACGCCCTGATGAAGGACGTCTCGGCGCCCGTCACGGTGCGCGGCCGGCACTGGGGCGGGCTGCGGCTGGCCTACAAGGTGTGAGGAGAATTCGGGCTTGCCCCTTCCCTAACCCTCCCCCGCTCCGCGGGAGAGGGAACTCCGCCGCTTCGACACCTGACTCCCTCTCCCGCGATCGGACCGGCCGTTGGCCGGCCGAGAGCGGGGGAGGGTCGGGGAGGGGGCAAGCCCGCTTCAACCTCCTTCCAAGGCGCTTACGGCAGCACCACCGTGTACATGGCGGTGAATCGCGCTAAACTCGCCGGCCAAAGGGGTTGAGACGGCGCAAACTTGCGCTTCGGAGGCGGGGGAATGGGCTTCACGGTTACCTTCTGGGGCGTGCGCGGCACGATTCCCTGCCCGATGGCCTCGCATCTGGGCTTCGGCGGCAACACCTCCTGCGTCGAGGTGCGGGCCGGCAAGCAGCACATCATCATCGATGCGGGAACCGGGCTGCGCGCGCTGGGACGCAAGCTGCTGGCGGAGGGGGTGAGCAGTGCAACGCTGCTGCTGAGCCACACCCACCTGGACCATATCAGCGGCTTTCCCTTCTTCGCGCCGGCCTATACCAAGGGCTTCGGCCTGCGGGTGATCTCCGGCCATCTCACCGGCAGTCCGGATATCGAGTCGGTGATGGCGCGCCAGATGGAGCGTCCGCTGTTCCCGGTGCCGCTGCGCACGATGGGCGGCGACCTGAGCTTCCTGGAGGTGCCGCCGGGCCACAGCTTCAAGCTGGAGGGCGGGGTGCGCATCCACACCGCGGCGCTGAACCATCCCGACGGCGCCACCGGCTACCGGATCGAATATCAGGGACGCTCGCTCGCCTATGTCACCGACACCGAACATGTGCCGGACCATCCCGACCGCAACATCCTGAACCTTGTCGACGGGGTCGACCTGCTGCTCTACGATTCGACCTATACCGACGAGGAGTGGTCGCAACGGATCGGCTGGGGCCATTCCACCTGGATGGAGGCGGTTCGGATCGCCCGCGCCGCCCATGTGAAGACTCTGGGCCTGTTCCACCACGATCCCGACCACGACGACGCCGCGATGGAACGGATCGAAGCCGCGGCGAAGGCGGAATTCCCCAACTGCTTCGCCGCGCGCGAAGGCACGACGATCTCCCTGGATTGATCTCCCTGGATTGATCTCCCCGGATCGATCCGCCTGATCCGATCTTCCCGGACTGAATGCTCCCCATAGAATGACGGCCACAATCCTGATCCTGTTCGGCGCCACCTATCTGGGCATGGCGCTGGGCCGCTTTCCCGGTCTCAGCATCGACCGAACCGGCATCGCGCTCGTCGCCGCCATCCTGCTGCTGGCAACCGGGGCGCTCGATACCGGCCAGCTGGTGGCGGCGGTCGATTTCCCGACGATCTTCATCCTGCTGGGGCTGATGATCCTGTCGGCGCAATATGCCGGCAGCGGCTTCTACGACTGGTGCGCGCTGAAGGTGGCCCAGGCGGCGCGGTCGCCGGCGCGGCTGCTGGCGGTGATCGTGCTGGTCGCCGGCGGGCTGTCGGCGGTGCTGGCGAACGACGTGGTCGTCTTCGCCATGACGCCGATGCTGTGCCTTGGCCTGCTGGCGCGCAAGCTGGACCCGCGGCCCTACCTGATCGCGCTGGCGGGCGCCGCCAATGCCGGCTCGGCGGCGACGGTGATCGGCAATCCGCAGAACATCCTGATCGGGCAGGTCGGGCATCTCGATTTCTGGCGCTTTGCGGCGGTGTGCGGTGGCCCGGCGCTGGCCGCGATGCTCATCGTCTACCTGACCGTCTGGTTCGTCTGGCGCGGCCGCTTCGGCGAACCCTCACGGGAGGGGATGGGCGCAGAGGTGGCGCCGGTGGCGCTCGACCGCTGGCAGCTGGGCAAGGCGGTGGCGGCGACGCTGGCGCTGCTGGTGCTGTTCACCCGCGACATCCCTCAGGAACATTCGGTGCTGCTGGTGGCAGGCGTGATGATGGTCAGCCGGCGCATGGCCAGCCGCGACATGCTGGGCATGGTGGACTGGCACCTGCTGGTCCTGTTCGCGGCGCTGTTCGCCATCAACCATGCGCTGGGGCTGACCGGCATCCCGGCGGCGCTGGTCGGCGATCTCCAGGCTGCGGGATGGCTGCCCGACCGGCTGGCGGTGATGGTCCCGCTGGCGCTTGCCGGCAGCAACAGCATCGGCAACGTGCCGGCGGTGATCCTGCTGCTCGCCGCCTGGCCGAACCCGCCGGAAGGGGCGCTGTACGGGCTGGCGCTGCTGTCGACGCTGGCCGGCAACCTGCTGCTGCCGGGAAGCCTTGCCAACATCATCGTGGCGGAACGGGCAGCGGCCTCCGGCGTGCGGCTGGGGTTCGTGGAGCATGCCCGCTGCGGCGTGCCGATGGCGCTGCTGTCGATGGCGGTGGCGGCGGTCTGGTTGTGGGCCGGCGGCTGGATGGCCCCTTGAAGGAAGGGCTGCAAAGGACTGGCTGCAATTAACGGGCTGTATTTCGTAATCGTATTGCGATTCTGTAAAGTGCAAGACTCTTTTTCGAACTGCGACAAATGGAGTAGTCTCTATGCGCACCGGGGGAGGGCGCGCTGTGAGTTTGGTCGTCCAGTTCATGGAGTTCATCGAGAGCGCGCCGAACCAGTCGCTTCGGGCGCTGAGCGACCGCGTGCTGCGCAAGTGCCGGGAGGTGACGGGGGCCGAAGCCGGAACGGTCTTCATGCTGCGCGGGCAGGGGCGGGGACGGCATCTGGAGGCGGTCAGCGCCCAGAACGACGTGATCCGCGCCAAATCCGCCCTGTTCACGGTGCCGATGAACCAGACCTCCATCGTCGGTTATGTCGCCGCCACCGGCGAGACCCTGCTGCTGGACGACGCCTACGAGATTCCCGAGGAGCGGCCCTACCGCTTCAACCCCGCCTTCGACCAGCGTACCGGCTTTCGCACCCGCTCGATCATGGCCTTCGCCCTGAAGGGGGCCCGCGGCCGGCCGATCGGGGTGGTGCAACTGATCAACCGCCGGTCCATGCCGGGGGAGGCGGGGCCGCCGATCTTCCTGCCCTACCACGAGCAGATGATCGCCCCGGTCAACCACATCGTCGGCCGCGCCCTGGAGCGGGCTGCGACGCTGGAACGGCTGACCGAACGCAACCGCGCCCTGACCAGGGAGCGCCGCCGCGTCGCCGAACTCCAGGCGGAGACGGAGCGCGCCTTCATGGTGTCGGTCAACCTGCTGGCGCGCGCCGCCGAGGTGCATGACGAGGAGACCGGCAACCACATCCTGCGCGTCAACGAATACTCCTATGCGCTTGCTGGCTGGGCCGGCTGCAGCCGTGCCTTCTGCAAGGAAATCCGCTTTTCCGCAGCCCTCCACGATGTCGGCAAGATGAGTGTCGATCAGGCGGTTCTGCACAAGAAGGGCCGGCTGGACGAGCGTGAACTGGCGGAGATGCAGAGGCATCCCATCTACGGCCACGACATCCTGATCGCGTCCGACCGGCTGAAGATGGCCGCGGACATTGCGCTGTGCCATCACGAGCAGTGGGCCGGCACCGGCTATCCCCAAGGGCTGAAGGGCGAGGAGATCCCGCTTGCCGCCCGCATTGTCGCCATCGCCGACTGCTATGACGCCCTGCGCAGCGCCCGTCCCTACAAGCCGTCCTTCAGCCATGAGAAGACGGTGGACATTCTGCTGAACGGCGACGACCGGCTGGATCCCAAGGTGCATTTCGATCCCCGTCTTCTTGCGCTGTTCTCCACCCGCCATGCGGAGTTCGATGCGATCTGGGTGGCGCTGAAGGACCAGGAGAAGATCGAGGCGTGAAGAACGCCGGCAGGAGCCGGCCTGTCATGAAGGACGCTTCCGGCACTCCGCCAAACACACTCCTTGATCCGTATCAACGCGAACGGTCGGTGTTACGGGTGAAATGGCGGGCAGAGGGAGCGACCATGAAGTATGTCGAAGAGTTCCGTGATCCGGTTCTTGCCCGCAATGTCGCCGCTGCCATTGCTCGGGAGGTGCGGGCCGACCGGTCCTATCACTTGATGGAGTTCTGCGGCGGGCATACCCATGCCATCTCCCGCTATGGCATTCCCGATCTTCTGCCTGCAAATGTCCGCATGATCCATGGGCCGGGCTGCCCTGTCTGCGTTCTGCCGGTGGGGCGGATCGACGACGCCATCGCGCTTGCCCGCCGGCCGGAGGTGACCATGTGCACCTATGGCGACGTCATGCGCGTGCCAGGGTCGGGGCGGCTCAGCCTGCTGAAGGCCAAGGCGCAGGGCGCCGATGTCCGCATGGTGGTGTCGGCCGACGCCGCGGTGCGCATCGCCGCGGAGAATCCGGGGCGGCAGGTCGTGTTCCTCGCCATCGGCTTCGAGACGACGACCCCGCCCACCGCGCTGGCGGTGCGGGCGGCCGCGGCGCAGGGGCTGACCAACTTTTCCGTCTTCTGCAACCATGTGCTCACCCCTTCGGCCATCCAGGGCATCCTGTCCGGACAGGAGGAGGGGCTGTCGCTGGACGGCTTCGTCGGGCCGGCCCATGTCTCGGTGGTGATCGGCTCGGAAGCCTATGCCCCCGCCGCGGTGGAGCATGGCAAGCCGGTGGTGATCTCCGGATTCGAGCCGCTGGACGTGCTGCAGTCGATCCTGATGCTGGTCCGCCAGATCAACGACGGGCGGGCGGAGGTGGAGAACCAGTTCACCCGCGCCGTCACCGCCGATGGCAACCGCAAGGCCCAGGCGATGGTGGCCGAGATCTTCGAGACGCGCCCGTCCTTCGAATGGCGCGGTCTGGGCAGCATCCCGCACAGCGGATTGAAGCTGCGCGAGGCCTATGCCTCCTTCGATGCCGAACGGCGCTTTCCCATCGCCGGGACCAGCGTTCCCGACCACAAGGGCTGTGATTGCGGGGCCATCCTGCGCGGGGTGAAGCGGCCGGTCGACTGCAAGCTGTTCGACACCGTCTGCACGCCGGAGAATCCGATGGGCTCCTGCATGGTCTCGGCCGAGGGAGCCTGCGCGGCGCATTACACCTATGGACGGTTCAGAGACGCCTGACCGGACGGCATCAGGCCGGCCAGGCTGCTGCGGCCTTTCACCGCAGACCGCCCACCGCAGGCTGGACGAGTGCCGTGCGGTTCAAACATGATGCAGATGAAACAATCCGCTCGGCCTTTCATTGGCCCGGCGGAGAATGGCGGACGTCGAAGGACATCGCATTTCATTCCGGGAGGGCCCCCATGACCTACAAGCACATCCTCGTTCACCTCGACAGCAGCCCCCATGTCGAGGCGCGGCTCGATGCCGCCATCGCGCTGGCGCAGCGCCACGGTGCTTTCCTGCGTGGACTGTTCGCCCAAGGCGACCGCAACGCCACCAGCGTGATCGCCCGCCGGTCGAGCGACCATCTCGTCGAGGCTTCGGCGCGCAGCGAGGCGCTGTTCCGGGATAAGCTGGCGGCGGCCGGTCTGCAGGGCCAATGGCATGGATTGACCCATGGCGAATACAACCACGTCATCCGCGAGGTCATCATCTGGTCGCGCTTCGCCGACCTGACCGTGTTGGGGCAGTATGACCGCGACGCCGGAACGCAGGCGGCGCCGGAGGAGTTGAACGAGCAGGTGGTGCTGAATTCCGGCCGTCCGGTTCTGGTCGTGCCCTATGCCGGCCGCTTCCCGGTGATCGGCAAGCGCGTCGCCGTCGCCTGGAACGCGGAGCGCGAGGCCGCCCGTGCTCTGTCCGATGCCATGCCGGTGTTGGAGAAGGCCGCCGAGGTGACGGTGATCACGGTTCTGACCCAGGCATCCGGCTCCGCGCCCGAGGCGCCGCGGGTCGGTCTTCTCGACCATCTCGCCTTCCACGGCGTGACGGCCGAGCAGACCCATTTCACCGTCAACGACATCGGCGCGATGGACGCCCTGCTTGCCCGTGCCATGGACACCGGCGCCGACCTGCTGGTGATGGGCGCCCACGGCCACTACGGTTTCCCGTTCCTGCACCGCGGCAGCGGAACCCGGCATGTCCTGCGCACCTGCCCGGTGCCGCTGCTGCTGTCGCATTGAGCGTCTGTCGATTGTCCCATCCATGCCTCTCCCGCTGAGAGCGGGGGAGGCATGGTGGGGGGCTGCCGCCTCCGTCACGCCGCCTTGACCCCGTCCAGGAAACTCTGCACCTCCTGGCGCAGGCGGGTGGACTCGCTGCTGAGGTGGTCGGCGACGCTGCGGACCTCGCCGGCGGCGCGGCCGGTGTCGCCGGCAGCGCGGGTGACGCCGACGATGGTGCTGCTCACCTGCTGGGTGCCCTGGGCCGCTTCCTGGACATTGCGGCTGATCTCCTGTGTCGCAGCACTCTGCTGCTCCACCGCCGAGGCGATGGTCGCCGAGATCTGGCTGATCTCCGTGATGATGCGGCCGATCTCGTCGATGGCGGCAACCGCCTCGCGGGTGGCGCTCTGGATGGTGGCGATCTGGCCGGTGATGTCCTCGGTCGCCTTGGCGGTCTGGTTGGCGAGGCTCTTCACTTCGCTCGCCACCACGGCGAAACCCTTGCCGGCCTCGCCGGCGCGCGCCGCCTCGATGGTCGCGTTCAGCGCCAGCAGGTTGGTTTGCGCGGCGATGTTGTTGATCAGATCCACCACCTCGCCGATCTTCTGTGCACCGTTGGCAAGGCTGGAGACGACGGTGTTGGCGCGTCCGGCGCCGCTGACCGCCTGATCGGCGACGCGGGTCGATTGCGAGACCTGCCGGCCGATCTCGGCGATGGAGGAGGACAGCTCTTCCGCCGCCGCGGCCACGGTCTGGACATTGGCGGAGGCCTGCTCGGCCGCCGAGGCCACCGTGGTGCTCTGGCGGTTGGTCTCTTCGGCGGTGGAGGTCAACGTGCCGGCCGACTGCTGCATCTGGGTGGCTGCACCCGACAGGCTCTGGACCACCGCGGTCACATTGTTTTCGAAGGCGCGTGTCAGCTCTTCCAGACGGGCGGCCCGGCGGGTCTTGGCCTCATCCTCGGCGCGCTGGGCGGCGGCGAGGCGGTCGGCCTCGATGGCATTGCGCTTGAACACATCGACGGCCTCGGCCATGGCTCCGATCTCATCACGGCGGCCGACGCCGGGAACTTCGACCGACCGGTTGCCGCCGGCCAGCCGGCTCATGGCTGCTGTCATGGCGACGATGGGGCTGGCAATGGCGCTGCGCAGGAGCATGCCGGCAGCGATGGCGACCAGGACAGAGGCGAGCGCGCCGGCGATGGCGGCGGAGTAGCCGGTGGAGAAGGCGGACCGCTGCTCCACATAACGCATGTCCAGCAGGGTACGTTCGGCGTCCTCGATCTGCACCACCAGGGTGCGGATGCTGTCCATCGCCGACTTGCCCAGCGCCTTGGCCTCCATCGCGCGGGCTTCCTCGCGCGTTTCGGGCTTGGACATCAGGGCGATCTCCTTCTCGGCAATGGTGCGGCGCCAGACGTCGGCATGCTTGCGCAGCTCTTCCAACCGGGCCTGCTGCTGCGGGTTGTCGGCTGTCTGCGATTTCATCTCGGCCAGTGCACGGTCGAAGGTTTGGGCACCTTTGCGGTAGGGCTCAAGGAAGGCTTCGTCGCCGCTGACCAGATAGCCGCGCAAGCCGGTCTCCTGGTCGATCATCGCCGTCAGCACCGTGCCGGTGTTCTGGATCACCCGGTAGGTGTGGATCGTCCAGCCGATGGATGCCTGGATTGACGATAAGGTCGAATAGTTGGCGGCACTGATGATGCTGGTGATGGCGATCAGGGCGGTAAAGGCGGCCATAATCTTGCCGCCGATACGGAGGTTCATGAACCAGGACATCTTTTTGCGCCTCATGTGACCGAAGGGGCATTCTGTTTGCGCGGACAATCGCCTCGCTTGCCGAATTGCATTCAAATGGGTGAGTGGCTTACCCAATCGAATGCACCCACTGATACGGCGGCATTCGAGACTTCGATCATCGAAAATATTTCGTATGTCGAAATCTTCGGTCTATTACATAGAGGCTATGCCGGATTTCCAAACAAAGCGCCGGCAACGCTCCTGTTCTCTCCCGTTGCTTGCAGGGAGTCTTGTTTGCGATACAGGGGTATGGACAGGACATAGTGTCGCATCGAACGCGCGATTGTCCGGTTCAGCGGCGCAACCGCATGTCGATGTGGGGAATCCCGAAATCGTCATAGGACTCGGTGATCCTGACGAAACCGAAGCTGCCGTAGAAGCGCTCCAGATGCTGTTGGGCGCCGATCACCACCTCGCGCTCCGGCCAGCGTTCCGCCAGCACCGCAAGGGACTCGGCGACAAGCGCCCGTCCCAGTCCGGTGGAACGCTGCGACGGATCGACTGCCAGCCTCCCGAATGAGGCCGGGGCATCCGGCCCGTCCTCGCCCGGATCAAGACAGCGTGCACAGCCCACGACGAAACCGGCTGAGTCGGTGGCGATCAGGTGCAGGGCGCCCGGATCGCGGCCGTCGATGTCGGGGTAGGGGGAGGCCTGCTCGACCACGAACACCCGGCTGCGCAGGGCCAGCAGGCCGTGCAGTTCGCGAAGGCTCAGGGCGTCGAAGGGGACACGGCGGATGGGCGGTCTGGACATCGGGGAGGCGTACCGGTCAGGCGACCGCATTGCGGATCATATAGTCGGCGATATCCTTGGGCTTGATCTTGACCTCGGTCAGCGGTTCGTCGGCGGTCATCGCCTTGGCGACCAGCAGGCTGTTCTGCACATTGGTCAGGGCGACGCGGAAAATGCCGGCCGCGCCCTTCAGCCGCGGGTAATAGGTGGGGTCGATCACCTTTTCACGTCTGCCGAGTCGGGCCAGCGCGTTCTCCTCGTCCAGCCCGTCGATCTCCTTGGCGTCGATCAGCTTCCAGTCGGTCTCGCCACCCCAGCCGGTGGCGACGGCGGATTTCACGGCGGCCTCGTCCTCGGCGACGCCCAGCTTGAAGATGTGCTTCCCCTGCCCGACGTCGGACGCCCATTTGGTCAGGGCGGCGCTGCGCGCGACGAAGACGACGGCCATGACGACTTGATCCTCTTGAGGAGAAATGGTGGAAGCGGGTTACTGCAGCGACGACTGGCGCGCGATCGGCGTGATCAGGATGCGGGTGACCACGTCCTTGCCGAACATGGCGATCACCGATTCATCGATGCGGCGGCGCAGGGCCGGGACGTTGGCGATGTTGCCGCGGACGATCCAGCCTTCGTCGATGCCCTTGTAGATGGCGGTCAGCACGGCGTCGTGCAGGCGGGGGATGCTCAACTGCACCTCGCCCAGCCGCAGGGCGTCGCCGATCTCGAGGTTCACTTCGACCTGGGTGTATTTCTCGATCCGGCCCCCATTCACCACCGGAACCATCAGCGGTTTGATTCGCACCGACGGGGGCAGGGCGCCAGGCGCCCCTTCGGCGGCGGAGGCGGGCAGGGCGGCCGTCAGGATGCCCGCCAGCGACAGCGCTGCGACCAGGGCGGCGCGGGCGGCACCGGAAAAGCTGCGGGCCGGAATGCTGTTCGAATTGGGATCGGCAGGCTGAAGGCTGCGCATCGGGAGCACCGCGAAGAACCGGAAGGTGTCGAAGCCTACCGGTCCGCCGCGATGCTTGCAACCTTGGCCCATGCTCTCAGGGTTGGCCCGGATGCGGGCGGTCACCGCAAATCGGTGTCCGTCAGGCCGCCTTCTTGCCGCTGGCGGCGATTGCCTTCTTGTTGACGTCGCCGATGGCAAGTTTGTTCAGCAGCGAGTCGGTGTCCTTTTCCTCCTGAAGGGTTTCGTCCAGCAACTGGGCGACCTTGTCCAGGCCGCAGGCGGTGGCATAGGCGTGGAGCGTGCCGTAGCTGGCGATCTCGTAATGCTCCACCTTCTGGGCGGCGGCGATCAGGGCGGCGTCCTGGACCTCCGGGGCGAGCCCCATTTCGAGGATTTCCTGGGCTTCGCTGATCAGCCCCTCCATCGCGTCGCAATGCTTGCCGCGGGGGCGGGTATCCAGCTCCTCGAAGGCCTGTTGCAGCCGTTCGATCTGGCCGTTGGTCTGTTCGAGGTGGGTTCGAAGGCTTGGCGGAGCTGGTCGGAATGGGCGGCCTTGATCATCTTGGGGAGGGCCTTCGTGATCTGCTTCTCGGCGTGGTAGATGTCGCGGAGATCCTCGATCAGCAGATCCTGCATCGTCTTGGCAGCCATGGTGACGGTCCTTCCTCGCTGTGGATGTCCATCCGGCGGGCGTTTGCGGAGCGGGGCTCCTGCGCGCCGGATCGGCAGCGTGGACAACAGCGGCGACGGCCGGGTGTTGCAGTCTCGAACGGGGACTGACCATCGGGCGAATGGGCTGACGGATGGCCGGGCGAATGAGTGCCGAAGGAGGATTCATATGACGGCAGGCAAAGGGGATGGCGAGGTTCTGTTCGAGTTCCAGCGGGTCGGCAGCTATCTGCGGGTCACCGCCATCGACGCCCAGACCGGCGTGGAGGTGACGGTGGCCGGCCCGGCGACCGGCAGCCAGGAACTGCTGAAGCGGACGGCGATCAACAAGCTGCGCTTTGTCCAGAACAAGGGCGGCCAGAACAAGGATGCCAAGGCGGCACCAGGGCAGAAATCCGGTCCCGGCACTGGCACCAAGCCGCGAACCGGCGGGCTTTACTGACCTCCGTCCGGTGCCGTAAAAAAGAAAACGCGCCGCCGGTCGGGACCGGGCGGCGCGGATCGAAGTCTGGCTTTGCTGATGGTGAGCGCCGGCATGCCCCCGTCGGCGGTCCGGGCAGTAACCTCGGGCCGCCGGTCGTAGAGCGAACCGCTCGACCCCGACAGTAGACCTATGCCTGCCCGTTGACACTGGCGCAGGGGGTGTAACGCTTGTAGAACCGCGCATCGCTGAACGAATGGCGCATATGAAGGGCGCTCATCCGCGCCGTCCGTTCGGATCGCGATCGGCGGACGTGGACCGATCGTTTCCGGGCCGGCCTTGCGGGGCCGGTTGTTCTCCGGAGCCAAGGACCGAAACACCAGAGGATCGAGGCGATGGTTCGTGTGACGGCTTTCCTGCGCGTGTCCTTCATGTCGGCGGCGCTTGCGGCAACCCTGCTTGCTGCCCAGGTGGCGACCGCAGCGGGGACCGCGCAGCCGGGCGGAGGGCCGAATGCCGGCGTCCACACCGCGCAGGGGCAAGGCGGTCAAGGTCATGGAGGGCAGGCGGTGTCGCGGTCCGGTGGCGACAAGCAGGCCGGCCCGGCCAACGCGGCGCCGCTTTCCACGGCTCCCCCGTCGTCGACACCGGCCGCCGGCTGCCTGAAGCCGGGCGTTCCGCTGTGCATGGACGACCAGGCCACCTTCCTCAGCGCCGACAGGATGTCGTCCTGCCAGGGCGAGGTGAAGGAGTATGTCGACAGGTCGATGACCTATCTGACCTGCCTGAACGACGAGAACATCGCCACGGGGCGCGAATTGAGCCGGAATGTCGATCGTTTCAACTGCCGCCTGTCGGGCCGGAAGGGCTGCGCCAACTGAGACGCGCCTCCGGACGGAGGTGGAGACCTGAACATTGGGCCTGTTCTTGGCACCGACCTTCGGCGACCGCGAGAAATGGTCGCGTCTTCAATCAATCCGATATGGCCTGTACCGGCCGGACACGCACACGGGCCGGATCCCGGCAGGGACCAGCCCGTGTTGCATACGGACTTTACTCGTTCAGCCTGCCTTGCGGCGGGTCTGGCGGCCGGAGCTGCGGCCCAGGCCGATGCGCTTGGCGAATTCCGACCGCTGCGCGGCATAGTTCGGCGCGACCATCGGGTAGTCGGGCGGAAGTCCCCAACGGGCGCGGTACTCGTCCGGCGACATGTTGTAGGTCGAACGAAGGTGCCGCTTGAGCATCTTCAGCTTCTTCCCGTCTTCCAGGCAGACGATGTACTCGGGCGTCACCGACTTGCGAATCGGAACGGCCGGCTTCAGCGGTTCCGCCGCGACCTCACGGGGCTGACCATTCAGTCCGGTCAGCGACGAGTAGACCGTATTGATCACGTCGGGGATTTGCTGAGCAGGCAACACGTTCTTGCTGACATACGCCGATACGATGTCGGCGGTCATCCGCAGCAGCGCATTGTCCGGTACATCGGCGCGAAGCTGGTCGCTCATTGCACTGTGTCCTGGCTTTTCATTTGTCCGTACGAACCAAGTTGCATACCGTGATTTGAGTGTCAATATAATTTCGGCAAGCGGCAAATTAGTTGCTCTTGCCATTCAGAACAAAGGAGCAAGGTGCAAATCAGCTTTCGCTGAAAACCGTCATCGCGTCGTGGCTGTGTCGCGGCTTTAAGGGGCGTCTAGTAAGCGCCGGCTTGCGATTTTCCGACGACTGGGATGCGGTAATTGGCTGATTTCCAACTCCTATAACGAATCGGTTATCTCCCTTGCTTCAGGGGATCGACAACGAAGGGGTGAAACACGTCTCTAAACTTTCGCGGGAGTTGGGCGCGCTCCGGTCGGACCCGCAAGATGTCGGCCCCGATATCGGCAGGGAGGAGGCCGATGCGGCAAGCCGCGGCAAGCGGGCCTGACCCCGTCCCGACCTAGCCATGCATCCACGTCATGGTGTGGCTGTGGCGGTTTGTACCGACATCTGGTAGGGTGCGGGCGTCTTTCACCGCTTCACCGATGATCGCATCCGCTACCGCACGCACCGGAGTTTCCGTCGTCATGACCGTCAGCACTGTGGCACTCGCCTCCGACCACGCCGGCTACGAGCTGAAGGCTCAGATCGCCCGGCAATTGGAGGCCGCCGGCTACACCGTCCTCGATCTCGGTACCGACGGGCCGGCTTCGGTCGACTATCCGGATTTCGCCGCGGCGCTGGCCGCCGCCGTCACCGACGGCCGGGCGCAGCGCGGCGTGCTGATCTGCGGCAGCGGCATCGGCATCAGCATCGCGGCCAACCGCCATCCCGGCATCCGTGCCGCCCTGGTCCATGACGTCACCACCGCGCGCCTGTCGCGCGAGCACAACGACGCCAACGTGATCGCACTGGGCGCCCGCATCGTCGGGCCGGAGATCGCCAAGGACTGCGTGGACGCCTTCCTGAAGGCCGAATTCGAAGGCGGCGAGCGCCACAGCCGCCGCATCGCCAAGATGGGCTGAGCGCCACCGGCGCCGCCTCTCCTGGCCCAGCACTAGGCCGCAGAAGCCCGCAACCGGGGCGCGACAGATCCCGGACCGACCAGTATGGAAGCCGTTCGTCCGGGCCTCCCGGACTGCTTCATGCCCTTCGATGAGGAACTTTCCGCCATGACCAGCAGCAACACCGCCGAGATCGGCCGCTTCTTCGCCGCCTCGCTCGCCGAGACCGATCCCGAACTGGCCCGCGCGGTGCGCGACGAGCTGGTCCGCCAGCAGGAGCAGATCGAACTGATCGCGTCCGAGAACATCGTCTCGCAGGCGGTGCTGGAGGCGCAGGGCTCGGTCCTGACCAACAAGTATGCCGAGGGCTATCCGGGCAAGCGCTATTACGGCGGCTGCGAGTTCGTCGACGTCGCCGAGAACCTCGCGATCGAGCGCGCCTGCAAGCTGTTCAACTGCGAGTTCGCCAACGTGCAGCCGAACTCCGGCTCCCAGGCCAACCAGGCGGTCTTGCTGGCCCTGCTGCAGCCGGGCGACTGCGTGCTCGGCATGTCGCTGGCCGCCGGCGGCCACCTGACCCATGGCGCCGCCCCCAACATGTCGGGCAAGTGGTTCAAGGCCGTGCAGTACGGCGTGCGCAAGGACGACCACCTGATCGACTTCGACCAGGTCGAAGCGCTGGCCCGCGAACACAAGCCGAAGCTGATCATTGCCGGCGGTTCCGCCTATCCGCGTGTTCTCGACTATGAGCGCTTCCGCGCCATCGCGGACGAGGTCGGCGCCATCTTCATGGTGGATATCGCCCACTATGCCGGTCTGATCGCCGGTGGCGTGTATCCGAACCCGTTCCCCTATGCCGACGTGGTCACCACCACCACCCACAAGACCCTGCGCGGCCCGCGCGGCGGCATGGTGTTGACCAACAAGGAAGACATCGCAAAGAAGATCAACTCGGCGGTGTTCCCCGGCCTGCAGGGCGGTCCGCTGATGCATGTCATCGCCGCCAAGGCGGTGGCCTTTGCCGAGGCGCTGCGTCCGGAGTTCAAGACCTATGCCCAGGCGGTGGTCGACAACGCCCAGGTGCTGGCCAAGACGCTGATCGGTGGCGGGCTGGACATCGTGTCGGGCGGCACCGACAGCCACATCGTGCTGGTCGACCTGCGTCCGAAGAACCTGACCGGCAAGGCTGCGGAAGCCAGCCTGGAGCATGCCGGCATGACCTGCAACAAGAACGGCGTGCCGTTCGACCCGCAGAAGCCGATGATCACCTCCGGCGTCCGTCTGGGCAGCCCGGCGGCGACCACCCGCGGTTTCGGCGTAGCCGAGTTCAAACAGGTCGGCGAGATGATCGTCGAGACGCTGGACGGTTTGGCCGCCAGCAACTCCGGCGACAACACGGCGGTCGAGGCGGCGATGCGCGAGCGTGTGCGCGGCCTGT
Organism: Azospirillum humicireducens; assembly: GCF_001639105.2. NCBI lineage: Bacteria > Pseudomonadati > Pseudomonadota > Alphaproteobacteria > Rhodospirillales > Azospirillaceae > Azospirillum > Azospirillum humicireducens. Next base: position 788,856 of record NZ_CP015285.1, read on the forward strand.
GCCGTCAGTTCCCGATCTATCCGACTCTCTAAGGCCCGACTCTCTGATCAGACCTTTTGATCCGACCAAGGTGATCGACAGATGCGCTGCCCGTTCTGCGGAAACGAGGATACCCAGGTCAAGGACTCGCGCCCGACCGAAGACAACTCGGCCATCCGCCGGCGGCGCTTCTGTCCCAGCTGCAGCGCCCGCTTCACCACCTTCGAACGCGTCCAGCTGCGCGAGCTGACGGTGGTGAAGAGCAACGGGCAGCGCGAGCCCTTCGACCGGGAGAAGCTGTTGCGGTCGATGAGAATCGCGCTGCGCAAGCGCCCGATCGATGCCGACCGCATCGACCGGGTGGTGAACAGCATGGTCCGTCAGCTGGAATCCTCCGGCGAAAGCGAGATCCCGTCGAAGCAGATCGGCGAGAAGATCATGGAGGCGTTGCAGACGATGGATCAGGTCGCCTACATCCGCTACGCCTCGGTCTACAAGGACTTCCGCGAGGCGTCGGACTTCAACGAGTTCGTTGAACAGCTGGCACCGGAGGCTTCGCCTGGGATCTGACCCGGCGGGCGGGAATAGGGCCTCACAAGACGAACCCCCGCGAAGGATGTCTTCGCGGGGGTTCTTTTTTGGGGCGGGTGTGCTGCCGCGTCAGGCCAGCTGGGCCAGGATCGCCAGCAGCAGGATCGCCACGATGTTGGTGATCTTGATCATCGGGTTCACCGCCGGGCCGGCGGTGTCCTTGTAGGGATCGCCGACGGTGTCGCCGGTCACCGCCGCCTTGTGGGCGTCGGAGCCCTTGCCGCCGTGATTGCCCTCCTCGATGTATTTCTTGGCGTTGTCCCAGGCGCCGCCGCCCGACGTCATCGAGATGGCGACGAAGATGCCGGTGACGATGGTCCCCAGCAGCATCGCGCCCAGCGAGGCGAATCCCGCCGCCTGGCCGCCGATGGCGGCGATGACGACATACAGAACCACAGGGGCCAGAACCGGCAGCAGAGAGGGGATCACCATCTCCTTGATCGCCGCACGGGTCAGCATGTCCACCGCCCGGCCATAGTCGGGCTTGGCGGTTCCCTCCATGATGCCGGGGATCTCGCGGAACTGGCGGCGCACCTCCACCACCACCGAACCGGCGGCGCGGCCGACGGCGGTCATGCCCATGGCGCCGAACAGGTAGGGCAGAAGGCCGCCCACCAGCAGGCCGACGACGACATAGGGGTCGTTCAGCCGGAACTCCACCGGCACGTTCGGGAAGTAATGGCCCAAGTCCTGAACATAGGCTGCGAACAGGACCAGCGCGGCCAGCCCGGCGGAGCCGATGGCGTAGCCCTTGGTCACCGCCTTGGTGGTGTTGCCGACGGCGTCCAGCGCGTCGGTGGTGACGCGGATGTTGGCGGGCATGTCCGACATCTCGGCGATGCCGCCGGCATTGTCGGTGACCGGCCCATAGGCGTCGAGCGCCACCACCATGCCGGCCAGCGCCAGCATCGTCGTCGCGGCGATGCCGATGCCGAAGACGCCTGCCTGGCCATGGGCGATCAGAATGCCGGCGCAGATGACGATCACCGGCAGGGCAGTCGATTCCATCGAAACGGCCAAGCCCTGAATGACGTTGGTGCCGTGTCCGGTCTCCGACGCCTTGGCGACGCTGCGCACCGGGCGGAAGGCGGTGGAGGTGTAGTATTCGGTGATCCAGACCAGCAGACCGGTGACGCCCAGCCCGACCAGGGCCGAGACGAACAGGTTGAACCCGTTGATCGAGGTGCCGTCGGACATCGGAATGGCGCGGGTGAAGCCGAACAGGATCGCGGTGACGATCAGGATCAGCACCAGCGACAGTCCGGCCGCGACGATCAGCCCCTTGTACAGCGCCTTCATGATGGCGTTGTCGGCACCGAGCTTCACCGCGAAGGTGCCCGCGACCGAGGCGAGGATGCAGACCGCGCCGATCAGGAGCGGATAGACCAGCATCAGCCGCAACACGCCCCCGGAAAAGAAAATCGCCGCCAGCAGCATGGTGGCGACGATGGTGACGGCATAGGTTTCGAACAGGTCGGCGGCCATGCCGGCACAGTCGCCGACATTGTCTCCGACATTGTCCGCGATGACCGCCGGGTTGCGAGGATCGTCCTCCGGGATGCCGGCCTCAACCTTGCCGACGAGGTCGGCGCCGACGTCCGCCCCCTTGGTGAAGATGCCGCCGCCCAGCCGGGCGAAGATGGAGATCAGCGACGCGCCGAAGCTGAGCGCCACCAGCGCCTCCAGGATCGTGCGGACCTCCACCGGGTCGCCGACGCGGTAGACCAGCGTCAGGATTCCGAAATAGCCGCCGACTCCCAGCAGCCCCAGCCCGACCACCAGCATGCCGGTGATCGCCCCCGATTTGAAGGCGATGTCCAGCGCCGGCGCCAGCCCGTTGGTCGCGGCCTGCGCCGTGCGGACGTTGGCGCGGACCGACACGTTCATGCCGATATAGCCGGCGCTGCCCGACAGCACGGCGCCGATCAGGAAGCCCAAGGCCACCGGGAAGCCCAGCGTCGCCCACAGGATGACCAGCAGGACGGCGCCGGCGATGGCGATGGTGGTGTATTGGCGGTTCAGGTAGGCCCGAGCCCCTTCCTGTACCGCTGCGGCGATGGCCTGCATCCGCTCCGATCCCGGCGATGCGGCCATGACTTCTTTTCCGGTGCGAAAACCGTAGGCCAGCGCGAGCAGGCCGGCGGCGATGATGACGATGAACGCTAAAGCCATCGCATCCCCCGATTGATTTCAAGGTCGCGCCCAGGAAAGGCTGTCTCCCGACCGTAATCAAATGGGGGAGAAGTCGGGCGCAAGTATTCCCGGAAAAAAGCATGCTCCCCGCGCCGCCGCTTTGCAACCGCCCCCCGGTCAGAGGCGGCGCGGCGAAATGGCCGCGGGATACCCTGGCCTTTGCAGGTGGCGCCGGTCTTTTGCGCTGCACAACAGGCGTGGATTTCAGGCAAATATGCGGCAGATCAGAGATTGCGTTGCGTAACCGCCTGAACAAGAACGTCGTGCACGGCATCCTTGCCGATCACTTTGCCCGCTGCCTCGATCAGTTTTGCCTTTACGGCAGGAATATTGACCAAAGCGCCATTCAGGATCGACTGGTCGGCAATGCCCCCGTAAAGCGCGGTCAGGAAGGCATCGGTCAGGCGCGGCTGGTTGGCCTGGGCCAGCGGCTGTTTCTCCAGGACCACCTCAACCGCGACGACGACGGTCACGAACTGCTCGACTCGGGACGGGCCGATCATCGGGACCACCAGCGGCGGCAGGCGGACGAACGCGGTTGGAGGCTTCGGCGGCGGTTCCACCTTCTTCGGCTGGTCCGGCTGCTCAGTGAAATATTTCTGGTAGACGAACCAGCCGCCGAAGCTGGCGCCGCCCAGCAGCACGATGCCCAGGACGAGAACGATCAGGGCCTTGACCACCGCAGCACACCTTCGCAGACGCAGAACCGCCGCACCCTGCGCCGGTCATGCTTTCGATTGTCTTAAGGGTTAAGGGGCGGGAGAGGAAACCCGGTCAGAAATGATCCCAGCCGCGGCGGGTCAGCGGCAGGGCGGCCCCGGCAGCGTCCAGGACGGTGACCTCGCCGGGGCTGCCGGGGGTGAGTTCGCCGATCTCGGTGATGGCGACCCCACTGTCCACGGCCAGGGCGGCGAGCGCATCGCGTGCCGAAGGCGGGGCAGCGAACAGAAGCTCGTAATCGTCGCCGCCGGTGATGGCCAGGGCCAGCCGGGCGGAATCGCCGTCGATGGCGCCGCGCGCCGCCTCCGACAGCGGGACCGCATCGGCCCGCAGCAGGGCGGCGCAGCCCGACTCCTCGCAGAGATGGCCGAGATCTGCGACCAGCCCGTCCGACACGTCCATGGCGCCGCTGGCGAGCCCGATCAGGCGCGGCCCCACCGTCGTGCGCGGGTCCGGCCGGCGCATGCGGCGCAGCAGCTGGGCGCGGGTCTCCTCGTCCGGGATATCGAGCCGGCCATAGGCGATCTCAAGCCCCAGGGCGGCGTCGCCGATGCTGCCGGTGACGAAGACGCGGTCGCCCGGACGCCCACCCCAGCGGGGCAGGGCGCGGCCGGTGGGGACCAATCCGAAGGCGGTCACCGCCAGGGTGATGGGGCCGGTGGTGGAAACCGAATCGCCGCCGGCCAGCGCGATACCGAATTGCCGTTGGTCCTCGCCCAATCCTGCGGCGAAGCCTTCCAGCCAGGATTCGTCCAGCCTGCGGGGCAGGGCGGTCACCAGCGTGTAGGCCAGCGGCTCGGCTCCCATGGCGGCGAGGTCCGACAGGTTGCTGCGCATCAGCTTGGCGGCGATGTCCGCCGGCGCGTCATCGGGGAAGAAATGCACCCCGGAAACCATGGCGTCGGTGGTGACCACCAGTTCCCGCCCCTCCGGGACGCCGAACACGGCGGCATCGTCCCGCAGGCCGCGGGCACCGGGAAACCCGGCGGCCAGCGGCTTGAAGAAGCGGGTGATGCGGCCGAACTCGCCGAGAGGGGGAGAGGGGGCTTCTTCCAGAGTCACTCCTCGCCCGAACCGCGGCCGGGGTCGGGCTTGGCGAGGTCTTCGGCACGGAGCGCGCGGGCAACGTGATCGAGCACGCCGTTCACCATCGCCGGCTCGCGGCCGGAGAAGAAGGCGCGGGCGACGTCGACATATTCGCTGATGAGGATGCGCGGGTGGGTGTCCAAATGGACCGCGATCTCATAGGCGCCGGCGCGCAGGATGGCGCGCAGCAGCAGCTCCAGCCGGTCGAGCGGGAAGCGCGGATCGAGTGCCGCACCCAACACCCCGTCGACTTCGGCGCGGCGGTGGATCGCGCCGCGCACGATGTCTGCGAACAGCTGCGGATCGCCGGAGACGAATTTGTCGCCGTCGATCTCCTCGCCCAGCCGGTGGGCGACGAACTCGCCGACGACAGTCTCGACCGGGGCCTGGGCCAGGTCGATCTGGTACAGCGCCTGGGCGGCGGCCAGACGGGCGGCCTTGCGGCGCGCCTTGGCGGAGCCGCCGCCGGTCTTGTTCTTGCGGGACTTCGATTTGCCCTTGGAGGCGCCGCCGGTGGAGGCGCGTTCGGGTGTCACGGGGCTGCCCGCGTCGTCGTTGCTCATGGTCTGCAGTCGCTAAAAGAGAGGAGATGTCGGGGTCAGCGCGGATAGAGGCGGAATTTGCGCTTCAGGTCAATCATGTCAAGACAGGCCCGCGCGGCGCGGCCCCCCATATTGACCGATCCGACATTGGCACGCGCCCAGGCCTGCTCGCGGTTTTCCACCGTCAGGATGCCGTTTCCAACCGCCAGACTGTAGCGCAGGGCCAGATCCTGCAGGCCGCGGGCGCTTTCGGCACAGATCGTTTCGTAGCGCGTCGTCTCGCCCCGGATGACGCAGCCCAGCGCCACATACCCGTCGAACCGCTTGCGGGCGGTGAAGAAATCCATCGAGCGGATGGCGTACATGATCGCCGCCGGAAGCTCCAGACAGCCGGGCACGCCGTAGCGGATGTGCGTGGCGCCGGCACGGTCAAGCTCCGTGACGGCGCCACGCACCAGCTCATCGGCGATGTCCTCATGGACGCGGGCGTCCACGACCATGATGTGGGGCGTGTCGGTCATCCGGCGGCGTTCTGGTCCTCAGTCGTCGCCGGGGTCGGCAGCGCCCGGCGTGATGGCGCGGTGGCCGACCACGGTCAGGCCGTAGCCTTCCAGCCCGATGATCGGCTTCTTGCGGTTGGACAGCAGCACCATCTTGCGCACGCCGAGATCCAGCAGGATTTGCGCGCCGATGCCGTAGTCGCGCAGTTCCGGCGCGCTGCTCGACTGGCCTTCCAGCCGGGCCTTCAGCACGGTGGACAGGCCGTTCGGGTTCGGCTCGCGCAGCAGCACGACGACGCCGCGGCCTTCCTTGGCGATCAGCTCCATCGAGGCATGGAGGTCGGCGTCGCGGCCGGAATTGCGGTCGCCCAGCACGTCGTCCAGCACCGACTGGGCATGCATGCGCACCAGCACCGGCTCGTCGCCGGAGATGTCGCCGCGCACCAGCGCGATGTGCTCCGCATACTGGATCTTGTTGATGTAGACGTAGCTCTGGAACCGGCCGCCGAAGCGGCTGTCCAGCGTCCCGGCCAGCACCTGCTCGACGATGGTCTCGGTCCGGCGGCGGTAGGCGATCAGGTCGGCGATGGTGCCGACCTTCAACCCGTGGAACTGGGCGAACTGCACCAGATCCGGCAGGCGGGCCATGCTGCCGTCGTCGTTCATGATCTCGCAGATCACGGCGGAGGAGGAGTGGCCGGACAGCCGGGCGATGTCGACCGACGCCTCGGTATGGCCGGCGCGCACCAGCACGCCACCGTCGCGCGCCAGCAGCGGGAAGATGTGGCCGGGGGTGGCGAGATCCTGAGGGCCGGACGCCGGGTCGATGGCGACCGCGATGGTGCGGGCGCGGTCGGCGGCCGAGATGCCGGTGGTGACGCCCTCGCGCGCCTCGATCGAGACCGTGAAGGCGGTCTGGTGGCGCGAGGCGTTCTGTTGCGCCATCAGCGGCAACCGCAGCCGTTCGATGTTCGGCCGGTCCATGGTGAGGCAGATCAGGCCGCGGCCATGCTTGGCCATGAAGTTCACCGCTTCCGGCGTGGCGCAGGAGGCGGGGATCACCAGATCGCCCTCATTCTCCCGGTCCTCGTCGTCGACCAGGATGAACATCCTGCCCTGACGCGCCTCTTCGATGATCTCTTCGGCCGTCGACAGGTATTGGTGAAACTCGGACGTCATTCCTGCCCCGCGAGCCGGGCGACATAGCGCGCCAGCATATCGATTTCGAGATTGACCGGATCGCCCTCCTTCAGCCCGCCGAAATTGGTGGCGGTCTGGGTGTGGGGGATGATGTTGACGCCGAAGCGGCTGCCCTCGACCTCGTTGACGGTCAGCGACACGCCGTCGATGGCCACCGAGCCCTTCGACGCGATGTATTTGGCGAGAGTGGCCGGCGCTTCGAAGGTCAGGCGCAGCGATTCGCCTTCGGGGCGGATCGACAGCAGCCGGCCGACGCCGTCGACATGGCCGGACACGATGTGCCCGCCCAGCTCGTCGCCAACCTTCAGGGCGCGTTCCAGATTGACGCGCGTGCCGGGTTCCCACCCGCCGAGCGTCGTCTTCGACAGGGTTTCCCCCGAGGCCTGGATGACGTATGTCCCCGGTCCCTTTTCGATGACCGTCAGACAGACGCCGTTGTGGGCGATGGACGCCCCGATCGCGATCGTCTCCGTGTCGAAGGCGGTCTCGATGGTGAACCGGGTGTCGCCCTGCCGCTCCACGGCCCGGACGCGCCCGACATCGGTGATGATTCCGGTGAACATGCCGGGGAATTTAGCAGGTTTCGCGGCCAGGGGAAGCGCGCGCGACACCGCGGGCGGCGCAACGGTCTGTTGCGTGGCCTGGACCGGTGGCGAAAGCGATGGTCAGGCCGCTATCCGGCGATAGCTCTCGGCGAGATCGGCTCCGGCTCTGCGCACAGCGGTGCGTTCGAAGCGGATCATCGCCGACAGCGCCTCGACTCCGAAGCCGGCGACCGCCGACAGTCCGTCGCCGCCGATCAGCGACGCGGCGCGGAACCACTCCAGGCGATCGACCAGCGCGGCGCCGAGCAGGGAGCCGGCCATCGCCGCGCCGCCCTCCACAAGGACGCGGGTGATGCCGCGGGAGGCCAGGGCCGACAGGGCGGCGGCCGGATCGACGCGGCCGTCCGCAGCGGCGGCGACCGGAAGCACCTCGACACCGAGCGCGATCAGCGCCTGCGAGCGTGCAGGGTCGGGGGTGGGGCCGGTGACGACCCATGTCGGAATGCGCCTGGCCCCGACGGCGAGCTTCGCCGTGGGGGGCAGGCGCAGGCTGCTGTCCACCACCACGCGCACCGGGCTGCGGTCTTCCAGGCCTGGCAGGCGGCAGGACAGTTCGGGATCGTCGGCCAGCGCGGTGCCGATGCCGACCAGGATCGCGTCATGGCCGGCACGCAACCGGTGGCCCCAGGCGCGGGCGGTCGGGCCGGTGATCCATTGCGACTCGCCGGTGCGGGTGGCGATGCGGCCGTCCAGCGTGCTGGCGACCTTCAGCGTGACCAGTGGGCGGCCCAGCGTGATGCGGTTGAAGAAGCCTTCGTTGAGGGCAAGCGCCTCGGCCTCGCAGACGCCGGTGACGACCTCGATCCCGGCGTCGCGCAGACGGGCCAGCCCGCCGCCGGCGACGCGAGGATCCGGGTCCTGGCAGGCGACGACGACGCGCGCCACCTTCGCCTCCACCAGCGCCAGGGCGCAGGGCGGCGTCTTGCCATAATGGTTGCAGGGTTCGAGCGTGACGTAAGCGGTTGCCCCCTCCGCCCCGCCCGGCAGGTCGCGGACGCGGGTCAGCGCCTCCGCCTCGGCATGGGGACGGCCGCCGGGCTGGGTCCAGCCGCGGCCGATCACGGCACCGTCGCGGACCAGCACGCAGCCGACCGCCGGATTGGGCCATGTCCGCCCCAGCCCGCGCGCGGCGAGGGACAGGGCGGCGCGCATGTGGCCCAGGTCGGTGTCGGGTGAAACGGCCACGATAACGGTCAGGCGATCAGCTGCCGGGACCCTTGCCCTTGGTGTCCTTGGCCGAGAAGCGGCCAACGTTGCCCATCATCTGTTCCAGGAAGCCCATCTCGCGGCCGGCGGTGGGCGTCGTGCGCTCCACCAGGTCGATGTCCTGGCCGTTCGACTTGTCCAGCGTCTTGATCTCGCGCAGGACGCCGGCATCGTCGAAGCGGGCGATGACGACGCGGCGCTCCGTCACCTCCGGCTCGAAGAAGGCGGTCTTCTCGGTCTTCTGACCGATATAGTACCAGACATTCTGATCGAAGGTGCCCACCGAGGTCGGCGTGCCCAGAACCGCGGCGACGTCGTCGCGCCGGCTTTGGCCGGGCTGCAGCTCCGCCACCAGCTGCGGGTCCGTCAGGTTGCCGCGGGTGGCGACGATGGGGGAGCAGCCGGCCGCGGCGAGGGCCGCGAACAGGACGCTTCCCAGGAGGGCGGTGCGAATGACGGCGCGCGGGGCGGAAAAGTTCGATCTGGTCATGGTGCTCGGGCTATGATGGAGCCGGCGGGGCATGGGACTGCCTGCTGACGCGGATAGTCGCTTGGGCGGGACAATCGCACCGGGCGCTTCGCCCTGTCAACGAGACTCCGAGTCGGGGAAGGGCTGCCGTTCGTGTCTGAGAGTTTCATGGATCGCCTGCTGGCTCCTCTGCTGAATGGCCTGAGCGGCGGCGCGCGCGCCCGCAATGTGGAGGCGGTGGGCGGGCTGTTCACCGGCATCGTCGCCCAGGCCCGCCAGCCCGGCTTCTACGCCGCGCTCGGCGTGCCCGATACGCTGGACGGCCGGTTCGAGATGGTGGCGTTGCATCTGTTCCTGGTCATGCGCCGGCTGAAGGGGCAGGGGGCGGCGGCAGCCAAGCTGTCGCAGCGTCTCTATGAGACGATGGTCGACGATTTCGAGAAGTCGATCATGGAGCTGGGGGCCGGCGACAGCGGCATCGCCCGGCGCGTGAAGACGATGGCGCGCGGCATGGCCGGACGAATCCGCGCCTATGATGAGGCGCTGGCTGAGCCTGGCGACAATCGGCTGGAGGTGGCGTTGGACAACAACCTGTATGGCACGGTCGATCCGGTGCCGGTCGGGGCGCTTCCCGCCATGGCCGCCTATGTGCGCGCCTGCGCCGCCACGCTGGATGAACAGCCGCTGGAGTCGCTGATGCGCGGCCAGCTGCGCTTCGCCCCTGCGCCCGCCTGACCGGCACACACTATATTATAGTGCGCATTATGGTGCGCACGGGGGCCGCCGGCTTTGCAGAGGGCTTGCCTTTCGCGGCCGGCCGCTGCATGTGACTCGGAAGCGGGCGGGCGTCTGTTGCTCCCGTCGGCCCCTTGCGACCGCCGCCTTGGTTCCACCAGAGAGTCTTTCGCCATGAGCCCTGTGAACGGTGCCCTGCCGGCCCCGGAATTCTCGCGCATCGTCACCGCCGACGCGGTGCGCCGCGCCGACATGACCGAGACCATCGAGGCGACGGAGGCGGAGCGCCGCGCCCTTGCCGAGCGGCTGGAGCTTGAGGCGATCGGCAGCCTGACCGCCACGGTGAAGCTGCGCGCGGTGCGGGGCGGCCAGATGATCCGCGTGTCCGGCACGCTGGAGGCCGATGTGGTCCAGACCTGCGTCGTCACGCTGGAGCCGGTGCCGGCCCATGTCAGCGAGAGCTTCGAGGCGCTGTTCGCCCCGCCGTCGATGGTCGAGGAACCGGGGCTGGAGATCGATTTCGACCCCTCTTTGTCGGACGAGGACATCCCCGAGCCGATGGAGAACAACCGAATCGACATCGGCGAGCTTGCCGCACAGCATCTGTCGCTCGGTCTCGATCCCTATCCGCATGCCGAGGGCGTGGAGTTCGAGGGCTATGACGAGGGTGATGACGGGGAACCGGCCGAAGACGCAGCGGCGGAAGAGCCGGAGAAGCCCAATCCGTTCGCCGTTCTGCAACAATTGAAGCAGCGGAAGTGACTGCGGTCTTGCGTCCCCCGCGGTTCCTTGTATAAGGGCCGGAATTTCCACCCCCTCCAATGAGCGGCGCGGGGTTGCGAAATGGGGGTTGTTCGGGCTTGCCCTTCGGGAGCATTTGCCTTATTGAATGCCGCTCGCGCTGGGCGGCCCCTGTTCGGGCCGCCCTTTCCAATGAAGAGAGTTTACGGTCATGGCTGTTCCGAAGAAGAAGACCTCCAAGTCGCGGCGCAACATGCGGCGTTCGCACCACGCTCTGCCGACCTCGGCGTACAACGAGTGCCCGAACTGCGGCGAGCTGAAGCGTCCGCACCACGTCTGCGGGTCTTGCGGCCATTACGACCAGCGCGAAGTGGTTCAGAGCGGCACCGCGGCCGCTTGATCGCGATCGCGTTGTCTGAGGTCCCGATGATCAGGGGCGTTCTTCGCCCCTGCCGGGGTCGTAGCCGGGGAGCCTGTTCGCGGTGAGCCAGCGCCTGACCATCGCCCTGGATGCCATGGGTGGCGATCTCGGTTCCGAGATGGTCATTGCCGGGGCGGACATCGCGCGGGAGCGCCATCCCGACGTGCGTTTTCTGCTGTACGGCGACCGGGAGCGGATCGAACCGCTGCTGAACCAGCGGCCCGCGTTGAAGGCGGTGGCGGAGATCCGCCATACCGCCGACTTCGTGGCCGGAGACGCCAAGCCGGCAGTGGCGTTGCGCGCCGGCCGCCAGTCCAGCATGAGGCTTGCCATCGACGCCGTGGCGTCGGGTGAAGCCGCCTGCGTGGTTTCGGCCGGCAACACCGGCGCCCTGATGGCGATGGCGAAATTCGTGCTGAAGACGCTGCCGGGCATCGACCGGCCGGCGATGGCATCCTTCTTCCCGACACAACGGGGCGAGAGCGTGATGCTGGATCTCGGCGCCAACGCCGAATGCCAGCCGGAAAACCTCGTCCAGTTCGCCGTGATGGGGGCCGTCTTCGCGCGCGCCATCCTGGGGCTGCCGGAGCCGTCGATCGGTGTGCTGAACATCGGCTCGGAAGACATGAAGGGCAACGAGGTGGTGCGTGCCGCGGCGGCCAGCCTGCGCGACATGCCGCTGCCCGGCCGCTTCCATGGCTTCGTCGAAGGCACCGACATCGGGCTGGGCACGGTGGATGTCATCGTCACCGATGGCTTCACCGGGAACGTCGCTCTGAAGACGGCGGAGGGGACGGCCAAGCTGTTCTCCGAATTCCTGCGCCGCACATTCGCGACGTCCTTCCTGGCGCGGATCGGCTATCTGCTGGCACGCGGCGCCTTCAAGCGCTTCCGCGAGCGGATCGACCCGCGGCGCTACAACGGCGCGATGTTCCTGGGCCTGCGCGGCGTCTGCGTGAAAAGCCATGGCGGCACCGACCCGGTCGGCTTTGCCAATGCCGTCGCGGTGGCCATCAATCTGGCGACTCACGGTTTCAATGAGCGCATCAAGGAAGAGATGGGGCGCATAGCCGACGCGACTCCTCTTCCCGACACGAAGGCGGCGGCGGGCTGAACCATGGTCATGCGTTCCCGAGTTCTCGGTTGCGGCACCTACCTGCCGGCCAACGTCGTCACCAACCAGGATCTGGAACAGCGGGTCGATACGTCGGACGAGTGGATCGTCCAGCGCACCGGCATCAGGTCGCGCCATATCGCAGCCGATGGCGAGAAGACCTCCGACCTCGCCATCGCCGCGGCGACCCGTGCGCTGGAGCATGCCGGCGTGCCGGCGGGCAGCATCGACTGCATCGTGCTGGCGACCACCACGCCCGACAACACCTTCCCGGCCACCGCGACAAAAGTGCAGGCGGCGCTCGGCACCATCGGCTTCGCCATGGACATTCAGGCGGTCTGCGCCGGCTTCGTCTATGCGATGGCGGTTGCCGACAATTTCCTGCGCAACGGTCAGGCGCGCCGCGCCCTGGTGATCGGGGCGGAGACTTTCTCCCGCCTGCTGGACTGGAACGACCGCACCACCTGCGTGCTGTTCGGCGACGGTGCTGGTGCCATCGTGCTGGAAGCCTATGAGGCCAAGGGCGATTCGACCGACCGCGGTGTGCTGTCCACCCATCTGCATTCCGACGGCAGCCAGTACGATTTGCTTTATGTCGATGGCGGCGCCTCCTCCACCGGCACCATCGGCCATGTCCGCATGCATGGGCAGGAGATTTTCCGCCACGCCGTCTCCAAGCTGTCGGCCGTGGTGGAGGAGGCGCTGGTTGCCAATGGTCTGGAGTCGACCGACATCGACTGGATGGTTCCGCACCAGGCCAACCGCCGCATCATCGACGGGCTTGCCCGCAAGATGAAGCTGTCGCCGGAGAAAGTCGTTCTGACGGTGGACCGGCATGGCAATACGTCGGCTGCATCGATCCCGTTGGCGTTGGGCGAGGCGGTGGCCGACGGCCGGATCAAGCGTGGCGACCTGATCCTGATGGAAGCCATCGGCGGCGGCCTGACCTGGGGTTCGGCGCTGGTGCGCTGGTAGATAGCCTCTCCTTTTCCAAACCGGCTTCAATGCTGCGCCGCACGCCCAGCCCGGCTGCGGCCGGGCCGTATGAGGCTGCCAACCTTTTGAATTGACGGACCTTCTTTCCCCGGATTACCGTCTTCGCAACGGTTGCGGGGGAGGTCGAACCATGTCTCAGAACACCGTCACACGGGCCCAATTGAGCGAGGCCGTCTACCAGGAAGTCGGTCTTTCGCGCAACGAATCGGCCGATCTGGTCGAAACCGTCCTGGACGAGATTTCCGACGCGCTGGCCCGGGGGGAGATGGTGAAGATCTCCTCCTTCGGCAGTTTCCAGGTTCGCCAGAAGGGCGAGCGGATCGGCCGCAATCCCAAGACCGGTGAAGAGGTGCCGATCCTGCCGCGGCGGGTGCTGGTCTTCCGTGCCAGCCATGTGCTGAAGAACCGCATCAACGATGTCCAGGAGGGTGGGGCACCGACGCCTGCGCGGGCTCTTTCCTGAGGGCGGCTGTCCGTTATGAGCCTGGCTCGCCGCACGCCGCCGTGTTGCCCCTGTCCGTGGATTGCCGCATCCGGTCATTGCCGGGTGGCGGCCTGACCTTGCCATGAAATCCGCCACGGCCTATCGCACGATCAGCGAGGTATCGACCGACCTGAACGTTCCTCAGCATGTTCTGCGCTTTTGGGAGACCAAATTCCCCCAAATCCGCCCGCTGAAGCGCGGCGGCGGCCGGCGCTTTTACCGGCCGGAGGACGTTGAGCTGCTCCGGCGAATCCAGGCGCTGCTGTATGAGGACCGCTACACCATCAAGGGTGTGCAGCGTCTGCTGAAGGAAGGACGGATGTCCGATCCGACGCCTCCGCTGCCGGAGGACGCGGAGGAGTTCGGCGACATCGCTGCCGCATTGGAGGAGGGGGGCGTGTTCGACGGTGGGCCGCAGCAGTCACTCTCTGCGTCCCTGCGGCATGAGATCACCATGGTGGTGGACGAACTGAAGTCGCTGCGGTCGATGCTGTCGCGCCTCTCCGAAATCGGAGACAAAAAAAGCTGAAAAATCATCACGGGAGATGTTGCATCGGCGAAAGTCCGCGGCTATAGTCCCGTTCCCTTCCGGAGCCAAGCCGCAAGCACTGCGGTGAAGTTGACGGAGCGTAGCGCAGCCTGGTAGCGCATCAGACTGGGGGTCTGGGGGTCGCAGGTTCGAATCCTGTCGCTCCGACCAGTTCCGGAGGGAACGAAAAAGCCTTGGAACCCAACGGTTCCAGGGCTTTTTCTTTGGCCGCGTCCTGGGTTGCCGATGCGTCATCTTTCGGCGGCGTGCGGAACTCTTGTGTGGAAGTCGAACCGGTTCCCACACGCAGCGCCGCCATGGTTGCCCCCTCCACCGCCTGACGCGGGGCGGCATGATCTGCGGCGCCGAACAGAACAGCGGCGCCGACGCCGCAGAGCCTCGACCTGCTGGTGATCGACACGCCGACCGCGGTGGAGCTCTTCCCCGAATCGGCCCGTTGTTCCCCGGCCTGTGAGCCTATCTGTCCGCCGAGATGGGAGCCTGACGATAGCACCGACTGCCCGTAACCTGGGGAATGCCCGCCTGTCCCGCGCTCGCGCAGGAGCCGTCACCGCGGCATGTCCTTCTCCTGGCGGCGGGCCAAACCCTTCGGCGCGTTGTGGCGGCTGCGCTCCCATCCAGAGCGGTCTGGGCTGGCGATGGTCAATTTTCTACTGCATTTCTCCCGCAAACCGGGCTCGTCCGTCTTAACTATCGATACGATGACTCCTGACGGTTGAATTGCAATCAATTTTCTTGAATTTTAATGGTGCATCAGTAAGGATATTTGGGTCGGAAAATTGACGGGAGATAACAATATGTCTGACAAAAATAGTGTAATGGTATGGGATGAAGATGTAGATTTTATTGATGCTAATCAATACCAGCCGGACGTTTGTTATTCGTTGGTACATTCTTGGCTGTCTGCGATGAAAAAAAGTGAGGATGAGGGAGTGAATTGGTGTAAAGATGCTCATAAACAAGAACTGCCTAGTAAATTTTATGCATATCATATTGAAGCTAACCATAAGTATGGTTCTGCTTTTTTAATGAAGCCTGGTGCGATCGATATAAATAATTATCAATCCATAAGTTACAGAGAAGATCACCAAAAAATTATAGATAAGCAATTCTATGATAGCATCAATTTAAGTGTTAAAAGAACAATAACTCTTGATTTTGAGATAAATTTAAATAACATTCTTCTAAAACTCGAATATAGTAAAAGACTTTATGCGTTAATTTATGAGAGTAATTCCGAGAAAGACCCTTATCACGCCGTCGGGATAGTGAGCACAAAATTTTCATGTGGAATTATGCCAAATGGTGGGTATATTTATCTATACGATCCGAATAATGGTTTTGTAATAAAAGCAAAATCTCGCAATGAATTAAATAAATGTATAAAACTTCAAATTGCACCAAAATACGGAAAAATCAAACAAATTAAAGAATTTTCGTAATAATTTTCGTTATGCCAAATCCTTTAATCCTGAGATCTCAGGATTAAAGGATTTGGCGGCGCTTGTTCTGATCGCGCAGCAGAAGTCATCTATGTTATGCATGTCGGCCTTTTCGGCGCTGTCCATTCGGCTGTGCGTTGTTTCGGACCACACATGAAGCGTGAATCATATCATGTGTTCGATGCCCCAAGCCTTTTCAAACGAGCTCTCAGCAGCACCAGAAGGTTGGCGGCGGCGGCGGTCGCATCCTCTCTGACCAGGAAGCTGCGCATCTGGGATATCAGGTCCTGGACGAGGTCCAGATTGACCACGAACGACCCTTTGCCGGGGGGGCGCATAATACAACACCCGCAAGGGGAATAGTCTGCCCTGACCTATGCAGGTTCTTGTCCCCTGGCGCCAGGGTTGTCCTAAGGAGCGGTCCTCCGCCGGCAATGCCGCATAGGAGGCCGTCGCCATGGGCAGCATCAGCGACGACGGGCAAGCCTTGCCGACGTTATCACCGACCGACATCGACACCACGATCAATCATGAGCCGCGCATCCGCGACCTTCGGCTTGCCGAAGCTCTGGGCATGGCCAATCCGCACGCCATCCGCCGGCTGATCGAGCGGCATATGGATGCGCTCGGTACGTTTGGGGAGGTTTTCATATCTTGATGCGAAACCCGGCCGTCGCGGCGGCCTTCCGTCCAAGAGCTTCTACCTCACCAAAATGCAGGCGCTCTACATCACGGCCAAGTCGGACACCGGACGCGCCGCGCTGGTGACGATCCAGATGGTCGAGTTGTTCGATGCCGTGACCAGCGGCAAGGCCCTGCCTGCTCCCGCCACCGGGCCCCTGCTGCCGACCCCGACCCCGTCGCGGATCGGCCCCCCGCTGTCGGATCTGTCCTTCAACGAGCGCAGCCTGATCCCGGCCTCCCGCGACCGGCCTCCGGAGCGGGGGGAACAGCTTTTCGGACCGATTGCCGCCGCCGGCACCTACACCGAGTCCCTGCGCGGCCTGTGGACGGCGACATCGGCCTGCGGCATGTGGGACGGCATCGCCGCGATGATCGCCAGCCACGCCCACAAATTCCACCAGCGCATCCCGATCTGACAACGCGATGCCAAAAAAACGCGGCGGGCCGAAGCCCGCCGCACATCTTGTGCCGCAAAGGGATGAACCCCCGCGACGTGTTAACGGAAGGACCCCGATCCCCCAGCGGCTAAGCAAGGTGATTGTCTTTCCGCGAAAACCATCTCATGGGCTTTGGTGGCCGTCAACTGGGTTGTGAAACCTTTGCATCTGGACACGGTGAGGGTGCCCTTGGACAATTCCGCTCTTCAAATGCGAATGGAGCCTTTCCGTTTGCATCACGCGCGGGAGGAAGTCTGTCTTGTCCAAGCGTCTCCGCTATCGCCTCGCCCTGGATCTCGGCACCAACAGCATTGGGTTCTGTCTGCTCGATCTGAACGGGGACGGCAGGCCCTGCGGAGTGCGTCGCATGGGTGTGCGCATTTTTCCGGATTTTTCAAAATTGCAGCAGTCCCTGGCGGCCGATCGGCGACTGGCGCGGTCGATGCGCCGGCGCCGGGATCGCTATCTTCGTCGGCGCAAGGCTCTGATGAACGCTCTGGTTGCCGCCGCCCTGATGCCGGCGGACCCGAAGGCGCGCAAGGCGTTGGAGGCGCTGGACCCCTACGAGCTGCGCGCGGCGGCGGTCGCCGGCCCGCTGCCGGCCCACCAGCTCGGCCGTGCCCTGTTCCATCTGAACCAGCGCCGGGGCTTCAAGAGCAACCGCAAGGCTGCCGGGGATGAGAATGAGGCGGGCAAGGTCAAGAGCGGCATTTCCGCCCTGAAGGCCGAGCTGGCCGCCAGTGGCGCCGGCACGCTCGGCCAGTGGCTCGCCGCCCGCCATGCCAACCGCCAGCCGGTGCGGGCAAGGCTGACCGGAACGGGGGCCAAGGCGACCTACAGCTTCTATCCGGAGCGCGCGCTGGTCCATGAGGAGTTCCAGGCGATCCGCGCCGCCCAGGCGCCGCATCATCCCGGTGTCACCGCCGAACAGTGGGACCGGATCGAAAGCGTCATCTTCCACCAGCGACCCTTGAAGCCGGTGAAGCCCGGCAAATGCACCCTCTATCCGGAGGAGGAGCGGGCGCCTTGGGCGCTGCCCATCGCCCAGCGCTTCCGCATCCTGCATGAGCTGCACAATCTGCGCATCGTCCGGCCGGGGCAGGGGGAGGAGGGGCTGTCGCCGGCCGATTTCGACCGCTTCTTTGACCGGCTGTGCCGCAAGGGCGATCTGACCTTCAAGACGCTGGCCAAGGAGCTGAAACTCCCACCCGACGCCCGCATCAACCTGGAGGACGACAAGCGCGACCGGCTGAAGGGCGACGCCACCGCCGACGCGCTGTCGGCGGAAAAGGGCAAGCGCCGGCGGATCGGTGCCGCCTGGCACAGCTTCCCGGCCGACCGTCAGCGCGAGATCGTCGGCCGCCTGATCGATGCCGAGGATGAGGGGGAACTGGCCGCCTGGCTGGTGGAGGAGCTGGGGCTGCCCTGGGAGGTCGCGATCCTGACGGCCGAACGGCCGGGCCTGCCCGACGGCTATTGCCGCCTGAGCGAAAAGGCGCTGGAGCAGGTGGTGCCGCTGATGCACGAGGAGCATCTGCCCTATGACGAGGCGGTGCGCGCGCTCGGCCTGCATCACTCCGACCATCGCACAGGCGAGTTTCTGGACGAGCTGCCCTATTACGGCCTGCCGCTGGAGCGCTTCATCGCCTTCGGCACCGGCGAGGCGGACGACCCGCCGGAGCTGCGGATCGGCCGCTTTCCCAACCCGACCGTTCATGTGGCGCTGAACGAATTGCGGCGGGTGGTGAACCGGATCATCCGGCGCTGGGGCAAGCCGGAGGAGATCGTGGTGGAGCTGGCCCGCGATCTGAAACAGAGCCGGGCCGACCGCGACAAGACGCAGCGCGAGCAGGCGGACAATCAGAAAAAGAACTGGACGCGGACCCAGCAGCTTCGCGAATTGGGGATGGAGCCGACCGGGGAGGCGCTGCTGCGGCTGCGGCTGTGGGAGGAGCTGCCGCGCATCGGCAGCGCCCATGTCTGCGTTTATACCGGCCAACCGATCAGTATGACGCAGCTGCTGCAAGGCGATGTGGACGTCGATCACATCCTGCCCTTCAGCCGGACGCTGGCCAACGGCGCCGACAACAAGATCGTCTGCCACCGTCGCGCCAACCGCATCAAGCGCAACCGGACGCCGTGGGAGGCGTTCGGCGTCGTCTCCGCCGACGGCTATGATTGGGCGGCCATCGCCGAACGCGCCGAGTCGCTCCCCAAGAACAAGCGCTGGCGCTTCCTGCCCAACGCGATGGAGCGGTTCGAGACCGAGCGGGGATTCATCGACCGGCAGCTGGTGGAGACCCGGCACCTGTCGAGGGTCGCCCGCGAATATCTGGGCTGCATCGTGCCGCTGGAAAAGGTGCGGGCCGCTCCCGGCCGGCTGACGGCGATGCTGCGCGGCCGCTGGGGGCTGAACTCCATCCTGTCCGACGCCAATCTGAAAAACCGGTCGGATCATCGGCACCATGCCGTCGATGCCGCCGTGCTGGGGGTGATCGACCAGCGGCTGGTGCAGCGGGTGGCCGACGCCGCCAAGCGGGCGGAAGAGAAGGAGCTGGAAAAGCTGTTCGACGGCCTGCCCGATCCGTTCGAGGGGTTGCCCGGCCCGTCCTTCCGCGATCAGGTGCAGGAGAGGGCGCAGGGGATCATCGTGTCCCACAAGCCCGAACATGGCTGGCAAGGCCGGATGCACAACGACACCGCCTATGGTCCGGTCGAGCGGCTGCCCGACGGAACCCATCGGGTGGTGACGCGCAAGCCGCTGGGGTCGCTTGCCGAAAAGGATTTCGGGAACATCCGCGACCGCGCCCTTGCCGCGGCACTGGAACGCCATGTCGCCGAACAGGCGGCGCAGGGTCGCAGCCTGGGCGAGGCGCTGTCCTGCTTCACCTGGACGGGGGGAGAGGTGCGCCGGGTCCGCATGCTGGACAAGCTGGGCAGCCCCGTCGCGGTCCAGGACGATGACGGACACACCTTCAAGCTCTACAAGGGCGACAGCAACGCCTGGTACGAGATCCTGCGCGACGGGCGCGGGCGCTGGACCGGACGGATCGTCAGCACCTACGAGGCCTACCGGCTGCATGCCGAATGGCTGGCCGAGAGAGGGGACGGCGGGCGGAGCGATGCCGCTTTCCCGGACTGGGCGGCACGCCGGCTGTGCGCCGGCATCGGCAAGCCGCTGTTCCGCCTGTTCAAGGGGGACATGCTGGCCTTCGGAACCGCGCCGAACCGGGAAATCATGAAGGTGGTCAAGTTCTCTGAAGGCCGGATCGTCTTTGCCGGGCATAGGGAGGCGGGCAACCTGAAGGAACGGGACGCCGACAAGGATGACCCGTTCAAATATCGGACCTGTTCTCCCGAGGCGCTACGCAAGGCGCAAGCCCGGCCGGTTGGCGTGGATCCCGCCGGCTTCGTCCATGACCGCGGGCCGTTGGAGTAGGCCATGGCGAGCGCAGCCGGAGTCGTGGTCGAGGTGGCCGAGGACGGGCGGCATCTGTCGCTCGACCGCGGTTTCATGGTGGTGTCGGAAAAGGGGCGGGAGCTTGGCCGCGTCCCGCTCGACGACATGGCGGTGCTGATCGCCACCGCGCATGGGCTGACCTATTCCAACAACCTGCTGCTGGCCCTGCTGGAACGGGATTGCTCGGTCGTCCTGTGCGGGCGGAATTTCTCCCCGGCAGCCATCCTTTGGCCGCTGGACGGCCATCACATCCAGGCCCAGCGCATGCGGGCGCAGGCGGACATCACCGACGCCTTCAAGCGCCGGCTGTGGCAAGCCATCGCCCGCGCCAAGGTCCGCAATCAGGGGGCGATCCTCCAGGCGCTCGGCCATCCCGCCGGCGCCTTCGAGGAGCTTGCCCGCAAGATGCGGACCGGCGACCCGGAGAACATCGAGGCGCAGGCGGCGCGGCGCTATTGGCCGCTGCTGTTCGGGCCGGATTTTCGCCGAGATGCCGATGAGCCGGGAATCAATGGATTGCTGAACTATGGCTATGCGGTGCTGCGCGGCGGCACGGCACGGGCGACCGCCGCCGCCGGACTGCATCCCAGCCTTGGGCTGAAGCACTCCAACCGCTCCAACCCCATGTGTCTGGTGGACGATCTGCTGGAACCCTTCCGGCCGATGGTGGACATCGCCGTCCACCGCATGGTCTCGGATGGGCTTCTGGAGGTCGATCGCGAGACGAAGCGGATCCTGGCCGGACTGCTGGTGCAGGACTTGCGAACGGACGCCGGGGTGACGCCTTTGTCCACCTGTCTGTTCCGGCTGGCGACATCGCTTGCACAGGTTCTTTCTGGCGAGCGCCAGGTTCTCGATCTTCCGCTGTCTCCGCTTCCCCTCGAAATCGCTCGTGGACCGTCAGGCAAGGAGGGCGCGCATGCCACTCAGCGCGTATCGGCTCATGTGGATGATGGTGATGTTTGATCTGCCAACCGTGACCAAAACCGACCAGAAAGCGGCGACTCGGTTTCGCAATTTTCTGTTGGATGAGGGATTCGAGATGTCGCAATTCAGCGTCTATATGCGCTTCTGTGCCGGCACTCCGCAGGTCGAGGCGCGAATCGGACGGATCAGATCCAACCTGCCGAAGCGGGGAAAGGTGCAGATCCTGACCTTCACCGACCGTCAATACCAGACGATGGTGTGTTTCGAAACGCGCACGAAACAGGAACCCGCCGCGAAGTACGAACAGTTCAAGCTGTTTTGATGGGCATCCGATGGAAGGTCTTCAGAAAAGAAACCCGGATAACCCTTTTTACTTCAGAGGGTTATCCGGGGTCCGATTGTAGCCGCTGGGGGATCGGGGTCCAGCCGCAACCCTACCGGTGGGAAATCGGGTGGGGCCGGAAATTGTAGCCGCTGGGGGATCGGGGTCCAGCCGCAACTCTCCGACCGTTCGCTTGTGTCGCTGGCGAATTGTAGCCGCTGGGGGATCGGGGTCCAGCCGCAACGTTTTGTCGTCCCGCGCCAAGCCGAGCCGCATTGTAGCCGCTGGGGGATCGGGGTCCAGCCGCAACCCTTCTTCGCAGGTGGCGGAGAAGGCGGAGATTGTAGCCGCTGGGGGATCGGGGTCCAGCCGCAACGAGCTTAACGGGGGCCTCCAAATTAGCCGGATTGTAGCCGCTGGGGGATCGGGGTCCAGCCGCAACTATCGACCGCTTCGTCCAGCGACAGGCGCTATTGTAGCCGCTGGGGGATCGGGGTCCAGCCGCAACAACTGGCCACCGTATGCGAGCTGCGCAAGATTGTAGCCGCTGGGGGATCGGGGTCCAGCCGCAACGGCGCTGGCGCGTCCATCCTGGACCCGTTCATTGTAGCCGCTGGGGGATCGGGGGCCAGCCGCAACAGCTGGGCGCAACCGGTGCCATGGAGGGCACCCAGGCCCACGGCGCCATCCTCGACCCGCGCGCCGGCCAGCAGGCCCTGAAGGTCTTCCCCAAGAGTTGGATCGAAGAGAACCCGGGCCGGCGCCTGCTGCTGAGCCAGTCGGCGCCGCTGGTCTAGGGGATGCCGCATATCATGCTGCAGGCCAATTCAACCCCTCAGCATCATTTCAGAATGTGAAGTGAATATGTGGTGAATTTTTCTGCGCCGACACGCGTAAATTTGTGGAGTGCTTTCAGTCTCGCGCGCCACTTGCGTTGCATTGTCCGATGACAATGAAAACCACGCCTGGGTGTCCCAACCATTCTGCAAGGCTCTTGCACTGGCGTTCACCCGTGTCGATGACAGTGACCGTACCCGCCTTGATGCTGCGGCATCACAGACCCGGAGAGTCCGGCGGAGCGTTGGCGTTGAAATGGGGAAAGAAGGCGACTCGCACCTTTCGCCACTTTTATTACCGATTTCGAGCGGGCACACTGCAACCCGGAATGGGTGGGATGGCCGGCTCATCTCGGGAGAGGCCTGCCGGATAGCAGATTCAGCGGGAAGCCCTTTGGTGAATGCACGGCGGAGGAGATTCGATGCAGAACGGTCGCACAGCAGCCTCTCTATGGATGGCAGCGCTTGTGATGGTTTCGGGGGCGGGGATGCTGTCGGGTTGTGCGGTCGATCCGGTCGGGCTGGCGATAGGTGCCGCGGGCGGCGCCGGCGCACCGTCGCAGGCGTCTCAGGTGGCGGAGACGGCGTCATACTACCGCGGCACGAGCTGTCAGGCGCTGGCGATGCTGCTGCAAACGAACACCGACAGCCTGTCATCGACGCCGCCGGAGTACCGCCAATCGATGTCGGTCAACATCCAGGCCTTGCGCCAGGTCATGACGGAACAGCGCTGTCCGCCTTCCGGTTCGGGTGCGGCGGCGGGAGCGAGGTCCGACTTGGCTCCGGGCACCACCGCCGGGTCAATGGGCTTGGGCGGAACCGCGATCGGCACGCCGCCCGGATCGGCAACGGTATCGGCGAACGAGCCGCAGGGCAGGGTGGGAATGTCGGTGGCCCCGGTGACGGCCCAACTGGCGCAGGCCGTGGGGCTGGAGGCTCCGCGCGGCTTGTTGGTGGTGGAACTGATGCCGGGCCAAGCGGCCGATGTGTCGGGTATCCGGCCGGGCGACGTGATTCTCGAGGTCCGTGGCGTGGCGATGGCCGATCCGATGCAGATACGCCGCGTGTTGGGCCAGGTACCGGATGGGCAGAGCGTGCTTGTGAAACTGTGGCGCGGCCGCGAATTGCACGAACTGGCCGTGGGGCCGGTTGCCAGCAACACCCCGGCGCTGCCGGCGGGCGCCGTCCATGCCGATGCGCCGGCCCCAATGGCCGCCCCGCGCCGCTAGCGCTTCTGCGTGGCGCAACTGATGACCTCGGGCACTCCTGCCGGCGGCGTGCGCTCGCCGCTGTTCACGGTGCGCAACACCGGCAGCGAGGCGGAGATCGCCAAGGTCATGGCGGCCTTCCTGCTGGCGGCACAGAAGGCTCAACCCGGCCGGTGGCTGGCTCCGCAGATGCGGCCGACCTGCAATCGGGATTCGACCGTATGCAGCTCGGTCAACGCTGACTCGGAGGTTCTGATGCTGCTGTGCCGGACGGAACGCGAGGAGGGGGCGCAGCTGTACGGGGCCCTCAGCCAGAGCAAGCAGCTGACCGAGCTGGCTTGGTCGCCGCCGACGCCGTGAGACGGACCGGGGGAGAGCGCCGGCAGCCCCCTCGACGGGCTGGTCCTTGGTTGGCTCGTCGCTCATCAGGGTCTCCAGTGTTCGGCTGCCTGACTCCAACAGCCGCCGTCCCGGATCATCCCCGACCTGACCAATGCCGAGTTGCGGTTCGTCGGTAGCGCCGCAGGGTCTCTCGATAGGAGTGATACCGGCGAGCGGAGCCGCTGACTCACGGAGAGGGATTCCCAAGGTTGGCAATCCATCATTCGCTTCGCCATCGCAATGGGAAGGAGCGAATGGACGACGATGCCGTCGTCCAGGCCTGCTGCTGTGACGCCTGGAACACCACACGGGAGTCATGCGCCAAACGCATTTCGCACAATTGAATTGCGCATGATCAAATAAATTGCGCGCAATTGAATTGTGAGCGATGCTCCTCCTCACGAGATCGCCGGCGGCGGTTCTTCCCACCGTCCGGCCAACCCATCCCCGATATCCAGTGAAGGAGAGAGCAGCATGAAGACCCTCTATTCGACGACGGTGTCCGCCACCGGTGGCCGCGACGGCAAAGCCGTGAGCGAGGATGGGCTGTTGTCCGTCGCGCTGGCGGCGCCGAAGGAATTGGGCGGGCAGGGCGGGGCCACCAACCCCGAGCAGCTGTTTGCCGCCGGCTATTCCGCCTGCTTCATCGGTGCCATCAAGTTTGTCGGCAATCGCGACAAGATCGCCGTGCCGGCCGACCTGTCGGTGACCGCCACGGTTGGCATCGGTGCCCGCGACGATGGCGAGGGCTTTGGCCTGACCGTGGATTTCATCGTGTCTCTGCCGGGCATGGACAAGGCCGCGGCCGAGGATCTGCTGGCCCGCGCCCACAAGGTCTGTCCTTACAGCCATGCCACCAAGGGCAACATCCCGGTCACCACGACGGTCGCATGAGGCTGTTGCCTATGGTTTGCGTCGCGTGAATGCCTGAGGCGTCATGCTTCAGGATTGCGCCGCCGGGCTGTTGCGCGCGATTGTGCCGTACGCATGATCGGCCGGCGCGCAACAGCCCGGCGGCGCGCGCCGTTTCGAAGGTTCCACCAAGCCATGACTGCCGACAGGAACGATCCGCTTCTGCTCTCCAACCAGGCCTGCTTCGCCCTGTATTCGGCGAACCTGGCGATGACCCGCGTCTATCGTCCGCTGCTGGAGTCGCTCGGCCTGACCTACCCGCAATATCTGATGATGTTGCTGCTGTGGGAGGAGGATGGGCAGTCGATGAAGGCGCTGGGCGAAAGGCTTGGCCTGGACAGCGGAACGCTCACTCCGCTGCTGAAGCGGATGGAAGGACAGGGGCTGGTCACCCGCGCCCGCGATCCGCAGGATGAACGGCTTGTCCGCATCCGCCTGACGCCGGAGGGGGCCGCGTTGCGCGGGAAGGCCGCGTGTCTGCCGACCCACATCGCTGCCGCTTCCGGCTGTTCGGTCGAGGAACTGACCTCCCTGCGCGAGGCGTTGCTGAAGCTGCGCGACGATCTCAACCGGGCTGCGGACCAGGGCTGAGCCGATCCGGCGGCGTCGGAAGGGGCTGGAAATCGGCGACCGAACGGCCTTTCCTGTGCGGCCGATTTCCGGAAAGAAGGTGCTTGGCGTGACTCATCATATCTTCGACGACCGTCTTCGCATCCGTTCGGGCGATGCCGACGACGCGCCGGACCTCGCCCGGCTGATCGACATTGCCGGCGGCGGGGTCTATGGCTTCCTTCTGGATGGGCTGATGCCGGGGCTGACGGCGGCGGAGATGCTGATGCCGGGCCTCGCCGGGCGCAGCGGTTCGCTGTCCCACCGGCAGAGCGGCGTCGCTGAACTGGACGGGCAGGTGGTCGGCGTCGCCCATGGCTATCCCGCCGACTGGATCCGCACGGAGGATCACAGCGGCCTGCCGCCCGACCGGGTTGCCCATATGGCTGCATTCTCCGAAATGCTGGACTGGGGCAGCTATTTCCTGTCGGCCCTGGCAGTCGATCCGCAGCAGCGGCGTCACGGCATCGCCGGACGGCTGCTCGGCTGGTTCTACGAACGGGCGCGGACCGGCGGATTCGACCGGGTCACGCTGCATGTCTGGGCCGACAACGACCCGGCCCGCCGTCTTTATGCCGGCGAGGGGTTCGAGGAGATCGGCCGCGCCGACATCCCCTGGCACCCCCGCCTGCCGCACCGGGGCGGCAGCATCCTCATGCGGCGCTATCTCTGAGCGGCGACGCGCAGCGGCGCTCCTTCGGTCGACATCTCGTCGATGCGGCGCACCACCGGTTCCGGGTCGGCGTAATGCACCATATGGCCGCAATCCGGCACCCAATGCAGGGTGCTGTCGGACAGGACATGGTGCGGGAGGCCGCTCTGCTCCTCCTGCTCGACCACGCGGTCGTGATGGCCGGCGAAGATCGCCACCGGGACTGTTACATCGGCATAGCGGTGCAGCCGGACGCCGTCGACGGTCACGAAGCGCCCGTCCGGAGGATAGCGCCGCTCCGCCGCGCGGGCCGCCGCCGAGTTGGCGACGGCCAGCCCGCCCAAGGCCAGTGCGGTGATGGCCAGGGTCTTGAGGCCAGGGTCTTGAGGCCAGTGTCTTGAGGATGATGGTTTGGCGGTCGGCCATGGCGGTGGTCCTCCCAAGCGGCTGCTGCGATGCAGCATCGTCGAGAGGACAACCGTGGATGTGGGGAAGGCTTCCCGGCTGTGGGAGCGTCAGCCCCTCACTTCCCCGCCTTCAACTGCTCCCGCGTCAGCCAGAACACCTCGCCGAAGCTGTTGGCGGTCTGCAGCCACAGGAAGTCCAGATTGGGATATTCCGCCTCCAGGATTTCCCGGCCGGTACCGAATTCGCACAGCAGGCCGCCGTCGGGGGTCAGGTGCTTGGGGGCTTCCTTCAGGATGCGGCGGACGATGTCCAGCCCGTCGTCGCCGCCGGCCAGCGCCATCTCCGGCTCGGCCCGGAATTCCGGCGGCAGGGCGTCCATCGCCTCGGCGTCGACATAGGGCGGGTTGGTGATGATGACATCGTATTTCCGCGTCTTCAGCGGCGCGAACAGGTCGCCGTGATGCAGGGAGATGCGGTCCTCGAACCCGCTGTCGGCGACATTGCGTCGGGCCACCTCCAGCGCGTCCGCCGACAGATCGACCGCATCGACCTGGGCCTCGGGAAAGATGCGCGCCGCCAGGATGGCGAGGCAGCCGGATCCGGTGCAGAGATCCAGCACCCGCTCGACCGAGGTCGGATCCTCGACCAGAGTGAACTCGTCGCCGCCGAACAGGTCGGAGAACAGAAGTTCCCCGATATAGGAGCGCGGGACGATCACCCGCTCGTCCACATAGAAGGGGATGCCCTGGATATAGGCCTTGTTCAGCAGGTAGGGCGCCGGCTTTCGGGTGTCGATGCGGGCATGGAGGATGCCGGCGACCGCCTCGCGCTCCGCCGCGGTCAGCCGGGCGTCGAGATAGGGGTCGAGCTGGTCGACCGGCAGGTGCAGCGTCTCCAACACCAGGAACACGGCCTCGTCGAAGGCCGTGGTGGTTCCGTGGCCGTAATCGAGCTCGGCCTCGTTGAAGCGGCTGACGCCGTAGCGCAGGAAATCGCGGATGGTCGTCAGTTCGGCGGCGGCGGTGGCGGCGGTGTGCTTGGCAGTCACGGGCGGCAGGCTCCGGTCGGGAACGGGAATGGGATCAGAGGAGGTCCAGCACCGACTCCGGCGGACGGCCGACGCGGGCGCGGTCGCCCTTCACCACGATGGGGCGTTCTATGGCGGCCGGGTTGGCGCTCAGGGCGGCGATCAGCGCCTCGCCGTCCAGATCCTTGGGCAAGCCGGCCTCCGCCGCCTCCTTGGCGCGGGTGATGTCGCGCGGACCCTTGCCCAGCTTGGCGAGGATGGCGGACAGCTCCGCCGGGCCGGGCGGGGTCTTCAGATATTCGACCACCGCCGGCTCGATGCCGCGGGAGCGCAGGAGCTCCAGCGTCTCGCGCGACTTGCTGCAGCGCGGGTTGTGGTAGATCGTCACGTCGCTCATGGCGGGCTTCCAAGTTCGAAGGTCGGTCCGACAGATACACCCAACCCGCGTTCCACGCCAATCCGGCATGCGGAAAGCTCTGTGGCGGCGCAACATCCGTCAGGTGACAAGGGCTGCCATTGGTATTATTTTGCGCGCTCGCTTTTCCGTGGCCCATCGCGCCGTTTCCGGCAGGCGGGCTGCCGATCAGACCCGATGCCCAGATACGGATGCCGGCCGTGACCAAGCTCTCGCTCTCCAAGGACAAGATCAACATCCTCCTTCTGGAAGGTGTCCACGACAACGCCATCGACGAGCTGGCCCGCGGCGGCTATGCCACCGTCGAGCGGCTGCCGCGCGCCCTGGACGAGGATGAGCTGCTGGAGCGCATCGGTGCGGTCCATATCCTGGGCATCCGGTCGCGCACCCATTTGACCGCCAAGGTGTTCGAGGCGGCGCAGAAGCTGATCTCCGTCGGCTGCTTCTGCATCGGCACCAACCAGGTCGACCTGAAGGCGGCGCGCCGCAACGGCATTCCGGTGTTCAACGCCCCCTATTCCAACACCCGCTCGGTGGCGGAACTGGTGATCGGCGAGATCATCATGCTGATGCGCGGCATCTTCGAGAAGTCGCAGCTGGTCCATGGCGGCGGCTGGATGAAGTCGGCCAAGGATTCCTATGAGATTCGCGGCAAGACGCTGGGCATCATCGGCTACGGCCATATCGGCACGCAGGTGTCGATCCTGGCGGAAGCGATGGGCATGCAGGTCCGCTTCTACGACGTCGTGCGCAAGCTGGCGCTCGGCAATGCACGGGCCTGCGATTCGATGGAGGAACTGCTGTCGGTGTCCGACGTGGTGACCCTGCATGTGCCGGACACCCCGCAGACCCGCAACATGATCGGCGCGGGCGAACTGGCGGCCATGAAGAAGGGCAGCCACCTGATCAATGCCGCCCGCGGCCAGGTTGTGGACATCGAGGCGCTGGCCGCCGCGTTGAACAGCGGCCAGGTCCTGGGTGCCGCCATCGACGTGTTCCCGGTCGAGCCCGGCTCCGACAAGGAGGAGTTCCAGAGCGCGCTGCGCGGCATCAAGACCGTCATCCTGACCCCGCACATCGGCGGTTCGACGATGGAGGCGCAGGCCAACATCGGCACCGAGGTGGCGCAGAAGCTGCTCGAATATTCGGACAACGGCTCCACGGTGGGCGCGGTCAACTTCCCGCAGGTGGCGCTGCCGGTCCAGGCCGGCTGCACCCGCTTCCTGCACGTCCACGAGAACCGGCCGGGCATCCTGCGCAAGGTGAACGAGGTGTTCTCCGGCCGCGACCTGAACATCGCCGCCCAGTATCTCCAGACCGATCCGGAGCTGGGCTATGTGGTGGTCGATGTCAATGGCGACGTCGAGGAACTGGAGGTCGTCAACGACCTGCGCGCCATCGAAGGCACCCTGAAGGCGCGCTTCCTGTTCCCGGCGCATCAGTGAGAGGTGGGGATGCCGGCGAGGGTCTGTCGCCGGCATCCCGATCCTCTCTCCATGTCTCTTGTCCGCCGACGGTTTCCTGATATCTGTATCGGGATGACCGTTCGCTTCCTGTTCCTCTTCCTTTCGGGTGTCCTGTTCGCTGCACTGCCGGCTGCTTCGCCGGCTGCGGCGCAGTCCAATGGCTGCAGCGGATTTCCGCCGATCAGGCTCGTATTCGACAGCGTGCTGGCACCGATCCAGCGCGACGACGCGCTGTCGATCGCGCAGCTGACCCGATTGCCGGGACGCACGCCGGGACCGGCCGGGAGCGCCGGCGGCCATGTGCTGGGGCTGACCCTGGCCCGCTATGGCGAACAGTCGCAAGTCTCCGCCCTGTTCAGGACCATGGGCGACGGCACCTATTGCGCATCGGCCAGCACGGTGACCATCAGCTTCGGCTTCCAGCAGCGCATCGTCCATGTCGCCCGCGAAATTCCGGTGAATTCCTGCCTGCATGGCGAGGTGCTGGCCCATGAGATGCGCCATGTCGCGGTGGACGAGGCGTTGCTGCGCGAGATGATGCCGATGATCCGCATCCGGCTGGATCAGGTGCTGGAGGGCATGGCACCGGTACGCTCGCGCAGTCAGGCCCAGGCGATGGCGGCGATCCGCCGGCCGCTCGAATCGGCGATGCGGCGGATCATGCAGGAGTTCGGGCGCGAGCGCGACCGCCGGCAGGCCCAGGTCGATACGGTGGAGGAGTATGAGCGGGTCAGCCGGGTCTGCAACGGCGAGGCCCGCAACTATCTGCCGAAGCCCGCCCAGCGGCAGACCGTGCGCCGGGGATGAACTGGGGAGGCCGAACCCCGATCATCGCTTGCGCCGCCGCCGGTCGGTGGCGTGGCCGTCGGTGAACTCCGGCGGCTTGCGCCGGACCCAGCGGATGAAGGCGGCGATGTCGGGATGTCCGCGCAGGGCCTCGATCCGGTGATACTCGTCGCGCAGCTGCTGCTCGGTCAGCACCGCGTGGATTTTGGCATGGCAGATGCGGTGCATCGTCACCGTGTCCCGGCCGCCATAGGTGCGCGGAACGAGATGATGCTCGTTCAGGCTGGCGCCGGGAACCATCGGCCGGCCGCAGAGCGGGCAGGCGGGACCGTCGGGCGGAGTGACCGGCGCGGGCTTGGCGGCGAAGGGATGATCGGGCAGACACATGCCGATCCATATGGTTTGCCCCGTCGGTCGGCCAAGGCGGGAGCGGTGCTCCAAAGAAAAAGGGGAACCGCGCCGGCGACTCCCCCCTTTCTCGCACCCCGTCCGCTGCCCGGCGTCAGGCCGCCTTCTTCTCGGCGATCAGCTGGACGAAGCGGTCGAACAGATAATGGCTGTCCTGCGGGCCGGGCGAGGCTTCCGGGTGGTACTGCACCGAGAAGACCGGCTTGCCCTTCAGGCGGATGCCCTCGTTGGTGCCGTCGAACAGGCTGACATGGGTGACTTCGGCGTCGGCCGGCAGCGTCTCCGGCATCACGACGAAGCCATGGTTCTGGCTGGTGATCTCGACCCGGCCGGAGGCCAGATCCTTCACCGGATGGTTGGCGCCGCGATGGCCCTGCTGCATCTTGGTGGTCTTGGCGCCCAGCGCCAGCGACAGCATCTGGTGGCCGAGGCAGATGCCGAACATCGGCACTCCGGTGTCGAGCAGGCCCTTGATGGTCGGGACGGCATATTCGCCGGTGGCGGCGGGGTCGCCGGGGCCGTTGGACAGGAAGACACCATCCGGCTGGTGGCGCATCACATCCTCGACCGAGGCGGTCGACGGCACCACCGTCACCTTGCAGCCGGCCGCGGCGAGGCAGCGCAGGATGTTGCGCTTGGCACCGTAATCGATGGCGACGACATGGTACTGCGGCTTGTCCTGGGTGGCGTAGCCGCCACCGATGGTCCAGCCGGCCTCGGTCCAGTCATAGGTCTGGCGGCAGGACACGTCCTTGGCCAGATCCATGCCCTCCAGACCCGGCCAGCCCTTGGCCTTGGCGACCAGCGCCTCGATGTCGAACTTGCCGTCCGGCGCATGGGCGACGACGCCGTTCGGCGCGCCCAGGTCGCGGATGCGGCGGGTCAGCCGCCGGGTGTCGACGCCGGCCAGACCGACCAGCCCGTAGCTTTTCAGCCAGTCGTCCAGGTGGCGGGTGGCTCGCCAGTTCGACGGGTCGGTGATGTCGGCGCGCAGGATCAGGCCGCGGGCGGCCGGCGTGATCGTCTCGATGTCTTCGGCGTTGGCGCCGGTGTTGCCGATGTGCGGGAAAGTGAAGGTGATGATCTGGCCGGCATAGCTGGGATCGGTCAGGATCTCCTGATAGCCGGTCATGGAGGTGTTGAAGCACACCTCGCCCACCGAATCCCCCGTGGCGCCGATGCCTCGGCCGCGGAACACCGTGCCGTCGGCCAGAACAAGCACGCCGGTGTGAACCGCATCGTCGGAGGGGGGAGTGGCGAGAGTCATTCCTGTGAACCTTCCCAAAAACCGCGGCCGGCGACGGATCGGGTGATCGGCGGAACGGCGACGGCCTAGCGTCCCGCCGGGCGCGCACACGGAACCGCTCGCACCCCACCTCCGCCGGTACGGACGGTGACGTGGGATCGAGTGGGCTGATCGGGTGGGCCGGTCATCCTATATGACGATTGGCTGCCGGATTTCCAGCAATAGCTTTGCAAGGCGGCCCTGAAGCGTCGGCACGGCGGCCCGTCGTGCCTTTGCCGGCCGGGCTTTTGTATGGAAATCGACGGGCGCTTTCTGGATAGTCGCCAAATCCGGCCGGATACGGGGCCCGGCCGCATGCCGGGTACGATGAACAAGGAAGACAGGACATGACTCTGCGCACGCAATTCAACGATTCCCTGAAGGATGCGATGCGCGCGAAGGAGATACGCGCGGTCTCGACCATCCGCATGATCCTCGCCGGGCTGAAGGACCGTGACATCGCGGCCCGCACGCGCGGCGTGACCGATGGGATCGATGAGGCGGAGATCCTGTCGATGCTCCAGGCGTTGGTGAAGCAGCGCAACGAATCGGCGGCGCTGTACGAGCAGGGCAACCGTCCCGAGTTGGCCCAGCAGGAGCGCGAGGAGATCGCGGTCATCGAACGCTTCCTGCCCAAGCAGATGAATGACGAGGAGGCCGCCGCCGCCATCGACGCCATCCTGGCCGAGCTGGGTGCCGCCAGCATCAAGGACATGGGCAAGGTGATGGCCGAGCTGAAGGCCCGCCATGCCGGCCAGATGGACTTCGCCAAGGCCGGCGGTCTGGTGAAGGCGCGGCTGTCCGGCAAGTAACGGTTTGAAAACAAGGGGGGGGTGGAGTCTGGGGAGGGGCTCGGATCGCTGCGCAGCCGGTTGTCCGGGCGCCTGCCGCATCCTGTTCGTCCTGTCCCTCGGGCGCCATCCCCGCTGTCGCGGGGCCATCCAGCCCTTGCCGGCAGTGGCGCTGGTCCCCATACCATAGCCTCTGCTATAGGCTTGCGCCTGTTTCCCGTCCGCTCCCCGGTGACCGTTCGACCATGGCTTTCCCGCCCCAATTCCTGGAAGAACTGCGCACCCGGCTGACCCTCTCGGAAGTGGTCTCCAAGCGGCTGCGGCTGATCCGTGCCGGCCGGGAGTACAAGGCCCCCTGTCCGTTCCACAACGAGAAATCGCCGTCCTTCTACGTCAACGACCAGAAGGGCTTTTTCCATTGTTTCGGCTGCGGCGCCCATGGCGACATCATCGGCTTCGTCATGCGTCACGACAATCTCGGCTTCCCCGAGGCGGTCGAGCATCTGGCCGGCGAAGCCGGCTTGCCGGTGCCGCGCCCGACGGAGGAGGACCGGCAGCGTTACGAGCGGCGCAAGACCCTGCATGACCTCGTCGAACAGGCAACCCGCTGGTTCGAGCAGCAATTGCACAGCTCCGCCGGCCGCGCCGGGCTGGATTACTTCATGCGCCGCGGGCTGGACGGAGACAGCATCGCGCGCTTCCGGCTGGGATATGCGCCCGGCGATTCGAACGCGCTGCGCACCCATCTCGGCAAGCAGGGCTTTTCCGACGAGGACATGGTCAATGCCGGGCTGCTGAAGCGGCCGGACGACGGCCGGGCGCCCTACAGCTTCTTCCGCAACCGGGTGATGTTCCCGGTCACCGACCGGCGTGGGCAGGTGGTGGCCTTCGGCGGGCGCATCCTGGAAGGCGACGGGCCGAAATACGTCAACACCGCCGACACGCCCCTCTTTCACAAGGGCACGCTGCTCTACGGCCTGTCGCGGGCGCGGCAGGCGGCGGCGGACGGCAAGCCGGTGATCGTCGCCGAGGGCTACATGGACGTCATCGCCCTGGTCCGCGCCGGATTCGAAGGGGCGGTGGCGCCACTGGGCACCGCGCTGACCGAAACCCAGGTGCAGGAGCTGTGGAAGCTGATCCCGGCGGCGGAGAAGGTGCCATTCCTGTGCTTCGACGGCGACAATGCCGGCCGGCGCGCGGCCTGGCGGGCGGTGGAGCGCATCCTGCCGCACCTCGCCCCCGGCCAGTCGGCCCGTGTCGCCTTCCTGCCGGAGGGCGAGGACCCCGACAGCCTGATCCGCGCGCAAGGGGCCAAGGCGATGGGCGCGGTGCTGGACGCCGCCATCCCGCTGTCCGACGCCCTTTGGCGGATGGAGAGCGAGGGAAGGCCGACCGACACGCCGGAGGCCAAGGCCGCGGTGAAGGCGGCGCTGGAGGCCCGTGTCGCCACCATCGCCGACCGCGATGTCCAGAGCTTCTACCGGACCGAGATGCGCCGCCGCGTCGACGAGGCCTTCGCGCCCGTCCGTCCGGCCTACAACCGCGGTCCCTGGGTGCCCGGGCAGGGCAGGGGGCGCTTCGGCGAGCCGCCGCGCCGCCATGTGCCGGGAGTTCCTGGTCGCCTGACTTCCAAGCCGGCGGGGGAGGGGCGCGGCCGCGCGTCCCGGCTCGCCTCGATGCGCGAGAGGATCCTGCTGGCGACGATCATCAATCATCCCGAGCTGTTCGGCGAGTTGGGCGAGCCTCTCGGCCTGTTGCCGTTCGGTGACCCGGAGCTCGAAAAACTGCGCTGGGCGGTGATCGAATGCCTTTCGGACGATCGTAACCACGACTCGACACTTGACGCCGCAGCGCTTTGTCGCCACTTGTCATCCGCCGGCCACGAGACGATGGTCGGTGCTTTGCTAGGCGAGTCAACCTATGTCCATGCCGGCTTCGCCCGTCCGGAGGCCTCTACGGAGGACGCCAGGAAGGGATGGTGGCCTGCGTGGCGGCATCTGCATCACGAGCGGGTGCTCGACGATCTTAGGGAAGCGAAGGCGGCTTTGACCCGTGACAACAGCGAGGCGAACTTCGCGAGGGTCGTGGCTCTTCAGCAGGAGGTCATCAAGTCCGGTTTGGGTATCGCGGACAGTGACTTTGACGATGTCTGACGGTTGATGGCTTGTGCCGTCGGCGGTTCGGCAACGGCTGACGGGACACCGGGTAACAGGAAGCAGTGATGGGACAGGGCCGCATGGCAGTTTCTGTGATGGCGGGTTCTGGGTAGATACATGGTTGGGGGTGGGGCGGACGGGCCGGGCAACCGGGACCGGGCGCTCCTTTCGTCTTTTTCAATGGGGTAATGCGGGGGCACCGATCGCATGGCCACGAAAGCTGCGAACAGCGTGGAAGTTTCCGAGACGCGGGAGGAATCCGCAGACGGTCCTCTGATGGACGGCATGGGTTTGGCCGTCAAGAAGATGATCGCCCGCGGCAAGGAGCGCGGGTATGTCACCTATGACGAGCTGAACGCAGCGCTGCCGCAGGATTCGTCCTCGTCCGAGCAGATCGAAGACACGATGGCGATGCTGTCCGAGATGGGCATCAACATCGTCGAATCGGAAGAGCAGGATTCGGAGAACAGCGGCGAGGGGGCAGGCGAAGGCGAAGGCCGTTCGTCGGGCAATCTCGACGACGACGACATCGGCCGTACCGACGACCCGGTCCGCATGTACCTGCGCGAGATGGGGTCGGTGGAGCTGCTGTCGCGCGAAGGCGAAATCGCCATCGCCAAGCGGATCGAAGCCGGCCGCGAGATGATGATCGGTGCGATCTGCGAATCGCCCCTCACCATCCGCGCCATCCTGGAGTGGCATGATTCCCTCATGGAAGGGAAGATGCTGCTGCGCGACATCATCGACCTGGACGCCACCTATGGCGGCGGCCCGGACGGCGAGGAGATGCCGGAAGGCCTGGCCGAGGTCGTCGAGGCCGCCGGTGCCGGGGCTGCTCCCGCCGCCGATGCGCCGGCCGGCGAGGACGGCGACGAACCGCGTCCGCCGCGCGCCGAAGGCGAGGGCGAAGAGGGCGAGGAAGGCGAAGAGGGCGACAACAGCCTGTCGCTGTCGGCAATGGAAGCCGCGCTGAAACCGCAGGTCATCGAGACCTTCGAGAACATCAAGGCGACCTACGACAAGCTGCACAAGCTGCATGAGGCCCGCATGGCCGCGATGCAGCGCGGCGAGGACTTGGGCAAGCAGACGGACAAGAAGTACGAGAAGCTCAAGACCGAGATGGTCGAGCTGATGAACACGGTCCGCCTGAACAACCAGCGCATCGAGCAGCTGGTCGAACAGCTCTATGGCCTGAACCGCAAGCTGACCGGTTTCGAAGGCCGCCTGCTGCGCATGGCGACCGACTGCCGGGTGAAGCGCGAGGACTTCCTGAACCAGTATTTCGGACACGAGTTGGACCCGAACTGGCAGGAGCGTATCCGTGGCCTCAACCCCAAGACCTGGGGCAAGTTCGCCGAGAAGTACGACGGCGACATCCGCAAGACGCGCGAGTCGATCGCCCAGGTGGCCGAAGAGGCCCGCCTGCCGATCAACGAGTTCCGCCGCATCGTCTCCACCGTCCAGAAGGGCGAGAAGGAAGCGAGCCGCGCCAAGAAGGAGATGGTCGAGGCGAACCTGCGTCTCGTGATCTCCATCGCCAAGAAGTACACCAACCGCGGCCTTCAGTTCCTGGACCTGATCCAGGAGGGCAACATCGGCCTGATGAAGGCGGTGGACAAGTTCGAGTACCGGCGCGGCTACAAGTTCTCGACCTATGCGACCTGGTGGATTCGCCAGGCCATCACCCGCTCCATCGCGGACCAGGCGCGGACCATCCGCATCCCGGTCCACATGATCGAGACGATCAACAAGCTGGTCCGCACCAGCCGCCAGATGCTGCACGAGATCGGCCGCGAGCCGACTCCGGAGGAACTGGCCGAGCGTCTGATGATGCCGCTGGAGAAGGTCCGCAAGGTCCTGAAGATCGCCAAGGAGCCGATCTCCCTCGAGACGCCGATCGGTGACGAGGAGGATTCGCATCTCGGTGATTTCATCGAGGACAAGAACGCCGTCCTGCCGCTGGACGCCGCCATCCAGGCGAACCTGCGCGAGACGACGACCCGCGTGCTCGCCTCGCTGACGCCGCGTGAGGAGCGTGTGCTGCGCATGCGCTTCGGCATCGGCATGAACACCGACCACACTCTGGAAGAGGTCGGCCAGCAGTTCAACGTGACCCGCGAGCGCATCCGCCAGATCGAGGCGAAGGCGCTGCGCAAGCTGAAGCACCCGTCGCGGTCGCGCAAGCTGCGCAGCTTCCTGGATACCTGATCCGGAAGTCTTATCGTTCGAGACGAAGCGGGGGCCGGAAGGCCTCCGTTTTCGTTTGCGGCCTTCTTGCGTCGGAACGATGAACGAGGGGTTGCATTCCCCCGGAGCTTTGTCGCAAAGTGCGCCCCGCGGTAGGGCCTGTAGTTCAGCGGTTAGAACGCGCCGCTCATAACGGTGTTGTCGTCGGTTCGAATCCGGCCGGGCCCACCACTCTTTTCAAGGGTTTCCGGCAGGTCGCCGTCGTCGTCCTCGCCGTCGCGGCACGCAAGCGGCACGCAATCGCCGAATTCCGTGTTCCGGTAGAGCGGCATGGCTGCCTTCAGCTCCTGCCGGATCGCACTCACCGTGCCGCTCGACACGCCCGTCCGCCGGACCACCTCGGCATGCGGCACGCCGGACAGGATGAGCTGCCGGACCTCCCGACGCTTGTCTTCGCCTATCCCGTGCCGGTATGCCCGGCCGGTGAGGCTGATCTCGATCCCAGAGTCGGGGACTGGCTGCGGGCAATCGATCCGGGCGTGCTTCAGGTGCTTGCGCACCGCCCCCATCACCGCTTCGATAGCTTCCAAGGCGTCGGCCAGGAAGCCGGGCTCGTAGGGCGCGTAGATCGACGTGGTTGCGGCCGAGCCGTCCGGCAGGTGGCCCAGGAACAGGCTGATCTGCTCGGTGGGAACCCGCCGCTTGCGCATCTCGCGTGCCATGCCGTGCCGGATCGAATATGGAGTGACACGCTCGTCCAGCCCTGCTGCTTCGCGGGTGATCCGCCACATGTGCAGGATGGAGCGGATCGGCTGGTTCCGATAGCTGACGTACCGGCCACTTTTCCCCACCGGCTGACTGAGCCATGGGCGCAACGTCGGCGAGACCGGCACCACCGGGCGGAACTTCTTGTTCTGGACGCGGCCGGGTGGGTTGAGGTCGAGAAGCCCATGTTCCGGGTCGTGCTGTGCCGGTTCGAGGTCCAGAACGGCCGCCGGGCGGGCCAACGTGTTGGAGGCGATCAGCAGGAACAGCAGCATGTGGCGTGATTGCGCCGCGTCGATGAGACGCGCCAGTTCCTCCGGGGTGATCGGACGGCCTTTCGGCTGGCGCGCCCGCTTGGCCTCCGCCGTGACCGTCCCGAAGATGTGAGGAACCTCGCTCAGCTCCTGCCATTTCCTGGCGCGGTTCAGCGCCGCCCGCCCGACCGACAGGATGCGATCGATGCCGCTGGCACCGGTTCCCCGGGAGGCCAGCCATTCGCGGAACCGGCGCTGCTCGTGAGGCGTGATGTCGGCAACCGTACGCCCTGTCCAGAATTCCTGCCAGTAGGACAGGCCGAGCCATTGCGTTCGGGAACTCGGCAGGTGCTGGGCGTAGTCGTTCCAGTAGTTCAGCAGGATGGTTTCGATGAGGACGCGATTTGGGGCTGCGTTTCGGGGACGCTCGTTCTCGACGACCCAGGCGGCGAGGAGGAGGCCTGCCTCTTGAAAGTCTGACGTGCCAAGGCTGACACGGCATGTCTGTCGCGTTCCGGACTCGTACCAAGTCCGGCACCATGCGTCGTCCGCGCCGTCACGGCCGGGCTTCTTGCTGAGCCAGTATTGTCCGATCTGGCCAGGACGCTGTTCACGACGTTTGCGCATGGTGGCACCGACTGCTTTTCCACATACTCGCCAAGCTGTCGCATCGTATAGAAGATGTGGCAACCAACCCGAGTATAACCCAACCTTCCCCGTATTCGCTCTGCGCGAATGGTGGATGGCTTAACCCTCAGCAGGTTTGCCGCCTCCCGTTCAGTCATCAGCTGAGGAATGTGGGTATCGGTGTGCTCAATCATGGAATTTAGCTGCCAGCTTCTTGAAGCAGGGCGCAATGCCGTCTTGTAGATGGCAGATCGTTTCTTGCAAGCCGCTCGTCAATCCATGGGCGATTTGGCTTCCAACGTAGATTCGGCGGCAACGGCTTGGGCATTCGTGCAGTGGAGTACCGTTGCGTGGTTGGGCGTAGCGCAAAAAGAAGCCATGGCGTAGGGCGTCACGGTGGGGAAATCGAGCATACGGGCAATCGGCATAGAGGAAGAGGGCTACGGGGAAGACCGTGACGGGCCTGAAGACTGGAGGAGAGGCCTCCGGCCGGTCCGTCGCGGAGACCTGCCATGCCTCATGCCCTGCGAGACGCCCAGCCTGCTTCCGGGCGCGTCAGCCTCTATGCCGAGATCACTGCCCGGATCATCGCCGAACTGGAAGCCGGGCGGCTGCCCTGGGTGCAGCCCTGGGGGAGCGCGGACACTGCCTCCCTCGGCCTGCCGCGCAACGCCTCTTCCGGGAGGGCCTATTCGGGGATCAACGTCCTGATCCTATGGGGCGCCGTTTTCGCCGGCGGCTTCTCCGGCCAGAACTGGCTGACCTACCGGCAAGCTCGGTCGCTGGGCGGCACTGTCCGCCGGGGCGAGCGCGGCACCACATTGGTCTATGCCGACCGCTTCGTTCCCGACCGCGAGCGCCTTCGAGCGCGCGAGGAAGGTGAGACCGCCCAGCCGATCCCGTTCCTCAAGCGCTTTACCGTCTTCAACACCGACCAGTGCGAGGGCCTGCCCGAGAACATCGCCCCGATGCCGCCGCCGATTCCGGCGGGACTGATCCTGCCACGGGCCGAAGCGCTGATCCGCGCCAGCGGGGTGGAGGTCCGCATCGGCGGCGACCGGGCCTTTTACCATCTCCAGCACGATTACGTGCAGGTGCCGGCTCCCCAGAGCTTCTTCGAGCCGGTCAACTGGCACCGCACGGCGCTGCATGAGCTGGGTCACAGCACCGGCCATCCCAGCCGGCTGGGCCGCGACCTGTCCGGCGCCTTCGGCTCCCGGAAATACGCGTTCGAGGAGCTGGTGGCGGAGATCGCCTCGGCCTTTCTCTGCGCGGCCCTCGGCATCGTACCCACCGTCCGCCATGCCGACTACATCGGCACCTGGCTGGAGGTGCTGCGCGAGGACGATCGCGCCATCGTCCGGGCCGCCAGTCAGGCCAGCCGAGCCGCTGATTATCTGCTCGCTTGCCTGCCCGAAGGCACCATGCCCGGAAGAGAGGAAGAGGGGGGTGGGGATCGGGGGGACGGGTGAGGAGATCGGGAGAGAGGCTCCCGGCCGCCCGTCGCGGAGATCATCCCCATGGCCATCGCCAAGATCGTCCTCAGCGCCTCGCGCGACATTCCCTTCAACAAGCTGGTGCTGTCCCAGGCCAACGTCCGCAAACTCAAGGCCGGCGTCTCCATCAAGGACCTCGCCGAGGACATCGCCCGGCGCACCCTGCTGCACGGGCTCACCGTCCGGCCGGTGCTCGACGCCGAGGGCAACGAGACCGGAGTCTATGAGGTGCCGGTCGGCGGCCGCCGCTTCCGGGCGCTGGAGCTGCTGGTCAGGCAGAAGCGCATGAGCCGGACCCAGCCGGTGCCCTGCGTGGTGCGCAGCGGCGGCCTCGCCGAGGAGGACTCGCTGGCCGAGAACCTGCAGCGCGAGCCGCTGCATCCGCTCGACCAGTTCCGCGCCTTCCACACCCTGCGTGAGGCGGGCCTCGGCGAGGAGGAGATCGCCGCCCGCTTCTTCGTCGCCCCCGGCGTGGTGAAGCAGCGCCTCAAGCTGGCCGCCGTCGCGCCGGCGCTGCTCGACGCTTATGCCGAGGAGCGGATGACGCTGGAGCAGCTGATGGCCTTCACCGTCACCGACGACCGGACGCGCCAGGAGCAGGTGTGGGAGACGCTGTCCAAATCCTACAGCCGCGAGCCGTATCAGATCCGCCGGTTGCTGACCGAGGGGGCGGTGCGGGCGTCGGACAAGCGGGCGCTGTTCGTCGGGCTGGAGACCTATGCGGCGGCCGGCGGCATGGTGATGCGCGACCTGTTCCAGCACGACGACGGCGGCTGGCTGCAGGACCCGGCGCTGCTCGACCGGCTGGTCGCCGGGAAGCTGGAGGCCGAGGCCGCCACCATCCAGGCCGAGGGCTGGAAATGGGTGGAGGTGGCGCTGGGCTTCCCCTATGGGCACAGCCGGGGCCTGCGCCGGCTGGCCGGCGAGCCGGTGCCGCTGACCGAGGCCGAACAGGCCACCTACGACGCGCTGCACGCCGAGTACGAGCAACTGGAGAACACCGATCCGGCCGACCTGGAGGCGCTGGAGACGGCGTCGCAGCGGCTCAACGCCATCGACGTGGCGCTGCGGGAGCTGGAGGAGCGGCCGCTGGTCTTCGAGTCGGCCGAGGTGGCGCGGGCGGGGGTGTTCGTCAGCGTCGATGCCGAGGGCCGGCTCCAGGTCGACCGCGGCTATGTCCGTCCGGAGGATGAGGCGCCGGTCGAGCCGGTGCCGGTGGCCGGCAGCAACGACGCCCCGGCAGTTGAACCGGCGGGCGGTGCCGGCAGCACCACCGGCCCTGTTGCGGCCCAGCCCGCCGCCATCAGCGGCGGCAGCCGGGTGTCGGCGCCGGTCCCTATCCCCGCCACCGGATCGGACGGTGCGGATGAGGAGGACGCCATCCGGCCGCTGCCCGACCGGCTGCTGACCGAGCTGAGCGTCCACCGCACCCTGGCGCTGCGCGACGCGCTGGCCCGCGATCCCGACACCGCCTTCCTGGCGGCGCTCCACGCGCTGTGCCTGCGCCTGTTCTATCACCGGGGCAGCGGCTCCTGCCTCGACCTGGAGGTGAAGAGCGCGACCTTCAGCGTGCAGCCGCCGGACCTCGCCACCAGCGCCGCGGCGAAGGCGATCGACACCCGCCAGCGCCTGTGGGTCGAGCAGTTGCCGCGGGAGCCGGACGAGCTGTGGACGGTGCTGCTGGGGTTCGACGGCGACAGCCGGGCGGCGCTGTTCGCCCACTGCGTCTCTCTGGGCGTCAACGCCGTGCATGAGTCCTGGAACCGGGCGCCGCAGCGTGCCGCCCACGCCGACGTGCTGGCCGGGGCGGTCGGGCTGGACATGGTGGCGGCAGGCTGGACCGCGACGGTGGACAGCTATCTCGGCCGGGTGCCGAAGATGCGCATCCTCGAAGCGGTGCGGGAGGCGCGGGGCGCCGAGGCGGCCCGGCTGATCGACCATCTGCGCAAAGGCGACATGGCGAAGGAGGCCGAGCGGCTGCTCGCCGGCAGCGGCTGGCTGCCGGAACCGCTGCGCGCCCGGTCGGAGGAAGCTCCAACGGCCGGGGATGGAGACGGGGTCGATTATGGGGACGCGGTTGACAGCGGCGACAGCGTCGGCGGTGCGGGCACCGATGCTCTGCCCGCTTTCCTGACCGGCGCCGGTGGTCCGGGGGATGAGGAAGAGGAGGCTCCCGCCAAGGCAGCCTGATCGCGGTGTGGCGGAGCGGCGCCCGGCCGCTCCGCCTTCTTCCCTTCCTTCATCCGGAGGTTCGCTATGACCATGACCGCCGATGCCCGCGGTTTCCCCGCGGACGCCCGTGCCGCCGCGCGCGGAACCGCGGGCGCCGCCCTGTTCGCCGTCGCCGAGCGGCTGTTGCCCGACCTCGAACGCGGCCGTGCCATCGACACCACCGCGCTGCGCACCGCGATGACGGCGGCCTTCGGCGGCACCGACGCAGAAGGCGCCTGGACCTGGAAGCTGGCCTACGATGCCGGCGAGGCCGCGCAGCTTCTGTTCCTCCGCCGTTTCGGCACCGCCATGCGCCTCCGGGCCGGTGACCCGGCGGCCTTCGCGGCGCTGCTGGCGCGGGTGGCGGCGCTGCTGCCGTCCCAGACCCGCCGCTCCGAGGAGAGCCAGGCCCGCCAGCAGTTCTCGACCCCGCTGCCGCTGGCTGCTGCGGTCGCCGCGGCCGCGGCGCTGACCCCGGCCGACCGTGTGCTGGAGCCCTCCGCCGGCACCGGCCTGCTGGCCATCTTCGCCGAGTTGGCCGGGGCCTCGCTCGCCCTCAACGAGCTGGCGGACTGCCGGGCCGGCCTGCTGGAGCGGCTGTTTCCCGGCGTGCCGGTGACCCGGTTCGACGCCGCCAGCCTGCACGATCACCTCGACCCGGCGGTGGTGCCGACGGTGGTGCTGATGAACCCGCCCTTCTCGGCCCTGGCCGCGGTGGACGGCCGGGTGGCCGACGCCGCGTTCCGGCACATCGCCGCGGCCCTGGCTCGGCTGGCCGAGGGCGGGCGCCTCGTCGCCGTCACCGGCGCCGGGCTGTCCCCGGATCATCCCGCGTGGCGGGACGCCTTCACCCGCGTGCAGGAGCGCGGCCGGGTCGTTTTCTCCGCCGCCGTTGACGGCAGGGTCTACGCCCGCCACGGCACCACCGTCGATACCCGCCTCACCGTCATCGACCGCATCCCGGCCGAGGACCCGACCGTCATCCCTGTCTCCTTGGGCACCGCCCCCGACGTCGCGACGCTGCTCGGCTGGGTCCGACAGGCCGTTCCGTGCCGTGCACCGATGGCAGCGTCCACAGCACCGCTCCAGTCGATGATGGCTCGGCCTGCGGCGGGACGAAAGGCGCGCCGGGCAATGCCCAGCCCCAGGACCATGGCGCCGATGGAGCCGACGGCGGTCGAGCTGGTCTACGAGACGCGCGACTGGACGCCGACCGCCGACACCCGGCTGAGCGCGGGGATTTACGAACCCTACGCGCTGCAATCGATCACCATTCCCGGCGCCCGGCCGCACCCGACGCCGCTGGTCCAGTCCGCCGCCATGGCGTCAGTCGCCCCGCCCAAACCGCGCTACCGTCCGCATCTGCCCGCCGCCCTGATCACCGGCGGCACCCTCTCCGACGCCCAGTTGGAGAGCGTCATCCTCGCCGGAGAGGCGCATGCCGGCCACCTCGCCGGCTCCTGGACGGTGGACGAGACCTTCGACACCGTCTCGGCCGCACCGGAGGGGGCCGAGGGGGCGGTGCGCTTCCGCCGCGGCTGGTTCCTCGGCGACGGCACCGGCGCCGGCAAGGGCCGGCAGGTCGCCGGCATCCTGCTCGACAACTGGCTCAAAGGACGCCAGCGCGCGCTCTGGGTCTCGAAGTCCGACACCCTGATCGAGGACGCCCAGCGCGACTGGTCGGCGCTCGGCCAGGAGCGCCTGCTGGTGACCCCGCTGTCGCGCTTTCGCCCTGGCGCCCCGATCGCGCTGGAACGCGGCATCCTCTTCACCACCTACGCCACCCTGCGCGGCGACGGCGGCGAGAACGCCGTGCCGCGCGTCCAGCAGGTCGTCGACTGGCTCGGCCGCGACTTCGACGGGGTGATCGTCTTCGACGAGTCGCACGCCCTGCGCAACGCCGGCGGCAGCGCCGGCTTCGGCCGGGACGGCGGTCCCGTCACCCCGTCCCAGCAGGGCCGCGCCGGCCTGCGCCTTCAGCACGCCCTGCCGGACACACGGATCCTCTACGTCTCCGCCACCGGCGCCACCACCGTGCACAACCTCGCCTACGCCCAGCGCCTCGGCCTGTGGGGCGGCGCCGACTTCCCCTTCGCCACGCGCGGGGAGTTCGTTCAGGCCATTGAGGCCGGCGGCGTTGCCGCCATGGAGGTGCTGGCCCGCGACCTCAAGGCCCTCGGCCTCTACAGCGCCCGCTCGCTCTCCTTCGACGGCGTCGCCTACGAGATGGTCGAGCACCGGCTGACGCCGGGACAGATCGCGATCTACGACGCCTACGCCGCCGCCTTCCAGATCATCCACGCCAATCTGGACGCGGCGCTGGAGGCCAGCAATGTCACCGGAAGCGGAGGCACCCTGAACCGCGCCGCCAAGGCCGCCGCCCGTTCCGCCTTCGAGAGCGCCAAACAGCGCTTCTTCAACCACCTGATCACCGCGATGAAGACGCCGACCCTGCTGCGCGCGATCG
Source organism: Azospirillum humicireducens (assembly GCF_001639105.2). Taxonomy (NCBI): domain Bacteria; kingdom Pseudomonadati; phylum Pseudomonadota; class Alphaproteobacteria; order Rhodospirillales; family Azospirillaceae; genus Azospirillum; species Azospirillum humicireducens. The sequence goes on from NZ_CP015285.1 coordinate 833,607, forward strand.
AGCGCGACCTCGCCGCCGGCCACGCGGTTGTGGTGCAGCTTGTCTCCACCGGCAAGGCGCTGATGGAGCGCCGGCTGGCCGACATCCCGACCGAGGAATGGAACGACATCCAGGTCGACATCACGCCGCGCGAATATGCCCTGGACTATCTGGCCCATTCCTTTCCGACCCAACTGCATGAACCTTTCACCGACACCGATGGGAACCTGTCGTCGCGGCCGGTGTGGCGGGACGGCCAGCCGGTGCTGTGCCGGGAGGCGGTCGAGCGGCGCGACCGCATGATCGAGCGGCTGGCGGCGCTGGAGCCGGTGCCGGGGGCGCTCGACCAGATCGTCCAGCGTTTCGGCGCCGAAATGGTGGCCGAGGTCACCGGCCGCTCGCGGCGTATCGTGCGCAAGCTCGACCCCGGCGGGCTGGAGCGGCTGGCGGTGGAGAGCCGCCCCGGTTCGGCCAACCTCGCCGAGACCCAGGCCTTCCTCGACGACGACAAGCGCATCCTGGTCTTCTCCGACGCCGGCGGCACCGGTCGCAGCTACCACGCCGATCTCGGCGCCAAGAACCGGCGCTTGCGGGTGCATTACCTGCTGGAGGCGGGCTGGAAGGCCGACAGCGCCATCCAGGGGCTGGGGCGGTCCAACCGCACCAACCAGGCGCAGCCGCCGCTGTTCCGTCCGATCGCCACCGACGTGCGGGCGGAGAAGCGCTTCCTCTCCACCATCGCCCGCCGGCTCGACACGCTGGGCGCCATCACCCGCGGCCAGCGCCAGACCGGCGGTCAGGGCCTGTTCCGCGCCGACGACAACCTCGAATCCGTCTACGCCCGTGCCGCCCTGCGCCAGCTCTACGGCCTGCTGCACGCCGGCAAGGTCGAGGGCTGTTCGCTGGGGGACTTCGAGGCGGCGACCGGGCTATCCCTGAGCGACCGCGACGGTGGCCTGCGGGACGAGCTGCCGCCGATCACCACCTTCCTCAACCGGCTGCTGGCGCTGACCATCGGTTTGCAGAACACGCTGTTCACCGTGTTCGAGCAGTTGCTGACCGCCAGGATCGAGGGGGCCATCTCGTCGGGCACCTACGACCGCGGCGTCGAGACGCTGGTGGCGGACAGCTTCACCGTCACCGGGCGGCGGACGCTCCACACCCACGCGGCGACCGGGGCGGAAACCCGGCTGTTCACGCTGGCTCGGCGCGACCGCAACCAGCCGATGGGTGCGGAGGACGCGCTGGAGCGCGGTGCCGGGCCGCAGGCCCGGTTGCTGGTGAACACGCGCTCGGGGCGGGCGGCGGTGGCAGTGCCGGCGGCGAGCCTGATGCTGGACGACGGCACGGTGGAGCGCCGGGTGCGGCTGCTCCGGCCGATGGAGCGGGTCACGGTGACGTTGGCCGAACTTGCCCAGAGCCAATGGCGTCCGGCCGAGCCGGAGTCCTTCTCGGCCGCCTGGGAGGCGGAGGTCGCCGCCGTGCCAGAGTTTTCCACCAGCACGCTCCACCTCGTGACCGGGCTGCTGCTGCCGGTGTGGCGGCGCCTGCCGGACACGAACCTGCGGGTGGTGCGGTTGCAGACCGACGCGGGCGAGCGGATCATCGGCCGCGTGGTGGCGCCGGATGCGCTGCCCGAGGTCGAGCGGAACTTCGGCGTTGGGGCCGGGGCAGCGGTTCCCGTGCCATCGGTCGAGGAGGCCTGGACGCGGGTGCAAGGTGAGCGGGTGGCCCTGCATCTGGCCGACGGGCTGTGGCTGCGCCGGGTGACGGTGGCGGGCGCGCATCGCATCGAGCTGTTCGGTTTCACCGGCGGGATGGTGGACCGGCTGAAGACGCTGGGGCTGACGGGGGAGATCATCGCCTGGAGCCTGCGGCTGTTCGTACCGGTGGGCGAGCGGGGAGCGGCGGTGTTCGCGGCACTGCTCGCGCGGCACCCGCTGCTGCGCCTCGTCGATCGGACGGTGGCGTGAGCGGCCGGCACCATGTCCGCGGCGTCGGAGATGGCGCAACGCCTTGCGCGGGAGGCCGAGGCGGTGTGTCGGCGTTACCTCCCGGCTGGCCGGCGGGAAGGATGTTACTGGCGGATCGGCGACGTTCAGGGCACGCCGGGGGGCAGCCTTTACGTCCACCTGTACGGCATCGCCGCCGGCAAATGGGCCGACGGGGCCACCGGCGAGCACGGCGACCTGCTCGATCTCATCGGGGCGAATCGGGGGCTCGGCCGCCTGCGCGATGTCCTGGCCGAGGCCCGGGGGTTTCTCGGCCAACCTCGTCCCCCGTCCGCCTGCGGAGGCTGGACGCCGTCAGTGGCGGTCGGGTCGCCGGAGGCTGCCCGCCGGCTGTTCGCCCGATCCTTGCCGATCGCCGGCACGCTGGCCGAGACGTATCTGCGCAACCGCGGACTTCCGGACATCCAGAATTCCGGCCCCCTGCGCTTCCAGCCGCGCTGCTGGTACCGGGATGCCGAGGACCGGTTTGCCGCCGGTCCGGCGCTGGTGGCGGCGGTCACCGACCTGGACGGCCGGATCACCGGAGTGCAGCGGCTCTGGCTCGACCCGGTCGGCGGGGGCAAGGCGGCCATGCCATCACCGCGCCGGGCGCTGGGGCACCTGCTCGGCAACGGCGTCCGCTTCGGCGTGGCGCGCGACGCGCTGGCGGCGGGGGAAGGCATCGAGACCATGCTGGCGCTGCGACTCGCCCTGCCGGTCCTGCCGGCGGTGGCCGCGCTCTCGGCCGGGCACCTCGCCGCTCTGCGGCTGCCGTCGGCGCTGCGGCGTCTCTACATCGCCCGCGACAACGACGCGGCCGGGCAGCGCGCCGTGGACCGGTTGGGTGACCGTGCCGACGCGGCCGGCGTCGAGGTCCGGGTGCTGGCGCCGCAGGCCAAGGACCTCAACGACGACCTGCGGGACCACGGTCCGGCGATGCTTCGGGCGCATCTGCGGGCGCAGCTCGCGCCGGAGGACGGCGCAGGGGGCTGGGAAACCGGCGATCCGGGGGCTGATGGATAGGCAGGCGGGAAGCGGGCCAGTGTCGGGTGGGGCGCTGGTTGGAGCCGGGCAGACCCTCCGGTCCGGGAGAGGCCGCGGCCTCGGCCTTCCAGCGGGCGATCGGGCGGCAGCCGGGGCAGGACCGCAACGGCGGCGGTCAACTTTCTTCCCCGGCCGGCTCAGCCGGCCTTCCTCGCGCACCAAGAAAGCCGCCCGCCGCCGTCCTCCGCTCGCGCTGCGGCCCAAGAGGGTGCGGACCCACCCCGCCCGCCGCGAAGGGATCGCCACGAAGGCCGCGATGGGCGCGGCCGGTCCCAGCCGAAGGACGATCCGCCATGGTCACCGCCCCCGACACCGACGATTTCGAGCCCCGCCACGCCGCCTCATCCACCGATCACGCGCTGGTCGAACTCCAGCTCTACGGCCACCGGCCCTTCCAGGACGATCCCGATCCCCGGCCGTTGCCCGACGAGACCGCCATCCGCGCCGCCCTGGTCGACGTCTTCGACGCCCTGGTTTCCACCCTGACGGACACCCGGTTGGAGCCCGATCTGGCCGACCTGCTGTGGTCCACCGTCAACCTGTTCCACCGCGCCGCCGACCGGGTGCAGCGTGAACTCGACGACAACGAGGACGCCCAGAAGCGCAGCCAGCGCGAGCAGGACGGTTCGGAGATCCGCTCGGTCGAGCTGGAACGGTTGCTGGCCGAGGGGCTGACGCTGATCGAGCGCCGCACCGCCATGGAAATCTTCCGCGACCACGCCGCCGAGCTGTTCGAGGTCCACACCGGTTCCGCCTGGCGGCCACGCGCCGGTTCGCTGGTCAGCCGCCGCACCCTGACGGCGTCGCGGATCGACAGCCGCGACTTCCTCGCCGCCAAGCGGCGGGCCGAGACCGAGCCGCTGCTGCCGGCCGGCCCCCGCATCGCCTTCACCGGCGGGGTGGAATGCAACGACCATCACCGCATCTGGGCGGTGCTCGACAAGGTCCGCGCCAAGCACCCCGACATGGTGCTGCTGCACGGCGGCAGCCCGAAGGGGGCAGAGCGGATCGCCGCCTGCTGGGCCGAGCACCGCAAGGTGGTGCAGGTGCTGTTCAAGCCGGATTGGAGCCGCCACGCCAAGGCCGCCCCCTTCAAGCGCAACGACCGCCTGCTGGAGGCGCTGCCCATCGGGATCATCGCCTTTCCCGGTTCGGGCATCGTGCAGAACCTGGCTGACAAGGCGCGGGCGATGGGCATCCCGGTCTGGTGCTTCGGTGAGGGGACGGCGTGAGCGTCCGTCCGGCGATCTGCAAAGGCGGATTGCCAAATTTCCGTAGATCAGAAATCGCAGAAGGCGAGCTTCCGCTCAGCGCCAGAAGCGGTCGCGGAAAAATTTCTTTGACTAAGACTTCTTCCAGAGTTTTCCGTAAATAATCCCCCTGTGCATTACTTAATTTCCTTCTTTTGTCATAGATATATTTTGGTGTTTCTATAGGTTATAATCTTCTTTAATATGCAGGATAATTAACTCTCACCATCCACCGCTTTGAATTAACTGCTATCAATTTCATGTTTGCAATTTTTCTGATTATTTTTGCACGATGATTGATTAAATCATCATCTCCCCATTTGTTTTATCAAACTGAAATATTTCCAGAGTTCAGATCAAGACCGATCAATTTAGCCTTTTTTGTTATGAACACATAATTTGAAAAAGAAGATAAGGCGTTAAACTTAGAGAAAGTGTAGTTTTTTGTTTTTTGCGTACCGCTGCTGCGGTTTAGTTCTATAAAATTTTGCCGAGATATTATCTTATATGTTTTCAGCAATGATGAGGCCTCATCTCCTGTTAATAAAGAGCCGATATAATCATCCAATGATATTTCACTACCATCAATGATGCTGTACGTATATGTGCGATGAATATCCTCTCCATTATAATCAGAATCAAGCATAACATACCATTGAAAAGCGCTAAAAAGCTCAACATAGCAGTATAGTATCCTGTCTTCTTTTGATCCATATAGAACCAAACCATGAACAGGGTAATAATGGCTTTTTTGAACTTTTTCTTCAAACTCAGCTTCAATTCCGTTCATAGGTATTGAAGGAGCAATAAGAAGTTTGTCATGAAACATATGATTTTTGATATCTATTACGTCTATAATATTATCACGAGGCACTCCGTGAAATGTCGCAAATCCAGCCGAAATTTTTGCAATACCTTTGGAAAAAACGGAATTATCGAGAGAAAAGCCGATCTTAAATTCTCCCGAAATATCATCAAAGATCTCAACTTCTTCGGATTCGGAAATATCTCCCTTTTTTATAAGATAAGTCTTATAATTCTCGCCTGTTTTTTGCGAGTCGGCGTAGATGGCTTTTTTATCAGGATCAAAGAAAGGTTTCCTTGGATAATATCTGTTGTTTTTCAGTACAACATCGACATTATATCCATCATGCACCGCTCGCAGACTCGATGTGGTTTTTCTATCTTTTTCAATTTCTAATCTAAGACAAAATCCTTCAAAAATCTTCACAAATCGTTTATCAATCAGATCGTTGAGATCCTGATTAGCTTTATGGGACAAAATACGGAGAGATGACAATTTCCCTCCTAATGCATTTGGAATAATATGCTCAAGCGACTCAGATTCATCTTCTTGAAGATCTTTTCTTTTTGCTTTCAGTGTTTTTCCCGTGAGATAGCAAATATTCATTTCAAATTTCCTTTTATTTGATCAAAAGCACTTCAGAAGAGCTGGCATTTCATGTGAGACTTTTCTGCTCTAAGTCGCTTAAAATTCATTACATCAAAGGCAAGCAATATGTCCAGCACTTGCTGCCGCACCTATAGAACGACATGCGAGTGCCGATCCTGGCAAGACACTCCCTATGGTGGTTCTCCGACAGATCCTATCATTGCCATAGGGTACGTGGCGATGTAGGCGGCTGTGCGGGCGAGGGCAATCGCATTTGAAATCTAGAGTCCTATGAAGGGACTTCCGTCATCCCCGCGAAGGCGGGGATCCAGAGTTCGCATGGCGAATCTGTTGGAAAAGCCTGGATCCCCGCCTTCGCGGGGATGACGGGTTTCCTTGAAAAGGAGCATGATCTTCATATGCGATTGCCCTGGTGCGGGCAGGCCCGCCCACCGGGCTCTCGTGAACCGAGCCACCTGAGGTGTCTCGGCCCTTCGGGCTTCGATCCCTGCCGGGGCCGCCGTTTCGGCCGGGAGTAAGGGCGAGGGAGCCGATGCGTCCTTCGGCCTCGGTGCGTGGGGGGGGCAGCCAGTCAGGCAGGGAACGACCACCCGGTCATGCCGCCGGATCGCTGCCGAGGCCGGCCGCTTCGAAGGCCCGTTGAAGGCTGCCCGGCGCGTAGCCGCGCGACGATCTCCCGCCGCTCTCGAAACGGCGCACCGCCGACACGGGCAAGGTCGCCTTCTCGACCAGGGTCTCCTGGGAACATCGATGCTGGCTCCGGAAAGTTCGGCGCTGTTCGGGGCGCGCGTCCTATCTCTGCCGTTCTATCGAGGCGCAATCATGGCCGGTCGGGTCGGGTCGTGCCCGTTCTGCCGGTGTGGCCGCCGCAGTGTGCCGATGGTGGAGCGCCTGGGCGCGCCCAGCATGATCATCCCTCTCCGGATCGAACCCGCTGAGCCATCCGGCGTACTCAACGGTCTGGAGTCCGGTGCGGCCAGCGCGGCTTTGTCTGCTGGCGACTCTGGCGCCGGGGACGGCTGCCTTGGCAGCCCGACCTCGATCCCGCAACCGGCGAACGCCGACCGTCTTCCCCGCCGTGCTCGGCCAAGGCCGGCGCGCGGCTTCCTCGCGAGACAAGACGCCCGGCTCCCGCCGGTCCTCCGCTGCGCTGCGGCCCTTTGGGTGCGGGCCGGCCGCCCGGCGCCCTTTGATCGCCATCAAGGCCGCGATGGTCGCGACCGCACCCCATCAAGGAGACGACAGATGGCCCAGATCGGCAGCTTCACCCGCAGCGACGACGGTTCCTTCGCCGGCACGATCAAGACCCTCACCCTCAACATCAAGGCCCGCTTCGTTCCCATGGAGAAGGAGCACGACAAGTCCCCCGACCTGCGCGCCCTGTGCGGGCCGATCGAGATCGGCGCCGGCTGGCGGAAGGCCGCCAAGGACACCGGCCGGCCCTACCACTCGGTCAAGCTCGACGATCCCAGCTTTCCGGCCCCGATCTACGCCAGCCTGGTCGAAGTCGATGGCGGTTACGCGCTGATCTGGTCCCGCTGAGGCGACACGCCGGTTGCAGTGCTCCATCCGGGGAGCTGCAACCGGCAGGTCTGTCCGTCCGGTCCATCACGGCGGCGGTCCGACCTGCGGCGTCTCAGCTTTCCCGAACGTTCTATCTGCCTTTTCAGACCTCCCAGCCTACCATGCCGGATCGCCCCGCATCGAGGACGACCGGTGCCCCCAAAATGCTGCGCATTTCGGCTCCCCCGCTCGCCGGCCGGCCGGTCGCCTGCGGCGATCCTCGACCCGGACCGCTCCGGCACCGTGCGAGCCCCCTGTCTTCAAACACAGGAGGGACCGATGCTGACCATCGACCGGCAAATACAGGAACTCCGCATGGAACTGGCTGCCTGCTTGCTGACCCGTCGCGAGCGTGTCCAGGCCCGGCGAGAGCTGGACACCCTCCTCACCCGGCACGCGGACCGGAACGGCGCGGTCGAGACCTTGGCCGCCGACGACCCGGCGCCCGACTGAGGCGCCGTTTCCTAGGATGACCGGATCGGTGCGATGGTCCCTTCTTCGTCAACCGGGGCCGCATCCGACTCCAGCAACGCACTCGCGGGGACGCCCAGCGCGTCGGCCAGTTCCTTCAGCACGGTGATGGTGGGGTTGCGGGCGCCGCGCTCAATGCCGCTGATGTAGGTGCGGTGCAGGCCTGACTCGAAGGCAAGCTGCTCCTGCGACCAGCCGCGCGTGCGCCTGATCCGCTGAACGTTGAGCCCGACCTGCCTGCAGATATCCATCCGGACAGCTAGCCGGCATGTAGCCTATCGGTCTACAGACTATGAGTAACATTTTGTTGAGAGCCTGCGCGTTACGGTCCATGCTGCACAGCCGGTACGGGAGAAAAGGTGCAAAGGCATCCCGTAGCCAAAGGCGTGATGCAGGAGAAGGCTTCGTGAACGTCGTACCAGAGGCGAGACACAGGGGGCGCGGTCGCACGCCGAAGGTCGGGACCGGCCTGGACAGGGTGGACACCCACGTCGGCGGCCGGCTGCGGCTGCGCCGCACGCTGCTCGGCCTGTCGCAGACTGAACTGGGGAAGAAGGTCGGCCTGACCTTCCAGCAAATCCAGAAGTACGAGCGCGGCGCCAACGGCATCGCCGCCTCGCGGCTCTGGCAGCTGGCGGACGTCCTCGATGTTCCGGTCAGCTTCTTCTTCGACGACATGCCGGAGGCAGCGCCCCGTGCATCCGGGTCATCCGATCCGGAAGCGCCGCCGATGGGACGGCGGGAGACGCTGGAACTGGTGAAATGCTACTACCGGATCAAGGACCCGCGCGTACGCCGTGGGGTCTTCGACTTGGTCAAGGCGACGGTGGGCGCGGTCGAGGACGTGATCAAATGACGTCCGTCTCCTGCGGCAGATCCTTCTTCAGACGAACCCCTTCGCCGCCGCCGTTTTCCGGGATGATTTCCACACCGGCAGCCTCCAGCGCTGCGCGGAGGGCGCGCAGAGTCCGGACATTGAGCTGGCGCTCAATCTCCCGTTCGAAGTCAGCCACGGTCTTCGTCGAAACCTCCGCTGCCTTCGCAAGCTCCTGCTGGTTCATCCGCACAAGAGCCCGTCCCGCGCGACACTGGGCAGGAGAAATAACATTATTCTTGGCATCAGTCATTTTTTATGGTGTCATTATCAATGTCATTTTGCATCATATCAGTTGCGCCGAAAGCCGCAAAGGAGGTGACGTGTCTCCAAGGACGCGAGCGCCGAAGATGAATCGCGCACCCCGGAAGGGGAGTATCGCTGCCGCTGCCCGTCTGCTCACCTCTGTGTCGCAAGAGGGTCAGGACACCGACCCGCTCATCGCCCTCTGGCAGGACTGGCGGGAGACCTTCGCCTCCTCGCAGCGGCTGTGCCAGGAGGCCCAGCGCCTGGAACGGGAGCTGGCCGAAAGGATCGGCTTCCCCCGTGTCGAGGTTCCTCTCGAAGACCCGGAGCGCCCCTCGGTCGTCGCCACCGCCGCCCGTCAGATCGACCGGCTGCTGGGAACGGCGCCGGCCACCCGGTCGTTGCGACGGCGGCTGAAACGCGACCTCGCCGCGGCACAGGCGCGCTGGGACGCCGAGGCGGCGGCGGTCGGCCTCACCAGCGCCATCGAGCGGGAGGCCGCCGCGGACCGGCGGGTGGACGAGATCCTCAAATCCGCCTCCCGCACGCCCGCACGGTCGATCCCCGGCGTCATCGCCAAGCTCGCCATCGCAACCGAATGGGGCGAGCTGGAACCGGGAGCCGACGGCCACCCCTGGGACTTCATCCGCGGCGCCCTCGCAGACCTGACCGCGATGACTGCAAGTGAAACGTAATCCGGGTCGGTCACGCCCGGTCCGCGGTCCGAACCGACGCCATGCTTACCCGGACGAATGACCGATCAACGGGATAGGATAAAAGTTTAGCTAAAACCCACCGGATGCCCCGTTGGCGATCACCCACTATCGAGCATCTAAAGACACAGCGGCACTGTGATATCCAGGACGCGCCGCCGTCGTTCCAGATCTACGGATTTTCGGAAAGCCGCGCGAGGTGGGGGTGATTGGCGGGAAGTTCCAGGAGACCGCGGGGGAGTACCGGGAGCGCCGCTGTCAGGCGGCCGACAATGACGACCGTGGCCTTATGTTCCGCCCGCTCGATGGTGCCGGGATAGCTGCGGTCGATGTCGGCACGGCGCCCCCGCTCCTCCTCTTGCGTGGTGCCCTTGGCAAGGCGCAGGCGGCGGAGGTTCAGAGCCAGGATGTCGGGCATGTCCTCCATCGGCGGGATGGCGCGGGATTGCGGGGCAGGTTTCCACCGAAGACATCGCCCGTTCGGATCCGGCCGGGCAATCCGGTGATCTTTCGGGGCCTGTCTTCGACACCGCTTCGGATCATGCCGGCATATTATAATATGCGCCCGCCCATCGCTTCGGTTCAGGCCACACAGAGGGAGGAGACCAGTCGATGACGAAGCCGCAGCTCGAACCGCCGGTGGCCGACGAGCCGCCCGGTTCGGACAGTCTGACCGATTACGACCGCTTGCACCTCGTCACCTATCTGCGCCTGCTCGATGCCGATGCGGAGGGGGCCGACCCGGACGAAGTCGCCCGCATCGTGCTGCGCATCGATCCCGCCCGTGAGCCCGACCGCGCCCGGCACGCCCACGCCACCCATCTGGCACGGGCGCAATGGATGACCCGCGTCGGCTACCGCCACCTTCTCCGCCAGGGCATGCACTGAATTCCGCATTGCCGGATTTCCGGAAATCCGCCGTTCCGAATGGCCGGATCGGCGGAGTGTGCCTGTGAGTCTGGCGCTGAGTCTGGCGGTGTACGCCGTTCCCGCCCCGTTCTTCGCCATCGGCGCCATCGCAAATTTGCGGCGGCAGGTCACTCTTCAACCTGGGCATAACCTGACGCTGTCCACGCAGCGAAGGCACCATGACGGCGATGAATGACTGGCGAACATCGACCGCCTACCAGTATGTCCTGACCGTCCCCGCCTCTTGCTGGGCGTGGGAGTTCCTGCGCCGCAACAGGGATTATCAGGCGGATGCGGCGGGACAGCGCGACGAGCCGGCCTCCGCCGAGGGGGCCGGCGATTGGGGGTTGCACAGTCCTGGAGGATCCGGGCAAGAGCGGGGCTGAGACCCTGGTGTTCTGGGGACCCGAGGTGCTGCCGGTGCTGGTCCGGCTGTCGCCGGCCCCCAGGACGTATGCCGGTCCGGGCACCGGCCTCGATCCCTGGTGGGGGATGTCGCGCCAGGCCATCTTCCACACCGCAGAGGGCTTCCACGTTGCGCTGGCCGAAGGGCCGCGCGAGCGCCGCTTCTGGATCGAGGGCAAGCGCCTGCCCGGACGCGGCACGCCGCTGCGGGCGCTGATCGCGCTGAACGGTGACCTGGACGCCCAGATCGCAGCACTCCGCCGGTTCCACGACTCGGTGACCAACCCGGCCGCGCCCCCCGACCTGACGCCGTACCAGACCCGCATGCTGATGCGCACCCTCCAGGCACTCGACGCCCACCTCGATGGGGCCAGCGCGCGGGAGACGGCCGAGGCGCTGTTCGGTGCCGAGCGCGTCAAGGCCGACTGGTACCGAGACACGCCCTTGCGCGACCAAGTGCGCTACCTGATCCGTCGTGGGCGCCAACTAATGGACGGCGGGTATCGTGATCTGCTGCGGCGGATGACGCTGTAGAGCAGAAGGCGCTATTCCGATGCGTCAGGTTTTCTTTGGCCAGAACGAAATATCCAACGACCGCGAAACTCCTGTCCGAGTGGTGTAGTCAAATACGCATAGTGCTCAGCCACCATGGCGCGGGCTTCATTTTCTGTGCTGCCGCGTCCAGTCTGCAATCGTACTTTACGGGATTTGTCGGTTGTTGGCTTTGGAAAGCACAAATACCATCCATTTTCCATGTGTATCTGCATGTCAAATTCATCGAGCCTAGGAAATTCGTCGCTGAAAGGGCAAGGTCTAATCATTGCACCATCGCGCTGATAACCGCACTCAAATATTTCTATCATGCCGCTATGTTTATCGTTGTAAGGAATTTCTGTTCTCTCAGACAACGAAGCTCCACAATGCGGACAAAGATAGTCGTCCAATTGTTCCTGCGCGTCGGCAAGCTGCCGGCGCAGGGATTCGATTTCCATCATCTTGTCGTCAATATAGCTGCTTAAATCTTCCAGATTGGTTAGGGTTATATTGGTTTTGTTGGCGGCTCGCACCGCTCCGGACTGAAATCCACATTTCGATACCATCAGGCCGCGGTCTGCGCCGCAATCAGCAACGATGGTCTGCAAGGTCAGAACCTTTTCTTTGGGAACAGGGGTGTTCCAAAATTTGCATTCGACAATCCAGAGGCATTCAATGCCGTGTTTTTTGAAATATACGGCGACATCCACGTTGTGGATTCCACGGGCTCCTTCTACGGGATGTTCGATCCTGACATCACACCCGGCGGCATTGAATACCGCTGCCACGGCATGCTGAAACTCGCGCCATTCTGGTGTCGGTTGTCCGTTCATCTCATTCGTCTCGGGAGGCTGCTCAACTCACGACGTTGTGTCGTTGACGACGAGCCGGTCGTGTACAGCGCCGACCGCTTCAGAACTCCAGGACCACTATACGCAATATGCCGCGGGTGGACAGGCCACAAGCTGAGCGCTTTCCGCTGCTGCAGGAGCGGCAATGACGACTCGTGGCGCACGGTGACGATCTCGCCATCCAATAAAAAGCCGATCGGAAATCCGGATTGCCGCTGATCCGGCGGCATCACGCTGTTCTCGAAGCACGATTGTTGCCCGTTGCGCCTTGCGCCGACTCTTAAGGGGCTCTGACATCAAACGTTTTCAAGGTGTTAAGCGTGCCCTGCCGGGGGACTCGTCCCCATAAAGTCTTTCCCCTCCCTGACCAAGCATTCCCTCCGCCACCGTGCTCCACGACGCGCCCTTCTGTCCCAGGGGCGCCCGCAGCACACGGAGACGGACGAATGGACGACAAGACCGGCGGCTTTCCCCCACGCTTCCTGCGCACGCCCGAGGCCGCTCGCTTCCTCGGCTTGTCCAGCCGGACGATGGAGAAACACCGCCTCTACGGCACCGGCCCGCGCTACCGCAAGATCGGCGGCCGGGTGGTCTACGCCGTCGAGGACCTGAAGAGCTGGGCCGACCAGGGACTGCGCACCTCCACTTCCGATCCGGGCACCGGCACCGTGCGGCCGGCCCGCCCGGCCCACGGGTAAGGCCGTGCCATGGACGGGGTCTTCCGCAGCGGCGACCGCCAGATGCAACTCGACCTGTTCGTGGCGCTACCCGGCGACATGGCGGTGCGCGACCAGCAGGACCTGATGACGCATCCGTTCTTCTCGCTCGCCAAGTCGAAGCGCACCGAGCCGATCGACTACGCCGCCGGCGACACCCGCATCCGCGTCGAGGGCACCGCCGAGCACGGGATCGCCACCATCTGGGATGCCGACGTGCTGATCTGGGCGGCCAGCCAGCTGGTCGAGGCGCGCGACGCCGGCCTGCGCACCGCCCGCCTGCTCAGCGCGACTCCGCACCAGATCCTCACCTTCACCGGCCGCGGCACCTCGCTGCGCGACTACCAGCGCCTGCGCGCCGCGCTCGACCGGCTGCAGGCGACCACGGTGGTCACCAACCTGCGCCAGCCCGACCTGCGGCGCCGGCATCGCTTCTCCTGGATCAACGAGTGGAAGGAGCGCACCGACGCCGCCGGCCGGCCGCTGGGGCTGGAGCTGATCCTGCCGGACTGGTTCTACCAGGGCGTCCTCGCCGACGCCTTCGTGCTGACCATCGAGCGGGACTATTTCGGCCTGACCGGCGGCATCGAACGCTGGCTGTACCGGCTGGCCCGCAAGCACGCCGGCCGCCAGTCCGAAGGCTGGGCCTTCGACTTCCGCCACCTGCACGCAAAGTCGGGCAGCCTTGCCCGCTTCGCCAACTTCGCCATCGACCTGCGCACCGTCGCCCGGCGCCAGCGGCTGCCCGGCTACCGGCTGGCCGTCGAGCGCCGGCCGGACGGCGGCGAACGGCTGCGCTTTGCGCCGCAGACTTATCCACAGACTCGGGGGATAAACCGGTGACACTGCTCGTGCTATCGGGTGTGCAAACGCTCGTGCCATCAGGTGCACGGCACCCGTGCTATCGGGTGCACGAACACCCTGCAAGCCCTTGGTATACCGGGCCGATTCGCGCCCTTAACTTATCTAACGAAGAGTCTAAAGAGTCTTTGTTGATGGGACGGCGGATTCATGGGGACGGGCGGTACGCCGTCCGATTCCGGGGAGCGGCGTCATGATCGTGGCGCTGCTCAACCAGAAGGGCGGCGTCGGCAAGACGACGCTCGCCACCCACCTCGCCGCCGAACTGGCGCGCCCAAACTACTGGGTTCTGCTGATCGACGCCGATCCCCAGGGCTCCGCCCTCGACTGGTCGGTGCAGCGCGACCGCGAGGGGCTGCCCCGGCTGTTCGCCATGACCGGGCTGGCCCGCGAGACGCTGCACCGCGAGGTGCCGGAACTGGCCCGCGGCTACCAGCACGTCGTCATCGACGGGCCGCCGCGTGTCACCGGTCTCGTCCGCTCGGCGCTGCTGGCCGCCGACCTCGTGCTCATCCCGGTGCAGCCGAGCCCCTACGACGCCTGGGCGGCGGCGGAGCTGCTGCGCCTGCTGGACGACGCCCGCGGTTGGAAGCCCGGCCTGGAGGCGCGCTTCGTCCTCAACCGCTGCATCGCCCGCACGCTGCTGCTGCGCGACGCCCGCCGGGAACTCGCCGGCACGCTGCCGCCGGCCCTGGCGACGACGGTGGGGCAGCGCGTCGTCTTCGCCCGCTGCGCCCGCACTGGCCGGCTGGCGGCCGAGGAGGCGCCGGGATCGCCGGCCGCCCGCGAGATGGCAGCGCTCGCCGCCGAAGTGCTGGGGACGGCGCGATGAGCGGCGGGCGGATCGGCTTCGGGGCACGCCCCGGCACCCCCGACAGCTGGGTGCGCCGTGGCGACGGGCCGGCCACCCCCAAGGCGGACCTCTACACCGCGCGGCTGACGGTGGACATCACACCCGAGCTGCGCGGGCGGATCAGGATCGCCGCCTTCCGCCGGGGTGTGACCATGGCGGTGCTGCTGCGCGAGCTGCTGGACGGCGCCTTTCCCGAGGAGGGCAGTTCCTCATGATCGTGGCGCTTGTGAACCAGACCCGTGGGGCCGGACGGACGATGCTGGCGGTGCATCTCGCCGGCGAACTGGCGCTCCAGGGCAAGCGGGTGGCATTGCTCGACACTGACGGGTGCTCCGGCGCCCTGGAGTGGGCTGAGTGCCGGCGGCGCAACGGCATTCCGGCGCTGTTCGAGACCATCGGCATCGCCAGCCCGGACCTTCGCTGCGGCGTCTGGGGCCTGCACACCCGCTTCGACCACGTGATCGTCGACACCCCGGCGGCGTCCACCGCGGCCCTGCGTGCGGCGCTGCTGGCGGCGGACACCGTGCTGGTGCCGACCCACCCCGAACGGGACGCCATGGGACGCTGCGCCGCCACCATGCAGCTGGTGGTCGAGGCGCTGGCGGTCGAGCCGGCCATGACGGCGTCGGTGGTCCTGACCCATGCCCCCGCGGGCCTGGAGATCGAGCGGGGCACCGAGGTAACCGTCTGCGGCCTGCGCCTGCCCGTGGCCGCCGCGGTGGTGGGCGAGCGGATGAGCTTCGCCATGAGCCGGGGCACAGGGCTGCTGGTCCAGGAGATCGACTTTGTCGGGCCGGCCGAGGTCGATGTCCGGCGGCTGGTCGATGAGGTGTTCGGCCGTGGCCGGACGGGGGAAACGGGCTGAACAGGGCGGTTCCGGGATCGGGCGTGGTGTGGCGTAGGAACGGCGGCAAAGACAGGCGCCCGGCGGCCATCGGAAAGAATATGCGAAGGTTGTTGGGGTGTTAAGAAGGACTATTCAGCAAGATAAAAGAGTGTATACGCCGCCGTTTCGTCCAGTTCCAGATCAACAGCTTATCTGTATTCCAGATATGCTTGGGAATTCAGGCGCATTCAACGTGCCAATCCTCTTAACACCTCCGGGAAATTGAGAAATACCGGCGCACGGCTCAACGATGATCATGTCGGATTTGTGTCCGGTGATCTGTGGGGTGGAGCATGGGAAAACGGTTCGGCCTGTTCGGCGGCATCCTCGACGACGACGGCTTCAAGGCGCGCATGAAGGCGCTGGCCGACCGCGGTCGCCGCCTGGCCCGCGCCTACACCCGCCGGCCGATGCAGAAGGTCCGCGTCAAGGGGGCACCGCCGCAGGCCGGTCCCTACGCCCGCCCGGTCATGGTCAAGGTGCTTTACCACGACCGCGCCCGCGGGGCTTACCCGAACACCGTCTCGGCGCTGGCCAACTACCTCGCCAAGGAGGGGCCGCTGTTCGACCGCGAGCGGCTGGGCATCGACACCGCCGGGATCGTGGACGCGTGGTCGGCCGACCGCCGGGTGTTCCACCTCATCGTCAGCCCGAACGACGGGCACCGCATCGACGACATGGTGTCCTACGGCCGCGACGTCGTCGCCGCCTGGGAACGCCGGGTCGGCCCGCTTGAGTGGGTGGCCTCGGTCGAGCGCAAGCCCGACATGGCCCACCCGGAGGGCAACCAGCACCTGCACATCATGGTGCGCGGAGTCCAGCACGACCGCGACCTCCACCTCGATCCGGACGTCGTCTCACGCTGGCTGCGCCATGACGCCGTCGAGGTGACCACCGACCGCCTCGGCTACATGACCGAGCGCGAGCGCCGCGACTTTGAGCGCCAGCTTGTCGAGATGCAGCGGCTGCGCGAGCAGCAGCGTGGCCGTGAGGCCGGGCGCGACGACCTCCACGATCTGGGAGGGCGCGAGCTGTGACCGCTTCCATCCGCCGCGTCGCAACCCTGCTGCTGGTTTGGCTCGCCGCCGTCTTCGCCATCACCGAGCTGACCGGCTGGCTGTTCGCCTGGCCCCCGGTCTTCGGTGGGCTGCGCGTCGGTCCCATCGCCCTGTACGGACCCGGCCAGTTTCTCGGCTGGCGCGGGCTGCTGGCCCCTGGTCACCGCTGGATCGTCGATGGCGCCACCGTGGTGTCGGGCCTCTGCGCGCTGGCGCTGGGTGCCCGCGTCGTCCTCGACCTCCGGGGCACCCGCCGGCCGGGGTTCGGCGCCGGCCGCTGGGCCGACCGCGCCGCCGTGCGCCGCAGCGGCCTGCTGGGAGGGGAACGGCGATGACCGACCGTTCCTCCGTCATTCTCGGCGCCTACGGCCGCGACCTGCTGCACGAGCGCACCATGCAGCCGGTGCTGGTGATCGGCCCGACCGGTTCGGGCAAGACCACCACCACCGTGCATCCGACACTGCTCGCCGCCTGGGACGAGAGCGCGGTGGTCTGGGACTTCAAGGGTTCGGTCACCGAGGACACCAGCCGCGCCCGCACCCGCTTCGGCGACGTCGTCGTGCTCGACCTCGCCCGCCGGGGCGGCCCCCGCTACAACCCGCTGATGGCGGTGCGGCCGGAGCCGTACCTCGTCCCCGACTGCCAGCACGCCGCCCGCGTCCTCACCGAGGGCGAGCAGGAGGGGCACTGGCGCAACGCCGCCTTCTCCTACCTCGCCGGCGTCTTCGTCTTCCTGCTCACCGCGGCGGCCGATTCCGAGAAGTCGTTGGCCGGGGCGCGCCGGCACATCCTGCTCGGCGACGACGGGTTGACGCTGATGCTGGCCGAGGGCATCCACCCGACCGCCCAGCGCGCCGCCCAGGAGCTGTGGGACAAGAGTCTGGCGCTTGCCGAGGAGCGCGGCAGCGGCGAGGGGAAGGGGCGGCCGGGCGGCGGCTCCACCCCGCCCGACAAGAGCCTGCACTACCGCAAGTCGGTCTACGTCACCGCATCGGTGCTGCTGGCCGAGTTCGAGGATTCCGTCCTGGAGGCGCAGACCGCCGCCAGCGACTTCTCGATATCCGACCTCGTGGCCGGCGAACGGCCGGTCACCCTCTACATCGTCGCCCGCCCGCTCGACGCCCGGCGGCTTCGCCGGGTGTTCAAGCTGATCCTGACGCAGATGGTGGACTTCCTCACCATCGACCGCGCTCTCGCCGACGACGGCCGGGCGCGGCGCTGGCGGCTGCTGGTGGTGCTCGACGAGTTCCTGCAGTTCCACCTCCGCGAGGCGGCGGAGTGGATCAAGTACGTCCGCGAATACGGCATCCGCCTGCTGCTGCTGGCGCAGAGCCTGTGGGAGGTGGAGGAGGAGTACGGCCGCGGCCTCACCGCCAACTGCCGGCTGGTGGTCTTCCGCCCCAACTCGTCGGACGAGGCCGAGCGGATCAGCCGGATGGTCGGCGAGGCCATCGAGGAGGTGCCGACCCGCTCGACCTCCAAGGAGCTGCTCGACCTCTTCCCCACCGTCAGCCGCGGCGTGCGGGTGGACCGCCGGCCGGTGATGCCGATGCATGAGGCGCTGGAGATGGGCGGGGACGACCTGATCGTCTTCGGCTACGGCAAGCCCATCCGCGCCGCCCGCCTGCACCCCTACGCCGATCCGCGCTGGCGCCCGCTCTACGGCCGCGCCGCGGCGGCCTGGAGTCCCAACCCCGACGCCAACCGCTGGTTCGGCGCCAATGGCCCGGCCCCCGAGAGTGGTGTGCCATCGGCCCCCCGGCGCCCCGGCAAACCCCCAAAGGTCTGGACATGACGGACACCCCCGATCCCACCGCCACCCGCCCGGTCTCCGCCCGCGTGCCGGTGCCACTGGCCGATCAGATCGCCCTGGTCCAGGCCCGTCAGGGGCTGCGCACGCTGAGCGACGCGGTGATCCATGTGCTCGACAAGGGGCTGGACGCCATCGCCAACGAGCGGGCGAAGACCGAGCGGCTGGAGGCCACCGTCGCCCGCATCGACGACCTGCTGATCACCGTGGTCGCGGTCCTCAACCTCGTGCATGACCTCGACCCGGCGGATGTGGCCGCGACCAAGGCGGCGATCCTGGAACAGCTCGGCCATCCCCGGCGCACGGTGCCCAGCGTGCGCGACGGCTTCCACCCGAAGGAGGCCGGGGCATGACCGAGTTGGTGGTCATCGACGAGCCGGCGCGGCGCGAGATGCTGCTGCTGGCCCTGCGCCGGCTGATGGACGGGCTGTTCGGCGACCTGCTCTCCCGTGAGGACGTCGCCAACGTCCTGGTGCTGCCGCCGTTGCGCGGTCAGGGCACCTGCCGGGTTCTGGTCAAGAACGGCCCGTCGCCGGAGTTCGTGCGCGAGGCCGACCCCGATCAGGTGCGCCGCTTCCTCGCCTACGTCGCCGGCTTCCAGCGCAAGGAGCTGCGCCGCGACCGCCCGACCCTCGACGTCACCCTGCCGGAGACCGGCGAGCGCATTCACGCCGACATCGAGCCGGTCACCACCGGCCCGGCCTGCTCGATCCGCAAGCCCTACCGCGGCCGCATCACGCTCGACGACTGGGTGCTCTCCGGCGCCGCGACAACACTCCAGGCGCGGCTTATCCGCCGGCTGATCGACGGGCGCCGCACCGTGGTGATCGCCGGCGACGTGGACACCGGCAAGACGACGCTGCTGCGCGCCTGCCTGGAGGAACCGGCCTTCCGGGAGGGCCTGCCGGCGGTGCTCCAGGACCCCTACGAGTTCGAGCCGCCGTGCCCGCACGCCTACGCCATGATCGCTGACCCGTGGGCCGATCCGCCGGTCACCCTGGAGACGCTGGTCGCCAACGCGCTGCGCGTGCCGATGACGCACCTGGTGCTCGGCGAGGTGCGCCGGGCCGAGGCGCGGCAGATGGTGGTCGGCTGGACCACCGGGCATCCGGGGCTGTGCACCGTGCACGCCGGCTCCGCCTGGGACGCGCTCGACCGCATCGCCCAGATGGTCGGCCTCGGTGGCGTCGCCATGGACGCCCTGCAGATGCGCTGGATCGCCAAGGCGGTGCACGCGGTGGTGCACCTCGCCCGTGACCGCACGGGCAAGCGCTTCGTCAACGAGATCGTCCGGGTCGAGCGCTTCGACCCGGACCGGGGGTTCGTCCTCCGCCCGCTGGGGGCGAGGGAGTTTGACGGTGGAGGTGATGATGCGGAGCAACGGTAACGCGCGCCGGGGAGTGGCCTTGGCGCTGGTGCTGGCGTGGACGGCGCAGCCGGCGCGCGCCCAAGTGATCGCCAATCTCGGCGCGGAACTGCTGTCCTGGCAGGCGGTGTTCGACACCAACTTCGTGCCAATCGCCGTCACCGCCGGGCTGCTGCTGGCGCTGGTGGCGGCGATGTTCTCCCGCATCGCCGGGGTGGTGGTCTTCGTCTTCACCGTGGCCGGTGCCGCCGCCTACGGTGCCCGCGACGCCATCATCGCGCTGGCGGGGGGCTGAGTCGTGGAGACCCCGCTGCCGCCGCCGTCGGTCCCCGATGGCTGGGAGAAGCCGGTGCGCCGCACCTCGGTGCGGCCGACCAAGATGCCGCTCGGCGTGCCGATGGAACTGCTGGCCATCGCCGTCTGGCTGGCCGCGGAGCTGTGGCTGGCGCTCAGCGCCATCCCGCAGGCGGTGGCGGGGTTCCTGCTCGTCTTCCTGACGGCGCGCTACCTGACGCGCCGCGATCCCTGGTGGCTGGAGATCGTCCGCCAGAACGCCTCGGCCTGGCTGCTGCGGGCGTTGCGCACCCGCGGCCGCTCGCTATCCCTCTCCTCCTACCGCGCCCCGAGGTGAGGCATGCTCGACCTGACCGCCTTCGACGACGGCTTCGATTCCCTGTCCCGGCACCTGCCGTGGGATTGCTTCGTCTGGCCCGGCGTGGTGCTGCTGGAGGAAGATGGCGCGCTGATGGCCGTCGTCGAGTACGGCGGACGCGACCAGGACGGTCAGGACCCGGCCGAGCGGATGCAGACGGCGCTGGCCGCCGGCAACGTGCTGTTCCCCTTCACCGGCGGCTGGACCTTCCATTTCGAGATGCAGCGGCGCGAGGTCGGTGGTTATCCGCGCTCCACCGGAACGCACCCGGTGTCCGAGCTGATTGATCGGGAGCGGCGTGACCGCCTCGACGACACCGGCCGGCAGCTTCGCACCCGCACCTTCGTGGCGATCACGTATACGCCGTCCCGGCCGACGACCCGCACCGTGGCGTCCTGGTTCACCCGCAACCCACCCGAACGCGTCAAGCCCGACGTCATGCGCGACCACGTCGAGCCCTTCCGCCAGCTCGTGCTCCAGTTCGCCTCCCTGCTCGGCCGCGCCGTCGGCTGGGCTAGGATGCTGGACGACGACGGAGTGCAGACCTTGCTGCACAACTGTGTCTCGCCCTTCTACCAGCGCCACGTCACCGCCCCCGACATTCCGGGGTTTCCGATCAAGGCCAACCTCGTGGACGTCGGCTTCAAGCCCGGCTCGTTCCCGGCCTGGAGCAACGGCGGGGCCGAGTGGCCGGTCCGCATGATCGGCATCGGCGGCTATCCCAAAGTCAGCCATCCCGGCCTGCTCAACGTGCTGGACAAGCTGCCGTTCGAGTTCCGCTGGTCGGTGCGCTTCGAGGCGATGGACCACGTCCAGGCCCGCGGCGTCTTCGCCGCCCTCTGGCGCAAGCACGACGACACCTCCTACGACTGGCGCTCCGTTCTGCTGCGCGCCGTCGGCGGCTACGCCGCCCTGCGCCACGACCCGGTCGGCGTGATGGAGGCGCTGGAGGCCGAGGCCGCACGCCTGGAAGCCGAACAGGCCGGCACCAGCTCGGGCTGGATGACGCCGACCGCCGTGCTGTGGGGCCGCTCGGTGGAGGAGGTGGAGGAACGCCGCGACGAGCTGGTCAAGGCGCTGCGCACGCTGGGCTTCACCGTCATCGAGGAGACCTGGGGGGCCGAGCGCGCGTGGTACGGCACGCTGCCCGGCCATGTGCGGCCCAACCCGCGCAAGGTGCCGCTGACCCAGGTCCAACTCGCCGACTTCCTCATCCTCTCCTCCGCCTGGGGCGGACCCGAGCGCAACCCGCACCTCAAGTGCGATCCGCTGATGCAGTTGGAAGCCGAGGGCGGCACCCCGCTGATGCTCGACATCCACCAGGGGCAGGACGGGGCGGCGCTGGTGATCGGCCCGCCGCGCACCGGGAAATCCACCGTGCTCGCCTTCATGGGCCATCAGTTCCTCGCCCGCGTCCCAAATGGACGCGTGGTGTGGATCGACGTGGACGCCACCGAGAGCACGTCGCTGGTGGCGACCTGGGCGGCCGGCGGCGAGTTCCTCTCCATGGGCTCCGGCGACGGGGCGCTCGGCGACCTCGCCTTGCAGCCGCTGGCCGACGTCGACACCCCCAACGGCTTCGCCTGGGGCCACGGCTTCGTCATGGATCTGCTGCGCCTCCAGGGCGTGCTGGCGCCGGGCAACCTGTCGGCGGCCGAAGCCGGCGACGTGGTGGACGCCGCCCTGCACCTGCTGGCCGTCTCACCGCCGGCCGAACGCACGCTGTCGCACCTCGCCCATCTGGTGCAGGACAACATCGTCCGCATCGCGCTGGAGCCCTACTGCCGCGGCGGCCCCTACGGCGACCTCGTCGATGCGGCGGAGGATCGCTTTCTCGGCTCCGCTTGGACCACGGTGGACATCGGCGCGCTGATCGACCGCGGCCCCGGTGCCGCCCCGGTGATCAGGGCGCTGTTCCGCCGCTTCTACCGGCTGTTCGAGGACGGCCGGCCGACCCTGTTCCTGGTGGACGAGGCGTTCAAGGCGCTCAAGCACCAGCCGGCCGAGTTGGACGAGCTGCGCCGGCGCGGCCCGAAGAAGAACGTGGCCCTCGTGCTGGCCACCCACCAGCTCGACGACATCGAGGGCTCGGCCATCGCGGCGATGCTGAAGACCATCCAGGTCCTGGTGCTGCTGGCCGACCCCAACGCCGCCAAGCGGAGCATTCTGCGCGACTGGGGACTGAACGCCACCCAGGCCGGGCAGGTCGCCCGCGCCATGCCGCGCCGCGACGTCTTCTTCAAGACGCCCGAGGGCAGCCGGCTCGGCCAGCTCACCCTTGATCCTGCCGCATTGGCCGTCTGTGGCTGCGGCGGGGCGGCCCACAAGCGCCGGGCCTTCGAACTGAGGACCGAGGCCGGGTCGCAGCGCTTCGCCGCGGAATGGCTGCGCCGTCACGGCTTGGCCGAGGCCGCCGACACCCTGGAGACGCTTCATGAAGGAGAAACCCCATGAGGACCCGCACCCTGCGCGCCGCCACGGCGGCGCTCGCCCTCACGGTCGGCCTGACCGCCGGCCCGCCCCCGGCCCACGCCTTCCTGGGCGGGCTGCTCAACAGCTTCTTCGGCGGTGGTGGCGGAGGAGGCTGCTTCTCCGAGGAGGGCGATGGGCTGTTCGGCACCGCGCTTTCGGTCGTCGCCGGTTACGTCACCGGCGGAGCTGCCGGAGCCGCCATGGGGGCCGCATCCGGCGTGACGGGGAGCGGCGGCTCCCAGGCGCCCGGCTGCCCGATCGTGGAGAGCCGGCCGCGCATCGTCGAGGACATGGTGCAGCGCCAGGAAGTCGAGATCATCGCCCAGACCGCGCACATGCTCACCCAGATCGACAACATGATCCGCATGCGCCGCCTCTCGGATCTCGACACCCGCGTCGACGTGGCCGTCCGGCTTGGCGACGCCCGCCGCGCGGCCGGTCTGGTGGACCGGGTGCTGTGGAGCCTGGACGGCGTCGGCCAGCAGTTCGCCGACCTCTACCCCGATGCCTTGCCCGAGGGGATGAGCGCCGCGGCGCTGGCGGAGCATCAGGCCGAACAGGCGCGTCTCGCCCGGGACGCCAGCCGGGCGAGCAAGCTGGTCTCGGCCGACGTGATGACCGGGATCGAGGACTACCCGGCCCGCGCCCGGGTGCTGATGGCGGCGCTGAAGGCGTGCGACGGCCAGACCTGCGCCATCGACGCCGGCACCCAGGCGACGCTGCTGAACGCCGAGGTCGCCGGCCAGCTCCTGATGATGCAGGCGGCCCACCATCGGGCGGCGGAAGCCCAGCTCGACTACGAGCAGGCCGCCGTCGAGCGCGCCCGCCAGCACACCCGCATCAACTGGCAGGGCCTCGACACCTACGGCGCACCGGGGAGCTGAGCCATGGGCATCCGGCACATTCTCCTCGCCCTCGGCGCCATGCTGTTCGTCAGCGTCATCGGCGCCGTGGCCCTGGTCCTCTACGTCCGCTCCGACACGGGAGCTTCGGCCCTGGAACGGCTGGAGCGCAGCAACCCGGCCTGGGAGGGCATCGGCCGGTATGAGCGGCCGGTTCCGGCCCGCTCTGTACAGGAGTGACCGGCCATGGACGTCAGCGCCCTGTCGGTCGTCCTGCATCAGCTCACCGCCGCCGTGGTCACCGGCCTTGGCCTGCTCGGGCCGGACGTGCAGACCGCTTTGCGCCTGCTGATGATGCTGTCCTACACGCTGGCGCTGCTGCTCTGGCTGTTCGAGGGCAAGGCGGCGGTGCACGGCCCCTTCCTGCGCATGCTGCTGAAGTTTGCCGCCGTCGGCGCGCTGGTCGAGTGGTTCCCCGCCGGCTCGGCGGCGCTGATGCAGGCCGCCGCCCAGCAGGGGCTCAACCTCGTGCCGGGCGGCGGCTTCGCCCTCGACGATCCCGGCTACATCGCCCACCTCGGCATCCAGGCGGTCATCCCGCTGATGCAGCGCGTCAAGGAGATGCTCGGGCCGGTCGATTTCTTCCTGAACTTCGTCGAGATCGTCATCTTCCTGCTGGCCGCCCTGGTCGTGATCGTCAGCTTCTGCGTCCTGGCGATCCAGGTCTTTCTCGCCTTTCTGGAATACCGGCTGCTGTCGCTGGCCGCCTACCTCGCCATCCCCTTCGCCTTGCTCGGTCCCACCAGCTTCGTGGCCGAGCGCGCCATTGGCTACATCGCGGCCACCGCGCTCAAGCTGCTCGTGCTCGGCTGCATCATCGCGATGTGCAGCGCCACCCTGTTGGCGCTGACCTTCCAGGGCACCCCGACCCTGGCCCAGGCCTTCGGCGTGGCGGTGCTGGCGGCAGCGATCTTCGTGCTCGCCATCAAGGCGCCGCGCGCCGCCGCCGGCCTGGTGAACGGCGGCCCGGTGATGGACGGCGTGACGGCGCTGGCCGCGCTGTGGACCGCCGGCTGGCTCGGCATGCGCACCATGGCGGGTGCGGCGGCCGCCACCACCGGGGCACCCGGCAGCCTCGCCGTCGGCGCCTCGGCATTGTGGAGCGGCCTTCGTCATGTGACGACGGGTGCAACCGCGTCTGTCGGCAGCACCGGCGGCAGTGCTGGTGGCGGGACCGGCGGTGATTCCACCGGCACCTCGGCCGGGCGCCGTTACCCGGCCGGCCGCTTCGGCGGTTCCCGGGCTTCGGCCCCGCGCGGCAGCGGCTGGGACAAGCCGATGACCGATGCCCAGCGCGGCGAACTCGACCGCCTCGCCGCCGGCCGCACCGTCGATCCCAATCTCACCCGCGGGCAGGCCAGCCGCCTGATCGAGCAATGGGGCGGCGAAGAGTCGTGGTTGCGCCGCACCGCCTCCAACGCCACCGAACGGCCGCAGGACCCGCCGGGCCAGTCGCCCGGAACGGATCGCCGCGCCGACGACAAGGAGATCGACCCGTCATGAAGGAGCGCGTCGTCAACGTCTACGACCCGCCACCGGCGGCCGTGCCCGACAGCGCCAAGTACCTCGCTGCCATGACCTATCGCGCCAGTCGCGAAGCCAAGGCTCTGCGGCTGAAACGCTGGACCTTCGCCCTGGCGGTGCTCGGCCTGTCCTGGGGCACGCTGATGACCTGGGACAACCTGCGCATCGCCGGCAAGCTGGTGGAGATCGCCCGGTACAAGCCGGTCTACCGCGTCGAGCAGGAGATGGACGGCCACCAACGCCTCGTGCTGCTGGACAACACCATCACCGTGAGCAAGGGCGCGCGGATCAACGCCGTCCAGTGGTTCGTGCGCTGGCAGCGGCAGATCGGCACCGACCCGGTGATGCGCGCCAGGGACCGCGCCGCCGCCCGCGCCCGGCTGACCGGCGGCGCCGAGCGCAAGTGGGACGCCCTGCTGGCGGCGGACCTTGACCCGGCCGAGGGCTGGACCCGCGACGTCGCCGACATCCGCGTCCAGGAGCGCGAGGCCGACCCGAAGACCGGCGCTACCGCTTTCTATGTGGTGTGGACGGAGACGGTGTACCGGGACTTCAAGCCGCGCTCGAAGACCCTGATGAGCGCCGCCGTTGTCACCGTGGACGGTCCCTCGCGCGACGGCGCGCTCGACGGCGTGTCGATCTCCGGCTTCTCCGAGCCCAGCGGCACGCCGCTGAAGGCCGAGACGAAGGAACCGGCCAAAGCCCACCCCATCCCCCAATCCGAGACGATGGAGCCCCAGCCATGAGACTCCCGGTTTCCCTGCTGGCGCTGCCGCTGCTGGCCGCCTGCGCTACCGAGTCACCCTCGGCGCCGACCGCCGGTCCCGCCACTCGGCAGCGCCCCTACACCCTGGCCGACCTGCACATCCCGCCGACGGCGATGGAGCGGGAGCCGAAGGAGAAGGCGGAGCCGCGGCCGTCGCGGGCGCAGACCCGCAGTTGGGTCGGGCAGGCCAACGAGGCCGCCCTCGACCTGCCGACGCTGACCTGCTTCAAGGGCAAGAGTTGCGAATACTGGTACCAGCCTGACCTGCAGTACCTCGTCTACATGGCCGAGGGGAACCAAACGCTGGTCTGCCTGAAGCCGGGCGAGGTGGTGCGCGACATCGTGGCGCCGGGTGCACAGGTGTGGATTCCCCACCAACCCTACAGCTTCGGCAAGGGCGTTCAGCGCACCGAGTGCATCGCCTTCATGCCGCGCCGGGCCGGCCTCAACCAGCAGATCTCCCTCTTCACCAGCGAACGGAAATACGACCTCAACGTCGAGACCCACAAGCGCACCCACCACGTCGAGGTGCGCTGGCGCTATCCCGAGGATTATCTCGCGACGCTGAACGGGCAAACCGGGGCTGTTTCAGGCACGGTTGGCGACCGGAGCGACCGCACCACCGAGCTGGCGTACCGGGATCGGCGCTGCACCTACACGCTGGACGGCGACACGCCGAAGTGGCGGCCGGTGCCGACCGCCGACGGCCAGCCGCCGGTGTGCGACGACGGCGAGGTGACCATCATCAACTTCACCCCCGGCGCGCTCGGCGCCTACGGGGCGCCGATCCTCTGGCGCATCGGCGCCGACGGCACCCGCATCCCCGTCCAGTACGGCCGGGTGAACGCCACCTACCGCGTCGCCGGCATCCACGACCACCTGCTGCTGGCGATCGGCGCGCAGGAGGTGCATATCCGGAGGACCCGCCCGTGACATCGGTCAACGACACCCCGCCGCCGCTGCCGCCCGACCCGCTGGCCCGCCACCGGGTGATCACCTCCGGCCCGCACGTCGTCCGCATCCTGCTGGTGGCGACCGTCGTGATGGGGCTGGGGTTGGTGGCCTACATGCTGGGTCGCAGCCAGGGAGCCGGCGGCCTGCCGAAGCTGTCGGTCGCCCTCGGCCCGACCCAGCCGGAGCCGCGGCTGCCCAGCTACGAGGACATGGCACCCAAGCCGCTCCCGCCGCCGGCTCCCCGCATCGAGAAGAGGGAGCCCGCCCCGCCGCCGCCCCGGCCACAGGCCAAGGCGGCCTCGAAGGAGGACGAACTGCGCAAGAAGGCGATGGAGGCCGGCGTCGGCGGCTGGAGCCGCAAGGAGGAGGGGAAGAACGGTGAAGGGGGCCTCGCTGCCTCCGATTTCGTGTCGGTCGACGGTGCTTGTGTTGTGCCGTCCGGCACTCCGATCCCGGCGCAGACCATCACGCGGGTGGTGAGCGAACACGGCGGCATCGTTACCGCCATGGTGACCCGCGACGTCTGGGACGCCGGCTTCTCCTGTCTGGCGGTACCGGCCGGTTCAATGCTGAGCATGGCCTATACCCCCGCCATGTCGCGCGGCCAGAAACGCATCGATATCGCCAACCCGGTGATCACCCGCCCCTGGCCGAAGAACGACACCGTCACCGTCGCCGCCATGATCGCCGACACCACGGGAGCGAGCGGCCTACCGGGCAATGTGGAGGTGCCGTGGTTCCGCACCGGCCTGCTCATCGCCGCCAGCACCGCCGTGGATTTGACAACCGCCGCCCTGACCGGAGGTGGCAGCCTGCTCGGAGCAATGCTTGGCCGCAACCTGGACAGCCCGCTCGACAAGGTCACCAAGGACCTGCTCGACCGCGCCCCGGTAATCACGCTGGAGGCTGGGGAGCCGATCACCGTGATCCTGCGCGGCGCGTTGCGGGCCGATGATGCGCGGGGCGGATAGGTTGCCCACAATCGCGACCTATCCCCAGACCTCAGCCGAAGCGGCATCGAAGAAGCTGATGTTGAGCTTCGCGGCAGGCCGGTCCTTTTCCCGTCCCGCCATCAACCGGGAAGCCCCTTTGATGATCGCCTTGTTCCCCGCCGTGTTCGGATCACCATACAAGCTGACGAAGACCTGACCGATCGCGCCTTTGGCGATGCAGCGAAGGATGTGTTGGTCGTTCTCGGCGAGGGAATGGCCGAAAATGACCAGGGCACTGTTCGCGGGTTTGCAGACAGCTTCAAAGCTGCGTAGCGCTTTGTGGAGATAGGCGTTGTGCAGGATCTTCGCCCGCTTGCTCGCGCTGGTGCCTTCGGTGACGAAGATGGGATACTTGCTATCGTCCAGCGCCCGGCGGATCTGGTCGACCAGGGGAACGTCCGTCTTCGACCATGTGTACTTGGTGATTTCCGCCCCTGCGTCGAACAAGTGGAGTGCGCCGTGCAGGTAGTGGACGGTCGGCGAATTTGCCTCTTGCCAGGACACGTAGGGCGCATCCAGATCGTTTTCCGGGTGACGGAAGCCGTCATCGGGGAGAAGCTTGAGGTCATCCACCTCGGTCTGCATCAGGGCCCAATAAAGCAGCACATCGTAGTTCAGGGTGTAGATGTGCTTGAACGGCATCAGGAAGTGCCGGCAATGGGCGTACTGTTCGGGACTGATCTCGTACGGCCGAGCGGGGTGGTTGCGGGCAATGGCCGACACCAGGGCGTTCTTGATCGCGGCGGCGTCCTCTTCGAGCCGGGCAATCGCTTTGACCCGCTCCGGCCAGTAGACGCGAACCACCTTGGCCGTATCCGTCAGATGCCGGATGACCGTCTCAAAGTCGCGCGTGCCCAGTGCCTCGAACAGATCCTTGACCTTCGGTGCCGCACTGAAGTCAGCCGCCTCGTAAAGCGAGGCATAGTGGAAGATATCCGGCTTCAACGCGATGCTGAAGCCGTTGCCCAGCAGCAGATGGCGATTGGTTGCCTTTTCTGCGCGGCGCATCACAGTGTCGAACGTCAGGAGTTCCATGGCGTTTTTCACCACCGGCCGGTCATGCGAGCCGGCGTTTCGCTCCGCCACCGCTGGGCGAGCGTGAGGTAGGGACCCTGCGGCGGCAGGCTCTCAGACTCGGCCGGCATTACGGAGGCGAACCGCTTCCCTGTGCAGATTTCCGCGATTCGTCCTGCATTGACGCCAAAGAACGAGGCGATGTCGTGCTGGCGGTCGCCGCGTTGCCGCATGCCTTTGACGATCGCGGCATCGCTGGCCGTCAGCCGGACACCGCTATTCCTGGAGCGCTTGATCATCTTCGGAAACCCCTGGGTTGTCGGGGGCGGGCTCGCCCTGCCCCAAACGATGGGGGTATTGGGGTACACTGTCAACGAAAAATTATGCGTAGCACTCTACGTACTGATTCCGGCGACGGGTGGTCCGCTGTTCCGACGCGATTTCCTTCGGGCTTGTTATAGCATAGCATTCTACGATTGACGGTTTTGTGCCACCGGAATAGGTTGTGAGCGTACGGATGAGGGAGAAATAGTGAATGACGAACGGCCCACTAAGGCCATTGGGCGAGGTTGCCGAGGCGGTCTTCGCGGGCATGGCGCCTCCACGCGGCGATCCGCCGGCCAACGGTACGGATATCCCCTTCATCACGGTGCGCGATATCGGAGAGGGACAAGTCGGCGTGGCCGAGCCGGTCGCCCTGTTGCTGGTTTCGGACAAAACACCCATTGAACGTTACGTCGTCCGTCCTAACGATGTGCTTGTAGCGGCAAAGGGATCGGCGCCGAAAGTCGGCTGGGTCGGAATGAACGCGGCCGGCGCGGTGGCGAGCGCTAACCTGCTGGTCATCCGTCCCGGACCGCTCCTCCTCGGGCCGGTGCTGTACGCCATCCTGAAAAGCGGGTCCTTCGCCAAGCTGATCGCCGGCATCTCGCGCGGCGTGACCAACCAGATCTCCATCACCGCGCGGGATTTGGCCGACCTGCCCATTCCCGTGCCGCCGATGGACGTCCAACACCGGGCGGCGGCGCTTATCGCCGAAAGCGAAGCGGCCTGCCGTCACGCCGTCCATGCCGCCGACATGCGCCGCGACCTGGGCTTGAACATTGCGGTGCGCTATCTTCTGACGCCGAACGACCGAGAACAGATATGACCCTGACCAGCGACCGTCTGAACACCCACCTCTGGGCCGCAGCCGACATCCTGCGCGGCTCGATCGACAGTTCGGACTACAAGCATTACATCTTCGGCTTCCTGTTCCTGAAGCGCCTGTCAGACCGCTTCGAGGAGGAGGCGGAGGCGCTGATCGCCGAGGGAATGGAGTCGGAGATCGCCTGGGAAGACCCGGACGAGCATCAGTTCTTCGTGCCGAAGCGCGCGCGCTGGCCGGTGTTGAAGACGCTGACCGTCGATATCGGCGACGAGCTGAACAAGGCGTGCGGCGCGCTGGAGGAGGCCAACCCGGTCATCGACGGCGTGCTGCGCAACATCAACTTCCTCGACGAATCCCGCCTGGGCGAACCCAAGAACCGCGAAGGCGTGCTGGCCCGGCTGATCGATCATTTCTCGCGCATCTCGTTGCGCAACGCCGATCTGGCCGAGCCGGACATGCTGGGCCGCGCCTATGAATACCTGATGGAGAAGTTCGCCGACGACGCCGGCAAGAAGGGCGGCGAGTTCTACACGCCCTACACGGTCGTGCATCTGCTGGTCGAACTGCTCGACCCGCAGGAGGGCATGCGGGTCTGCGATCCCACCTGCGGGTCCGGCGGCATGCTGATCCAGTCGGCCGAACATGTGCTGCGCCGAAAGGGGCGCCTGCTGGGCGGTGGTGAGCCGTTGAACCTGACCCTGCATGGCCAGGAGAAGAACCTGGGCACCTGGGCCATCGCCAAGATGAACCTGCTGCTGCACGGCCTGATGGACGCGCGGATCGAAAAGGGCGACACCATCCGCAACCCGCGTCTGCTGGACGCCGACGGCAACCTGATGCTGTATGACAGGGTGATCGCCAACCCGCCCTTCTCGCTGGACCAGTGGGGCGCCGAGGAGGCGGCCAAGGACCCGCTGAAGCGCTTTCCCTATGGGCTGCCGCCCAAGAACACCGGCGATTTCGCGTTCGTCCAGCACATGTTGGCGACGCTGAACCACAACGGCGTCTGCGGCGTGGTCATGCCGCACGGCGTTCTGTTCCGCGGCAGCGGCGACGGCCGCATCCGCGAGGGCATCCTGAAGCACGATCTGGTCGAGGCGGTGATCGGCCTGCCGGAGAACCTGTTTGCCGGTACCGGCATTCCCGCTGCCATCTTGATCCTCAACCGCGCCAAGGCGGCGAATCGGAAGAAGCAGGTGCTTTTCGTCCACGCCGCCCATTGTTTCGATCCGCGGCCGAAAAAGAACATCCTGGCCGATGGCCACATCCGCCGGATCGTGGACGCTTTCCGCGCCTGGACGGACGAGGACCGCTTCTGCCGGGTCGTGCCGATGGCGGAGATCGCGGAGAACGACTACAACCTCAACATCAGCCGCTACATCGACACCCTGGAACCGGAAGAACCCATCGACGTCGCCGCCGTTCTCGCTCGTCTGCGCGAGGTCGAGGCAAAGCGCGATGAAGCAGCCGCCCGCATGGACGCGCTGTTGAAGGAGATGGGATATGTGGTTTAGGCAGCCCTCTGGGTGGACTCCCGTTCAACTCGGCAGCGTGTGTCTTGAGACGGACAGAAGAGTCGGGCGCGCGCGCTCAAACCTTCCAATTATGAGTGTTACAAAGTCCGGTATTGTTCCGCAGGCGGAAACCTATACGAAGGAAGTCTCCAGCCAGGATCAAAGCCTCTACAAAATTCTCAAGCCTGGAGAATTTTCGGCAGCGCCGATGTCTCTTTATTATGGAGCGGTTGGAAAGTATCGCGGGCACGAGGAAGCTATTGTTAGTCCGGCTTACATTACTTTCTGTGCAAGTGGTAGTGTAAACTCCGATTTTTTGGATTTGGTGCTTCGAGACCGTAGGATCGTCCAAGTCTACTCCGCCCTCTCTCAAGGGGCCAATAAAGAAGGGAAGCGGAGGACGACAAGCTTTTCCGACTTCTGCTCCATTCGGCGTCCGATGCCGCGGTTGAGCGAACAATGCGCAATTGCAAGCGTCTTGTCGGAAGTATGCAGCGCTATCGAGGCGGTCGAACTCCTTATCAAGGAAGTCGAGCACGCCAAGACCGCCGTCATGCGCGAACTGCTGACGCGCGGGTTGGCCGGAGAGTGGGCGCGGATGGTGCCGCTGCCTGAGCGGTGGGTGCTTGGGCGGGTGGCCGAGGGCGTTACGCATATGCCGGCCGGATGGCAACTGGTCAGGTATGACGAGGCGTGTCTCAGCATACAGGTTGGCATCGTTGTTCAACCTGCATCGCTATACGCAGACGTTGGGGTTCCTGCTCTTCGGTCCCTGAATGTAAAGGAAAACCAAGTTGACCGCTCCAATATGGTTCTTATTTCGGAGAAAGCTCATAAGGCAAATAAAAAGTCCGAGTTGAGGGCGGGCAATGTTGTAACGGTACGGACTGGGGTTCCAGGTATCAGTGCTGTTGTTCCTGATGATCTCGATGGCGCAAACTGTATCGATATCCTTATCTCCAGGATAGGTAAGAATGCCGTTCCAGGGTTTCTGACCCAATTCCTCAACTCATCATTGGCAAAGCGGCAGATTGCGGTTTTGCAGGGTGGCCTCGCACAACAGCATCTGAACGTCAAGGAACTGAAAGGCCTCAAGTTGCTTCTCCCCCCGCTCGACGAACAGATAGCCATCGCCGATGCTGGTGAGGCGTTCGACCGGCGCATCGCGGCCGAACGTGCGCATCTGTCGGAGTTGCGTGCCACCAAGGACGCACTTGCGCAGGAACTGCTGTCCGGCCGGGTCCGGTTGCCGGCATCGATGATCGCCCGGTTCGAGACCGCTCCGCCGCACGAGGCCGCCGCCGAATGACCGAAGCGCGCCGACAGGAAGAGCTGATCGAGGTGGAGCTTCCGGCGGCCGCCCTTCTGGAGGACGTGCTGGGCTATGCCCCGCTGACGCCGGACGCTGTGGCGGACCTGCGGGAGGGACCGGCGGATGCCGTTCTGCACGGCCGCCTGTTGGAGTCGGTGCGGCGGCTGAATCCGTGGATCGACGAGGACAATGCACGCCGCGCCGTGTCCACCGTCAACCGCCTGACCGGCATCGATCTGATCGAGACGAACGAGAAGGGGCACACGCTGCTGACCTTCGGCATCGCGCTCGGCCAGACCGACGCGGACGGACGGCGGCAGGACCGGACCGTGCGCTTCCTCGACTTCGACACGCCCGCGAACAACCGCTTCGAATATGCGCGCCGGATCCGTCTGCGCGGCCCGCGGCAGGAGATCATTCCCGACATCCTGATCTATGTGAACGGTCTGCCGCTCTGCGTTATCGAATGCAAGGCGCCCGGCCTCGCCGATCCCATCGGCGACGGCATCGAGCAGTTCGGGCGCTATCAGGGACTCGGCGATTATGTCGGACTTGGCGCGCCCCGGCTGTTCGAGATGGCGCAGCTCTGCATCGTCCTGGCGCGGGGCGAGGCGAAATACGGCACCGTCTGCACCCCCTATCGCCACTGGGCGGAGTGGAAGGAGCCTTACCCGCGCTCCCGCACGGACCTTATGAACCGTCTGGGGCGGGATCCGAGCGCGCAGGACGTGCTGCTCGCCGGTCTTCTGGCGCCGGTAAACCTGCTGGATCTGGTGCGCAACTTCATCGTCTTCGAAACGGAGCAGGGCCGCCGCATCAAGAAGCTCGCCCGCTATCAACAGTTCATCGCCGTCCAGGAGGCGGTGAAGCGGATCGAAGGAGCCGGCGACCCGGCCCAGCGGGGCGGGGTGATCCACCACACCCAGGGCTCCGGCAAATCGCTGACCATGGTGTTTCTGGCGACCAAACTGCGCCGCCTGCCCATGGCGGCGAACCCGACGCTGGTCATCGTCACCGACCGCATCGAACTCGATCAGCAGATCGCCGGCACCTTCCTGCGCAGCGGCTTTCCCAACCCGGTCCAGGCGAAGTCGGGCGACCATCTGCGCGATCTGCTGTCGGGCGGGGCCGGCACCACCGTGCTGACCACGGTTCACAAGTTCCACACCGCGGTGCCCAGCCGGACATCCTTCATCACCCAGGCGTCGAACGTCTTCGTGATGGTGGACGAGGCGCACCGCTCGCAGTATCGCGAACTGGCCGCACGGATGCGGGCCGGGCTGCCCAACGCCTGCATGATCGCCTTCACCGGGACGCCCATCGACAAGAAGGACCGCAGCACGCTGCGAGAATTCGGCGACTATATCCACCGCTACCCCATCGATCAGGCGGTGCGGGACGGGGCGACGGTTCCGATCTTCTACGAGATGCGGGACGTGCATCTGCGGATCGAGGGCAGGGACCTGGAACGGGAGCTGCGCGCCGCCTGTCCCGACCTGACGGACGAGCAGTTCGAGGAGCTGAAGCGCAAGGCGCCGCTGGCCCAGACGGTCGCCGAACTGCCGCAGCGCATCGCTGAGGTGTGCAAGGACCTGCTGGCCCATTATCGCGCGGCAATCGAGCCGAACGGTTTCAAGGCTCAGATCGTCGCCGTCAGCCGCGACGCCGCCGTCACCTATAAGGAGGCGTTGGACCGGCTGGGCGGGCCGGAGAGTGCGGTCATCATGTCCGCCTCGAACGGCGACACGGCGCGCCTGAAGGCTCACCAGTTGACGCCGAAGGATCGCGACCGGATGATCGAGCGGTTCAGGGATGACGATGATCCGCTGAAGATCCTGGTGGTGTGCGACATGCTGCTGACGGGATTCGACGCTCCGGTCGAGCAGGTGATGTATCTCGACGCGCCGTTGCGCGAGCACACGCTGCTTCAGGCCATCGCCCGTGTGAACCGCACCGCCGACGGCCGGCAGGGTCGCAAGACGCATGGCCTCGTCGTCGATTACTGGGGTGACAACAAGCGGATCTCCGATGCCCTGGCCCTCTTCGACAGCGAGGATCTGGCGGGAGCGCTTTTGTCGCTCAGCCAGAAGACCGAGCAGATGCGGAGCCGCCACCGCGCTGCCATGCGCTTCTTCGACGGGATGAACCGGGCGGACGAAGAGTCCTGCATCGGGCTGCTGGAACCGGAGGATGTGCGCGCCGCCTTCGACCTCGCCTTCAGGCGCTATGCCGAAGCGGTGGACATGGTGTTGCCGAACCCGGCGGCTCTGGAAGACCCTTTCCTGCCCGACCTGAAGTGGTTGGCGCGCATCCGCGCCCAGGCCCGGCGGCGCTATCGGGACGACCACCTGAGCGTCCGCCATTATGGAGCGCTGGTCGGGGACCTGATCGAGAAACACATGCGCGCCGATGGCGTGGAACAGATTCTCGCGCCTCTGTCCATCCTGTCGCCCGAGTTCCAGGCGCAGATGAAGGCGCTGGCATCGGACGAGGCGCGGGCCAGCGAGATGGAACACGCTCTTCGCCACGAAATCCACGTTCACCGGGATGAGAATCCGGTTCTGTACGAATCCCTCTGGTCGAAGCTGCAACGGTTGATCGACCTTCGCAGGGAAGTCCGCATCGATGCGGCCAGCGCTCTGGACCGACTCGATGCCTTGGCCGGCGAATTTCGTGCGGCACGGCGTGGCGAGCGGGACGATGCCGGCCTGAGCGGTACGCCGGGCGCCATCTTCGGTCTGATCAAGGATGCCGTAGGTCCGTCTCCCGAGGCTCCGGCAACGGCCATCGCCGCGGCGCTGGAGGAACTTGCCGTCATCGACTGGCACCAGAAGGAGGACGTGAAGCGTCAGATGCGCCGGGCGATCAAGACCGAATTGCGCACTGCCGGGGTTGCCCCGGCTGAAATGGAGGCATTGACCGTGAGGATCATGGATGTGGCCCGTGCCAGGATGGTGCGGTGATGGATGCGGGGCAACCGACCATCCTGACGGTCGGTGACGAGACCATTTCCTTCACCGTGGAACGAACGGCGCGCCGAAAGACGGTGGCCCTGTCCTTTGGCGCGGATGGGCTTCGCGTGCTGGCACCCTGCGACGTCCCGGACGCTGATATCCTGCCCATCATCCGGCGGAAACTTCCCTGGATATTGGAAAAGAAGGCCCGGTTCGAAGAGACGGGGACCCTCCATGGCAGGCATGAGTTCGTGAACGGCGAGTCGTTTCGCTATCTTGGACGGCATTACCGGCTGATGATCCAGCCGGACGATTCGATTGTTTCGACACAGGTTTCCCTGAAAGGCGCATACTTCATCGCTCCGGTCACGGCCGGCCTCTCTCCCGAGTTGACGCGCCTGTCGGTGCGCAGCGGCCTGAAACGCTGGTATCGGAAACAGGCTCAAGCAAAGCTACCTGAACGTGTTGGCATCTATTCGGCGAAGTTGGGGATTGCACCACCCAAGCTTCTAATCCGCGAACAAGAAAAAAGATGGGCAAGCTGCGACAAAGCGGGAGCTATCCGGTTTAATTGGCTTCTGATCATGGCGCCGCTGGATTTGATTGACTACGTCGTGGCCCATGAACTCTGCCATCTGCAGGAACTCAATCATTCAGCGCGATTCTGGCGCTTGCTGGAAACAATTATGCCGGACTTCCAGGCAAAGCGGCAGGAATTAACGGAAAGTGGAGGGGATTTCTACTTCTAGATCGGTTTTAAAGTGATATTGGGGCTTTCGAAGCAGTGACGAGTTGTTCATTTGACTAGGGCAGCGACCGGGACGACGTGTCTCAGTACGAACCTGTCATCGCAACCCGCTGTCCCTCCATGCCGCACCGTTTGCGCTATCCAACGGCGTGTCATCAAGGCAATCCCCCAGAAACATGAATGATCCGGCTAACCCGCCGGGAGGGCTGCCCACTACACCGCCTCAGTGCGTCTGGCTGGAGAAAACCGCGGCACGCAACCGGCACGCAACCACCCTGAAGGGCGCAGAAGCGCTTGCAGCCGGATTGAATCCGGTTCAGCAAAACCCTAGCGTTTCCGCCGCTGTCCGGGTATTTTGCCGCCGCTCATAACGGTGTTGTCGTCGGTTCGAATCCGGCCGGGCCCACCAACCAACCGCTCCCCGCGGCAAGGCGACGATGGCTGTATCGCTATCTCCAGCGGTTATCGACATGCCCGGTTGAAGCCTTTTCGGCACAAGCGTGGCCGTCCCGCACAAATTTTGCTGCAAGCCTCACAAAGTCTGGAATAAAGGATGCGCGGCGCGCGTTCGCACCCATATGCATCGGGTCTTCCCTTCGGCTGCAGGGTCGAACGGGCCGGCCCGGCCCTGGAGTTGCGGCGCCGTGTCGTCCCGTCCATCCTTTCGGGAGGAGGGGGGAAGTCATGGCGTGAGCCGTGGCGTGATCGGTAAGGATCGGGTGCGCGGTTGAGCAAATTCGGGGTCGATCTGGAAGTCCACATCGCGTCCTTGCGGCGCTATGCGCGTGCGCTGATGCGCAACAGCGCCGATGCGGAGGATCTGGTGCAGGAGGCGCTGACGCGCGCGGTGGCGCGCGCCGACAGCTTTCAGGCGGGGACGAACCTGCGGGCGTGGCTGTTCACCATCCTGCACAACGTCCACGTCAATCAGGTCCGTTCCAAGGCCGCCCGGCCGCAGGAGGTCGACGTCGACGACGTCGAATCGAAGCTGGTCAGCCCGGCCCGGCAGGAAGAACGTGTCGAATTGCGCGAGATGATGCGCGCGGTCGACGAGTTGCCGGAGGAACAGCGCAAGGTGCTGCTTCTGGTGGCGCTGGAGGGCCTGAAATACGACGAGGTCGCCGACATGCTCGGCGTGCCGATCGGGACCGTCATGTCGCGCCTGTCACGGGCGCGCGAGGCGGTGCGGGCGAAACTGGCGAACGAGGGTGGCGTCACCCTCCGGCGGGTGAAGTGATGAGCGCGCATCAAGGCATAGGGCGGGTTACCGAGGACGAACTCCACGCCTACGTGGACGGACAGCTGGACGGCAGCCGCCGTCTGGCGGTCGAGCGATGGCTGGCCGAGGATCCCGACGCGGCCCGCCGGGCGGAGGATTACCGCGCCCAGGCGACGCTTCTGCACGAGATGTTCGACACCGTCCTGCGCGAGCCGCCGAGCGATACGGTTCAGGAACTGTCCGACAGGCTGAAGGGACGCATCGCCTTCAACGACAACCGCCCGGCCTGGCACGCCCGCCCGCTGGTCCGGTTCGCCGCCGCGGTGATGCTGCTGGTGGCCGGTGCGGCCGGCGGCTGGTTGGGCCGCGGCGCCGAACAGCAGGCCGGCGCTCCCGTCGCCCAGCAGCGCCAGACGCTCGCCACCTTCGCCCAGGAAGCCACCCAGGCGCACCGTTTCTACACGTCGGACGAACGTTTCCAGGTGGAACTCGGCGCCGACAACCAGGACGAGCTGAATGGCTGGCTGTCCAAGCGGGTCGGCCGCGACGTGTTCGGTCCGGATCTGGGCCGCGTCGGCTATCGGCTGATCGGCGGCCGGTCGCTGCCGACCGACATGGGCGCCGGTGCGCAGTACATGTACGCCAACGACGCCAACAAGCGGATCACCCTGTTCGTCGGCGCTCCCCAGAGCGGCAACCAGTCCAGCTTCAGCTTCACCCAGAACGGCGACGTCGCCACCTTCTACTGGGTGGAAGGGCAACTCGCCTATGCGCTGGCCGGCCGCCTGTCGAAGGAGGAGCTGCTGGAGATCGCCAAGGCCGTCTACCAGGACGTCAAGGCCGGCCCGCCGCGCCGCGAGCCGCCGCCCGACCACCAGCAACAGCAGCAACCCCAGCCGCAGCAGCAGGAGCAGCCGGCAAGCGTGCAGCCGGTCAGCGATACGCACAAGCCGAAGGAAAGCTGAGGGGCGCAAGCGTCTCGGGTGCTTCTTACCGGTCCAGCAACTGCGGCTTCAACCAGTCGCGCACCTCGCGGCAGACCGCTGCCGAGGCCTCGAACATTGCGGGGCCGTTGCCTGGATGAGAACGGCGCTGCCGAAGGAATGGCCGGCCAGCGCCTCATGGTGGATGCCTTGGCGGCCGAGAAAGCTCAGCCAGCACCGCACTCGTAGACGGCCTGATCGAGGTCTTGCGGATCGTGGAACCGCGACGACGCGATGCCGTCGGCTGTCAGGTCGGCTGTCAGGTTGGCGGCCAGCCGCGGGTAGAGCCCGCGCGCCGGCGTGTCGAAGCCGCCGACCACCCCGCCGACCCACAGCACCACGAGAGCCCCGTCCGGTAACGGGTAATAGCGAGCTTCCAGCCGGCCGCGGTCGGTTTCCAGCACTGCCGTCCGGAACCCTTTGCCCCCGGCGATGCCCATCCTGGCTTCCAAAGGCGGTACGGCCATCTTCCCTTCGGATCTTTGCTGCCGATGGTAACAGCGGGGACGCCGCAGGGTTGCCAGGCAGCCGGTCATGCGCCGTGCGGGTCATGTCCTGAGGCAACGAAGCCGCAACCCGGCTGTTCTCCATCCATAGGTGTTGCACAGACGGGAAAGGAGCGGCGATGGCGTCGAACAGTTTGACCGGTCAGGGGCGTTGGCCACAGTCGGACTCCCTGCGGTCGGGCTTCGGCCTGATCGGGTCGGCCGATACCGCGACCGGAGGCCGCTGGCTGGCGATGGCGGGCGGCACCGCGCTTGGCGTGCTGGGACTCAGGCGGTCGGGATGGGGCGGGGCGATGCTGGCGCTTGGCGGGGCCGGCCTGTTCGCTGCCGGCGCCCTGGGCCTGCGGCCCTTTGGCGGCCGGGCCTTGCGCGCTGCTCCCGATCCCGGCGGCTGGCGCAGTCATGATTTGGCATCGCGCCGCCGGTCGCTGACGCCGGAACGCACCCAGGCGGTCGTGACCATCGCATCCGAACCGGGAACGGTGTTCCGCTTCTGGCGCAATTTCGCCAACCTGCCGAAGCTGATGCCACAGTTGGAGCGGGTCGACGTGCTGTCTGCCACCGAAAGCCGATGGATCGCCATATCCGGCGGGAAGCCGGGCAGTGAAGCGGTGAACTGGCGTTGCGTGCTCGACCGCGTCGACGAGGACCGGCTGCTGACCTGGCATACGGTGGGTGAGACGGCGCTGCCGCACCGAGCCTCGCTGATGCTGACCCCGGCGCCGGGCGACCGTGGGACGGAGGTGCGGCTGACGCTGGTCTATCGCATTCCGGCCACGGAGGTCGCCGCGCGTCTCGGCGTCACTCCGGAAGCCCAGGCCGAGGAGGCTCTGCGCCGGCTGAAGCAGCGGGTCGAGACGGGCGAGCTGGCCACCATCGACCGCCAGCCCCGCGGAAGCGGGAGTGGGAATGGAGCGGGCAACGGCACCTTCCGGGAGGCGATGGAATGAAGGCGCTCTGCTGGAACGGAACCAACGACCTGCGGGTGGAGCGCGTGCCCGACCCGGTGCTGGTCAATCCGCATGACGTGATCGTTAGGGTGGCGCTGTCGTCGGTCTGCGGATCCGATCTGCATCTGATCGACGGCTATGTGCCCACCATGCGGCCCGGCGACATCATTGGCCACGAATTCCTGGGCGAGATCGTCGAGAAGGGGCCGGAGGTCCGCTATCTCAACCGCGGCGACCGGGTCATCACCATTTCGGTGATCGGCTGCGGCCATTGCGGCCATTGCCGGCATGGCGAAAGCTCGCTGTGCGACAACTCCAACCCCAACCCGGACTATGCCCGCACCGCCTATGGCCATTGCGGCGCCGGCATCTTCGGCTACAGCCACGCCTTCGGCGGCTATGCCGGCAGCCATGCCGAGTATGTTCGGGTTCCCTACGCCGACTTCAACGCCGTCCGCGTTCCGGATGGGGTGAGCGACGAGAAGGCGCTGTTCGTGTCCGATGCGGTGCCGACCGGCTACATGGCCGCCGACATGGCCGGCATCGAGCCGGGCGATGTGGTGGCGGTATGGGGCTGCGGCGGCGTCGGCCAGATGGCGATCCGCAGCGCCTATCTGCTGGGGGCGGAGCGGGTGATCGGCATCGACCGCTTCCCCGACCGGCTGCGCGCCGCCCAGATGAAGGCGGGGGCGGAGACGCTGGACTACAGCCGCGTCGACATCTTCGACGCGCTGCAGGCGATGACCGGCGGGCGCGGTCCGGATGTCTGCATCGACGCCGTCGGGATGGAGGCCGACAGTGCGTCCAATCCGGTGGAGGATCTGTACGACCGGGCCAGGCAGGCGGTTGGGTTGCAGACCGACCGGCCCGCGGTGCTGCGCCAGATGATCGAGAGCTGCCGCAAGGGCGGCACCCTGTCGATCGTCGGTGTCTATGGCGGGCTGATCGACAGGTTTCCGATGGGGGCGGCGATGAACAAGGGCCTGACCTTCCGTATGGGCCAGCAGAACGGCCAGCGCTATGCCGAGCGCCTGTTCGAACATATCCGCAAGGGCGAGCTGGACCCGTCATATCTGCTGACTCACCGGATGCCGCTGGAGGAAGGGCCGCAAGGCTACCGCATGTTCAAGGAGAAGACCGGCGACTGCCTGCGCGTCGTCTTCGCCCCGCAAGGCTGAGGAGAGAAGGGAGAGCGCGATGGAACTGGTCTACGTCTATCCCGCCGAGCGCGGCCGGGGTGTGGAGGCCGAGATCGTCGGCATCCTGCGTGACCGCTTCGGCACCGTGGTGCAGACGGGGCGGGAGGAGCGCGATGCCGAACGCGGCGACCGTATGGACGTGCTGGTGACGCTGGAAGTCAGCAACGACAAGGTGGAAGCGGCGCTGACCGCGCTGCGGGCCCACCCGCTGGTGATCGACGCCGCCGCGCGCAGCTTTGGCGAGCGGGTTTGAGCGCGGGAGGATAGGTGGGGGCATTCGACGGCCGACACTCCTCCCACCTTCAGAAACATATTTCCGCCTGCCTGCGTGACCTCGCCGCCCCGCTCCTGTTGACCGTGACCGTAGGGCAAGTCCGCCTGACGCCATCGGGGGCCAGCCGCTGTGACATTATCCGCCGCCGTTCCACCGGCCGAACAGCCTGGTGCAACCGCCGAACGCCGCTGTCCCGTCGGGGTCGAACTGCTGCCCACCGGTGCGCACGCACGGGTCTGGGCACCCAACGCGAAGCGGGTCGAACTGGTGGTCGAGCCGGACGGACGGGCCACCGTGCTGGATGGCGAGGGGAACGGCTATTTCTCCGGCACCGTGGCGGGGCTGGAGGCCGGCGGGCTCTACCGGTTCCGGCTGGACGGCGGCGGGACGCTCTATCCCGACCCGATGTCGCGCTTTCAGCCCGGCGGGCCGCATGGTCCCTCGCAGCTGGTCGATCCGCACCGCTTCGCCTGGACCGACCGGGAGTGGCGCGGCCGGTCCATCGGGGGCCAGGTGATCTACGAGATGCACATCGGTACCTTCACACCGGAAGGCAGGTGGGATGCGGCGTTGCGGGAACTGCCGGCGCTGGCCGACCTCGGCGTCACGGTTCTGGAACTGATGCCGGTGTCGGAGTTTCCCGGCCGCTTCGGCTGGGGCTATGACGGGGTGAACCTGTTCGCGCCGACCCGGCTCTATGGCGATCCCGACGCCATGCGCCGCTTCGTGGACGAGGCGCACCGGCTGGGGCTCGCCGTCATCCTCGACGTCGTCTACAACCACTTCGGTCCGGACGGCAATTACCTGAAATGCTTCGCCGACGACTATTTCACCGACCGTTACAAGAATGAGTGGGGCGAGTCGATCAACTTCGACGGTCCCAATTCCGCACCGGTGCGGGAGTTCTTCCTGTCGAACGCCGCCTTCTGGATCGAAGAATATCACTTGGACGGGCTGCGGCTGGACGCGACCCAATCGATCTTCGACAGCGGTGAACCGCATATCCTGACGGAGATCTCCCGCACCGTGCGCAAGGCCGCCGGTGACCGCGCCGCCATCCTGGTGGGGGAGAACGAGCCGCAGCATGCCAGCATGGTGAAGCCGGCGGACGAGGGAGGCTGCGGGCTCTGCGCCCTCTGGAACGACGATTTCCATCATTCGGCCATGGTGGCGCTGACCGGCCGGAGGGAGGCCTACTACACCGATTATCGCGGCACGCCGCAGGAATTGGTGTCGGCGATGAAGTACGGCTTCCTCTACCAGGGGCAGTGGTATCGTTGGCAGGGAAAGCGCCGCGGTATGCCCGCATTCGGGCTTTCCCGGTCGGCTTTTGTCACCTTCCTGCAGAACCATGACCAGATCGCCAACTCCGCCCGTGGGCTGCGCCTGCACGCGCTCACCTCGCCGGGCCGGCTGCGTGCGATGACGGCGCTCATGCTGCTGGGCCCCGGCACGCCGATGCTGTTTCAGGGGCAGGAGTTCGCGGCCGGCACGCCTTTCCTCTATTTTGCCGACCACAAGCCGGAACTGGCCGGTCTGGTGGAAACGGGCAGGGCGGAGTTCCTGGCCCAGTTTCCCAGCATCGCTTCCTCGCCGATGCGCAACGGGCTGCCCAAGCCGCAAGCGGAGGAGAGCTTCACCCGTTGCAAGTTGGACCATGCGGAGCGGGAGACGAATGCCCATGTCTGGGCGCTGCACCGCGACCTTCTGCGCCTGCGCCGGCAGGATCATGTCTTCGCCGCCCAGCGTGTCGGCGGCCT
Source organism: Azospirillum humicireducens (assembly GCF_001639105.2). Lineage (NCBI taxonomy): Bacteria > Pseudomonadati > Pseudomonadota > Alphaproteobacteria > Rhodospirillales > Azospirillaceae > Azospirillum > Azospirillum humicireducens. The sequence goes on from NZ_CP015285.1 coordinate 877,246, forward strand.
GGACGGAGCCGTTCTGGCGGAGGAGGCCTTCGTCCTGCGCATCTTCGGCGAGGAGGAGGGCGACGACCGGCTTCTGTTGCTCAATCTGGGGCGCGACCTGAGCCTGAGGGTTCTGGCGGAGCCGCTGCTCGCGCCGCCGCGGGACGGCGCCTGGACGGTTTTGTGGTCGAGCGAGGAGCCGCTCTATGGCGGCTGCGGCACGGCGCCGGTCGAACAGCCATGCGGCGCGTGGCGGTTGCCGGGACAAGCCGCCCTGGTGTTGGGCCCGGCTGGTGACTTTCCGACGAAAAGCGACGGCACCGGGGGCAACACGACCCCCATCATCGTGGTTTCCAAAGGGTCGGAAACCGAAAGCAGATCGTAGGCCAACCATGGTTGATTTCGTTCGCACCCTGTCACACGACGTGCTGGCCACCGGTCCCGACAGTACGGGAACCCGGGAATGGCTCGTCGCAAACGGACTCGGCGGCTATGCCTCGGGCGCCATATCAGGGGCGGTGACCAGGCGGTACCACGGGCTTCTGATCGCGGCGCTGCCGGCTCCGTTGGGCCGGGTGCTGATGTTGAGTCAGCTGAGCGATGTCGTCGTCGATGCCGACGGGCACGAATACTGGCTGAGCAGCCGCGAGGCGAACGGCGACCCGCGGGAGGATGGGCAGACCGCCGCCTTGCAGGAATTCCGCATGGAGGCGGGACTTCCCGTCTGGCGTTTCCGGGCCGGTGGCGCGGTGATCGAGAAGCAGGTCGTTCTGCCGCATGGCCAGAACATCGTCCATGTCACCTACCGCGTGCTGGAGGCGAAGACGCCGGTCCAGTTGCGGCTGCGGCCGGTGCTGGCATTCCGCAGGTTGGAATCGGCGGTGGACCAGCCCTTGGCCGGAGCCTATCGCATCGCCGCGGCGGGCCAGCGCTATGAGGTCTCGGCCGGTCCCGACCTGCCGGTTCTGCGCATGGCGATCGAGGGCGGCGATTTCCCGATGACGCTCGACGGCGGCGTTCGGCGCGAGGTCTATTACCGGGTCGAGGAAGAGCGCGGCTACCAAGCCCGAGGAACCCTGTGGACGCCCGGCTATTTCAGCGGCGAGGTCGGGGCCGGACAGAGCATCACCTTCGCAGCCGCGACCGAGGAGTGGTGGCGGCTGGAGGCCCTTCCGCCGACCGACGTGCTGGGGTTCGAGACCGAACGCCGCCGCCGCATCATCCAGAACGCCCATCCCAGCCTGCGGCACGGTGCGATGGCGGAACTGGTGCTGTCCGCCGACAGCTTCCTGTTCGTGCCGGCCGGCCGTGTCGCCGATCAGATGCGGGCGCGGGCGGAGGGGGAAGAGGTTCGGACGGTGATCGCCGGCTACCACTGGTTCACCGACTGGGGCCGCGACACCATGATCGCGCTGGAAGGGCTGACGCTGGCCACCGGCCGACACATGGAGGCGGGGTGGATCCTGCACACCTTCGGTCATTACATCCGCGACGGACTGATCCCCAACATGTTCCCCGACGGCAAGGACCGCGGGCTGTACCACACCGCCGACGCCACCCTGTGGTTCTTCCACGCGCTGCACCGCTATCTGGGCGTCACCGGCGACCGCGACACGCTGCGCCTGCTGCTGCCCAAGCTGCGCGAGGTGATCGATTTCCATCGTCGTGGCACCCGCTTCGGCATCGGCGTCGATCCCAAGGATGGACTGCTGCGCCAGGGGCAGGAGGGCTACCAGCTGACCTGGATGGACGCCAAGGTGGACGACTGGGTGGTCACGCCGCGCCGGGGCAAGGCGGTGGAGATCAACGCGCTGTGGCACAACGCGCTCCGCCTGATGGCCGGCTGGCTGCGCGAGGAGGACGGCGAAGCCGCCGCCCGCCCGCTGGACGACCTGGCCGACCAGGCGCGTGCCTCCTTCAATGCGCGGTTCTGGTGTCCGTCGGCAGGACACCTGTTCGATGTGGTGGATGGCGAGCATGGCGACGACATCGCCTGCCGTCCCAACCAGATCTTCGCCGTCTCGCTCGACCATCCGGTGCTGGAGCGCGAGCGGTGGGAGCCGGTGGTGGAGACGGTGCGCAAGAGCCTGCTGACGCCGGTCGGGCTGCGGTCGCTGGCGCCTGGTTGCCGCGACTACAAGGCGAAGTATTTCGGCGACCTGCGGGCGCGCGACGCCGCCTATCACCAGGGCACCGTCTGGGGCTGGCTGATCGGCCCCTATGTCGATGCGTGGCTGAAGCTGCACCCGCAGGACAAGAAGAGCGCACGCCAACTGTTGGAAGGCTTCCTTCCCCATTTGGACGAGGGCGGCATCGGAACCATCAGTGAGATCTTCGACGCCGAGCCGCCCTTCACCCCGCGTGGGTGCATATCCCAGGCCTGGAGCGTGGCTGAGGTGCTGCGCTGCTGGGTGAAGACCGACGGATAGGCCGAGAGCGGTTGCGGAGCGTCGCCTCGACCAAGGTCATAGGGCAGCGGACGAAGGTGGCTCCACCCGTAACAATGGTGCAATGCCCTTGGAAGCAGTTGTCAACAGGGCACAACCGGGTGTGAAATCCAGGTACAGGGCGGAATGTGACAGATTTTGGTTGACACGCTGCCCAAGCCTCTTGGGCTCACAATGAAGGTTTATTGTTGCATATCAATATGTTAACGAGATTGCCTTAATTTTGGGCAAACACCATGGGGGCCTTGAATCACCTAGGGCGAATCGGGGCTGCCCACGGCTTGCCCACACAGTTATCCACAGCCTCTGTGGAGACCGCGGGCTCTGCCGGCGGCCAGGGCTTATGACGTGCCCAATCGCCGGACCTCTACCTTCGAGACTCACCTTTTGGCGGACAAGGGCAGTGGGCCATGCGCAAGGGGATAATCGGTTTGGATTTTGGCCAAGCCGGAAAAAGCACCCTATAGTTCCTTCTTCGAGTGATTCGGTACCCTGACCATTCCGGTCGGATTTGTCCGCTTGAGTGAGGGGCCGTCCGGTGTCGAGCGGGCGGGTGGAAGAACAGCCAGAACGGAGGTGCCCATGCGGAGCGTTGTGCGAGGCGTCGCCGGCATGCCGTACACGGCAATCCGATCTGCGGCAATCCGATCTGCGGCAATTCGGTCTAGCGCAATGCGGTCCGACTGGCCGAACAGCGACGGGGAGGCTGCCGGGCGGCCCCGGCGGATGGGAACCGTCACCCTGCTGGCCTCCCTGGCCGGTCCATTGCTGACGACATCGGTTCTGGGTGCGCTGATTCTGCACCTGCTGGCCGGCTTGGCGGCGCGTCTTCCCGCATCAGGTCCGTTGGGGGCGATGTCGGTCATGGCCGGAATGGCGGTGGTCCTCGTCACATTGCTGCCCTTTGCCCTGCTGTCCGTCAGGCGGGCGCATCGCGCCTGGGCGGACATGCAAGGTGAGTTGCGCCGCTGAACGTCCATCCGCTCAGGGTTTTGCCTGAACGGATTACCCCGAAGACCAGGAATCGATTGCCCGCGGAACCTTGCCTGCGTTTAATCGCGGACATGGGCGACGGTCGGGTGGCATATGGGCGGATCCCGCCTGTTCCCTGGCGGTGCCGGGCGGCTTTTGGGGGGCGTGTGATGGGGCTTTTCGACTTCCTGAAGGTCACGGTCAAGGATCGGAAGCCGGCAAAGCCGGCCGGGCGCATGGCGGTCAGCGTCGTGGAGTGCGACGGCAAGAGCTTTCCCATCGTGTCGCTGACGCCCAAGGGGTTCGTCGCCCGTGGTTTCGACGGATCGTTGATCGTCGGACAGAATGCCCGTGTTTCGGTGCGTGTCGACGATCCGGCCGGCAAATTCACCTTCGCCGCGACCGTCGCGGTGGTGGAGGTGAAGGGCCCCACCTTCGGAGCCACCTGGGCGCTCCTGCCGCCGGAGGTGGAGGGGGCAATCCGGCACTATGCCCAGAACCGCAAACAGCAAGATGCGAAAAGCACCCGGTAAGGGCGCCCGATAGGACGCTTCCGCTCCCTTACTGACGGTCGGCCGGGGGAACGGTGGCCGGCACCGGCATTCCGGCGTTGACGATCTTCGGCAGAGCCAGGTTGCGGGCCCGATCCAGCCACTCCGACAGAGTGACGAACTCGCAGCCCTTGCCCCGCAGTTCCGCGATCACGCGGGGGAGAGCCTGCGCGGTGCTGGGATAGGTCGAGTGCATCAGGAAGACGTTGCCCGGCATGCCGCCCAGCTTGATCTGGCTGACGATCTTGTCGGCGTTGCGCACCTGCCAGTCGCGCGTATCGACCGACCACAGGACCGATCCCATGCGCTCCTCGCGCGCAACGGTCAGAAGCTCGTCGGAATAGCGGCCGTATGGCGGGCGGAACAGCACCGGGTTGGCGCCGAACTCCCGCAGGATGCGGTTGGTCTCGGCAATCTCGTACCGCGCGGCGGTTGCGTCCATCTTGCGCAGGTCGGAGTGGGTCAGGCTGTGGTTGCCGATCTCGTGCCCGCCGGCGACGAAGTCCCGGATCAGCTCGCCCTGGCGTTCGGCAATGCGGCCGACCGGAAAATAGGTGGCCCGCACCCCCTCCCGGTTCAGGATGTCCAGAACCTGCCGCGTGACGGTGCGGTGCGGCCCATCATCGAAGGTCAGGGCACAGAGGTTCCAGTTTTCCTTCTTCAGCGTTGCCGGCATCACATCATAGCGGGAGTCGGGCATCACCGAGCGCAGCCGGCCCTTGCGGCGGCTGTTCTGCTCGATGTCCGCCATCGTGCGTGCGTCTTCCTCGTTGTAGATGATCAGCCCTTCGGCGGGAGGGATGGCGGCAGTGATGGACGCCGGCGCCGGCGCCATCGGCGCTGCGGCGGCCGAACCGATCGGCGCCAAGACGGAGGTCGTCGTTCCGGATGGCGCTTCCACCTTGGCTCCGGGCTGCGGCGTCGCCTGGACGGCTGCCGCGGCTGGCTGCGCCATGGCGACGGTCGGTGCCTTGGGCGGTTCGGATGCCGCACCTGCCGGTGCGGTGATCATGGCGGTGACGGGAGCCTTGGCGTCGGGTGCAGCCTTGGCCGGAGCGGTCTTGGCGGTCGCTGCCGGAAGGGGCTCTACCTGGGCGGGCGTTGCCGCGACCGGCGGACGGTCGACGACGAGGCAACCGAAACCGGCACCGACGATGCGGCGGCACAGCGCCTTGGGATCGGCTCCGTTGGCCAACTGGGCGTAGAGCGCCACGCCTCCCGCCTCGCTCTTGCCGTCCAGCAGCATGACGGTTGCGGTCAGGTCCGCGGCCAAGGCGGGCTGGCGCTGCTGCAGGCTCTTCCAGCTCCACCATGCGTCGCCATCGCGGGAATAGATGCCGAGTTGCAGGACCGGCCCGGTTGCCGGCTTGCCTTCCGTCGTCGCGGGCGCGGCGCTGGGCTTCTCCGCTTCCGCCTTGGCAGGGGGCGGGCGCTGGGGACGGGTGTCGGGTGCGGCGGCGACGGGCAGGGCCGGAAGACCGAGAACGCAGGCCAGCAGCGCGGCGCTCAGAAGGCCACCGGCGGAACGGCCGGTCCGGAGCCCGGCGGCCGAGGCGGCGCCAAGCCTGCGGACGGCGTCGGCGACCCCGACGGGGGAGGCGATGGAGACGGCGTTCGGCCAGAAGATGCGCAACATATCGGTCCCGTCGCTTGGCCCAGCCACAATTTGCGGGACCGCCGGTTGATCGCGGTGCAATATCATCCCATTGGTATTAATTCAAACGACAAGCAGCGGAATTGCGGCAATTCCGGCGGATTTCGGGCAGGCGTTGCCATTCGGAAACGGTGGAGTGCCGGCCGGCCGGTAAGGGAGCGGAACCCAAGCGCAATGACGGGACCGGAACCGGCGGGGTGGTGGCGGGGTTCATTAGGGGAAACCCCAGCCGTGAAGGAGAGGACCCGTATGGCCGAGGACTTGGAAAGCCGAATCCGTCAGCGCGCGCATGAGATTTGGGAACGTGAAGGCCGGCCGGAGGGGCGCGCCGATGCCAATTGGGAACTGGCCAGCGAAGAGATTGCGATCCAGGAGAATTACCGGGATACGCTGAAGCCCAACCCGGTCGGCGGCCCGGAAGCAACCGCAATGCGGACCGAGCCGGTTGAGCCGGTTCTGGCCGTCGCCAACCAGGGCGAACAGCCGGGGCTGGCCGATCAAGGTGAGGAGTTCGGCCTGCCCATGCGCGGCGACCGCGAGATCCGGCCCATGCCGGAGGACGCCGCCTCCGCCGCGGTTCCGCCCAATCGCAGCAGGAAGACCCGCCGCCGCGCCTGACCGTCACCGCAAGGTCGAAGGCCCCGGCGTCAGGCCGGGGACTTCTCGACCGCAGCCGCGCCACCTTCGGCGGTTCCGGACTTGTTCATCGGAACGGCGGTGCGGCCGGAGCCGGCCGGCTGGGGTGCCGGTGCGGACGCGGGTGCCGCCGCCGGTGCGATGGTCGGGACCGCCGGGTCGGATGCGGACGAGGGGACCGACGCGGTGGCCGGCGCGTCGTCCAGCCGGTCGTAGATGTCCGGATGCAGGCGGACGGCTCCGTCCGCCTCGACCGTCGCGATCCAGTAGACGAACTGGACCGGCATGGGCGTCGCCAGCTTCACCCATTGCGGCTGCATTCTCTCCAGCATGCGGTCGATCCGCGCGGGCGTGACCGTGGTGCCCTGCAGCAGCAGTTCGGCCAAGCGGCGCGGGTCTTCCAGCCGGACGCAGCCGGAGCTGATCGAGCGAAGCTCCCGCGAGAACAGGCGCGGCTCGTTGGTGCCGTGCAGATAGATGTCGTGGGGATTGGTCAGGTTGAAGCGGAAGCGGCCCAGGGCGTTGTGGTTGCCCGGCTGCTGGACGATGCGGACCCGTCCGGGGCTGACGCCGTACCAGTCGACAGTCTCCGGAGCCACCTCCTGTCCATCAAGATAGACGATGGCGTTCTGGATGCCGGGAACCCCCTTGGCCCGCAGCATCGGCAGCTTGTCCTCCTTGAGGATGGTGGGCGGCACGGTCCAGGTCGGGTTGACGATGATGTGTGTGATGCGATCGGTCAGCAGCGGCGTCTCGCGCGACGGCCGGCCGACGATGGCGCGCATCGTCAGCTCCTCCTCCCCGCCGCGGACCAGGGTGGTGGTCTGGTCGGTCAGGTTCACCACCAGCACATCGTCCGGCGCGGTGTCGCGGAAATTGCGCATTGCCGCGGCGCTCTGCCGCATCAGGCCGGCCGCTTCGGCCGGCGTGCGATCCAGCGCGGCGAGGGTGCCGGCACCGACCAGCCCATCCGGCTTCATCCGCTGCGAAAGCTGGAAGGCCTTCACCGCCTGATCGATATCGGCCGTGAAATGGTCGGACAGCTTGTCGGCCGGCAGCAGGCCGAGTTCCACCAGCCGCTGCGACAGCCGGGCGACCCGTTCCCCGCGGCTTCCCTGCTTGATCGTCGCACCTTCGCCGATCCGGGTGGACGGCTGCGTGGGCGTGCGGTCCAGTTCCGCCGCGGCGCCGTCCAGCCGGTCGGCCCATTGGGTCAGCGTGTCGCGATAGGGCAGGGCGTCGGCCGGTGCAGGGCCGAGCAGCGCCAGCACCGATGCGGCGGCCATGGCCAGGACGGCCAGCGTGCAGGGCTTGCGGCGGTCGGCGGATACGGTCATGTCGAAACCCTCTGTCACGGCGGGCCATTTGCGAATCGGAAAGGGTGCGGCGCGGCCCTTATGGTCAATCTATGCAACGCAATAATGGAAGGCGAGCCGTACGGCGCGAATTCTTCGCGAACATTCGTCCAGTGTGGCTTTCCCGTCGCCGTCCTATGACCCCGCCTATGCAATAAGGTCACAGTGCGAAATTTTTTGATTGCCTGGACCGATGACCTTCCCTATACGAATAACCGTCCGTAGACGTTTCCCGCCAGACGAAGCGCTCCGGGCAAGCGTTGGTTACTAAGGTTTACACCCAACGTGGGCGCCAAGCGACCCGCCAGACGCCAAACGGCCACATCGTAGAACGGCCAGAACGCAAAACGACGAGGTTCGGGGATGCTTTTGGGGGATGATGAGCGTGTCGCTCCGGCCATGGGGCGGCGCGGGTTCCTGGGTTTTGCCGCCGCGGCGGTGTCTGCGGCCGTTCCTGTCGCATCGGGATTGGCGTCGAGCGTCGCGGCCAGGGTCGTGACCGGTGGCGTGGTGACCGGCGTAACCGCGGCTCCGGTCCTTCTGGGGGCCGGTTCTGCCGACGCTGCGCCTCTGGCGGGCGGTGTCCGGCGCCTCAGCCTTCACAACATCAACACCAACGAGAGCTTCGACGGCGTTTATTGGGCCGACGGCCATTACAAGCCGGATGCGCTGCGCAAGCTCGATGTGCTTCTGCGCGACCACCGCGCCAAGCAGGTCTGCCACTACGACCCGCGGCTGTTCGATCTGCTCGCCCGCGTGCACCAAAGCGTCGGGTCCGACGATCCCTTCGAGGTGATCTGCGGCTACCGGTCCCGCCGGACCAATGCCATGGCGCGCCGCCGGTCGCGCGGGGTGGCGAAGGAAAGCTACCATACCCGCGGCATGGCCATCGACATCCGCCTGCCCGACACGCAGCTGCGCGCCATTTCCGAGACGGCGAAGGCCATGCAGGGGGGCGGAGTCGGCTTCTATCCCCGCAGTGGCTTCGTGCATCTCGACGTCGGCCCCGTCAGGAGCTGGTAAGGTCCGGAGCTGGTAAGGCCGCGCATCGGCGCTTGCGCCCAGTTGGATGTTCAGCATGTGAAGCGAAAAGCCCCGCATCAGACGATGCGGGGCTTTTCGTATGGGAACTCTGGGGGGGAACGGTCCACCGCATCCGCTTTGAAGGAACCGAACCGGTCGCCGCTTCCTGCCGTCAATTGCGGGGCGAGGATTTTGATGCGCGCAGAATGTCGGTCGGATCCCACACGGCTCCGTGACGGCGTCGCTTTCCCTTGTTGTTGCCCGAAGCCTCGGCCGATCCGGTCGTCTTGATCCGCGGCGTATCGCTTCGAACCGCCCGGCTGGACACGCGGGTTCCATCCGCTTCCATGACGGTATCAGCTGCGGCGCTGCTCCGGCCATCGCTCTGCGCGGCGTCACCTGACAGCGGAGAACCGTCAAGGTATGACGGTCCGCCCTCGTCGTTGCCACCCTCCCCGGATCCTTCCGGCGGTTCCCTTATTTCAGGGGAAAGTGCGGAAAGCAGCGACAACATCTCGTCCGACACATGGGAAGGCGCGGCGCGCCAGAGCCGCAGCAGCCGCGCCTCGCGCCGGCTGATCTGCGTGTCATTGTCGTCGGAGTCCTCGAAGCCGGGGCGGCGGCGTGATCCGTCCGGATCATTGTAGGTGTCGAAGAAGAAGCTGACCGGAACGTCCAAGACCTGGCCGAGACGGTAGAGGGTGCCTGCGGAAATGCGGTTGGAGCCGCGTTCGTATTTCTGGACCTGTTGAAAGGTCAGTCCGATGGCTTCACCCAACTTTTCCTGGCTCATCCCCAGCAAGGTCCGGCGCATCCGCACTCGCTGCCCGACATGGGCATCAACAGACCAAGACTCCGGCGATCCGCGTCGTCCTCTTTTGCGCGCCGTCGGTTCACTCATGTCCATTGGTCTCCGATAGCCAGTCTTCCATCGCCTCTCTTTGCGAGAATGAAAGGATTGTTTGCATGATCTTTTCCGATTTTCAAGAGAAAACTTTTGAATATTGGTCTATCGACGCCATATTCCGATAGGTATCGATGGTGGGGAAACATTCGCAGGAGTTGCTTTGTTACAGATTTGAATTATTTCCGAGCTGGCCAGAATCAATTCCGTGAGCGCTTTGTCCATACCCTACACCCATCCATTGGCGGAAATCTCCGTGTCTTTCGTCTCATCCAATGGTTGGAGTGATCGCTTGGAAAATTCAGCCGTCGCCGGTTCGAATGCAGACGGGATGAGAACTGCTACAAATGGTGATCGCAAACCTTCTGGTTGCGGCAAATAATCGTGCGCGGAATAAGCAATCTTTCACATGACTCAGGCCGATACAAGGTGTCACGCGCCGCTCCCCGTCCAGTAAAGGACAGAATCGTTGGCGGGAGAAGCATTAATAGATATTTAACCTTATGCGCCGAGTTCGGCGGGGCGGTTCGTGGCCCGATTCACCGGGGTTCCTGCCGTGATGCGTGACTATCCGTATCGGCCTTGGCGATGCCCTTCATTCGCAGAGGTTCCGCCGCATCGGCGGTGCCGGCGGTGCCGGCGGCCCAAGGTCCACCCGGGGTGGCGAAAGCCTCCACATGGTCGCGCAGCTTCTGGACCTGGGAGGGCGTGACGCTGCGGCCGAAGCGCGACTTCAGCAGGGCTGCGAGCGCGCCGCGCGTCGGCCGGTCGCCGCCGGCCGCGAGGGTGCGGTAGACGACGAAGGCTTCGGCATAAAGCCTGACGCGTTCCGGCCGGCGCCGCAACTGCACGGCCTGCCGGTCAGTGCTCCGCTCCAGATGAAGCGTCAGGCGCCGGACGGCCTCAGCCTCGCTCAGGTCGGGCAGAAAAGCCACGGGGGAGCCCGGCGGCTCCGGACGGCCGATGGACTGGCGAAGGCGTCGTCGGCGCTGGCGCTCGCGGTCGCCGGCCCGCAGCCGCTCGGCATAGGCGGGATCGGCCGCGCGGCGTTCGGTGCGGCTGCGGTTGGAGCGCGCCGCGCGATCGGCCTCACGCGCCCTCTCGGCCGGGTCGCGCAGCAGGAAGGCCAACTCCTCCGCGGTCAGCCGGTGCTCCTCTCCCGGTTCGGAGAGGGGAGGGGCGGAAGGGGGAGCCTGGGTGCCGTCGTCGCTGTCCATTCGGAAGCAACGTTCCGCTTCCGCGACCTGTTCCACCGGATCCACCGTCGACGGCTTTCCGATCTCGCCCGACCGATCGTCCCCCGCATGGAGTATGAGGGAGATTTCATGTCCGGACGCCGCTCCGCCCGTGCTAGACAGGGCCGGACGCGACCGGGCGGGCGCAGCGCCGCATCCGGTCCAAGTCCCGTGCCCCGTGCCATTGTGGAATCAGACCGACCATGACCCCCCGGCAAGCCCTTCAGCAGCGCCTTGCGGCCCTGGATGCCCATCTGCGCGCCGAACATCCCAACCTGCTGCCGGTCCTTCCGACCTTCCGGGCCTTCGACCGGATCCTTGCCGGGCTTGGTCTGATCGACCGTCATGAGTCGCTGACCACCCGTATTCCCTGGTGGCCGATGGTCGCGGTGCTCGGCACCTTCTCGGCCGGAAAGTCGACCTTCCTCAACGGCTATCTGGGCGAGGCGCTGCAGAACACCGGCAACCAGGCGGTCGACGACAAGTTCACCGTCATCTGCCACGGGCCGGAAACGCGGAAGGAGGCGCTGCCCGGCACCGCGCTCAACGCCGACCCGCGCTTTCCCTTCTACCGCATCGCCGACGAGATCGAGAAGGTGGCGGCAGGCGAGGGCAAGCGGATCGACAATTACCTGCAGTTGAAGACGCTTGCCGGGCCGCGGACCAAAGGCAAGATCTTCATCGATTCGCCGGGCTTCGATGCCGACGACCAGCGCCGCTCCGTCCTGCGGCTGGTCGACCATATCGTCGAGCTGTCGGACCTCGTGCTGGTCTTCTTCGACGCCCGCCATCCCGAACCGGGCGCCATGCAGGACACCCTGCGCCATCTGGTCGCCAAGACGGTGAACCGTGCCGATGCCCGCAAGGTCTGCTACATCCTGAACCAGGTCGACACCACGGCCAAGGAAGACAATCTGGAGGCGGTTTTCGGTGCCTGGCAGCGGGCGATCGCCCAGGCCGGGCTGGTGTCGGGCCGCTTCTATGCGATCTACGACCAGCGCTCCGCCGTCGCCATCGAGGATGATGGCCGCCGTGCCCGCTACGAGGCGCGGCGCGATCACGATCTTGCCGAACTCCACACCCGCATCAACGAGGTGGAGGTCGCGCGGGCCTACCGCATCATCGGCTCCATCGATAGCCTGACCAAGGAGCTGGAGGGCGAGATCATCCCCAAGCTGCGCGAGGCGATGGCGGCTTGGCGCAGGCGCGTGCTGATCGGCGATGCCGTGTGGGGCGCGCTTCTCCTGGTGCTGTCGGGAGCCATCTTGCAGACGATCGGCGGCGGGATCGGCGCCTTCCTGGGCTGGCTGTTCGACAATCCCGACGGCGGCGTGCCCTTGCGCGTGGTCGGCACCGCCGTGATTCTGGGCGGTCTGTTCCTGGTCGGCCATGTCAAAATCCGGCAATTCTTCGCCGGCCGCATCGCCGCGGGCCTGAGCGACCGGTTCGGTGACGTCGATCTGAACCTGCGGCAGGCCTTCCTCGCCAACACCCGCTTCTTCCGGTCCATCTTCGCCAAGCAGCCGGCGGGCTGGGGCGGCAGGGCGCGCAAGGCGATCTTCGCCATCCGCGAAGCGACGGCGGTGCATGTCCAGCGCATCAACGACCTCTACACCGACCCGGCCGGCCGCCGCGCGCGGGAGGCTGCCTCTGCCCCCGCCACCGCCGCGGAGTGATCGGCGATCCCCGCCCGCTCTTTACAGGATCGCGGAAAGGTCGTTAGATCCCTGGACCTTGCGGGTGTCGGCCGACGGTCCGCGGAGGGGCGGGAGAGGGTGGAAATGGGCGTTCGATTGGCGGGCGGAATCGTCGCGGAGAGGGCGGGCGCTGCCATGCTGGCCGTCCTGCCGGCCATGCTCCCTGCCGTCGTGCTGCTGCTCGCCGTGCCGACAGCCGGGCAGGCACTCGACTCCGGTTCCGGGCCGGCCCCGGCTCCCTACACCGGCCTCGACCTGGTGACGGGCGGCGATTACGCACCCTATACGGGCGAGGAGTTGCCGGCCGGCGGGCTGGTGACGGACCTGGCCCGCCGGGCCTTCGCGGTGTCCGGCCGCCATTACGATGTCCGGTTCATGCCGTGGAAGCGCGGTTACGACGCGGTGGTCGCCGGCCGGTTCCTGGCGACCTTCCCCTATGTCCGCACACCGGAACGCGAGCAGGAGGTGCTGTTCTCCGACCCGGTGATCGAGGTGCGGCAGTTTGTCTACATGTCGAACCGCACGGCCATGGCCTTTGACGCCCGGCCGGCCGACGGCCGATCGGTGCGCGGCTCCCCGGCCCTGGAGGGGTTCCGCGGCCGGACCGTCTGCCAGCCGGTGGGCTATGCGCTGCCGCCGGAACTGGAGGCGCTGGTCGGGCAGGGGCAGCTGGCGCGGCAGACTCCGTCCGACCTCGGGGCCTGTGTGCGCATGGTGGCGACCGGTCGTGCGGATGCCCTCGTCATCGACGAGTACAGCGCCGCCGCCGCGATCGCCCGGTCCGGGCTGGCGGACGACATCCGGGTCTCGGAGCACCCCTATGCGGTCGTTACCTTCCATCTGGTGATCGGGCGCGCCACACCGGGGGCCGAAACGACGCTCGCCGCCTTCAACGACGGGCTCAAGGCGTTGAAGGCGCAGGGCATCTACCATGAACTGCTGTCGGGCCACACCGTTCCGCCACCCCCCTGAGCCCCGGCGGCCTGTCGGCGCGGACAGGATGGCGGCGACGCCGGGCGGAAGCCCATGCCGCGCTTTTCCGCGCCAAAGGCCCGCGTCGCCATGGACAGGACGGTGCTTCGTGCTATAAACGCGCGGTTTCGATCATGGGAAAAGGGGCGCGGGCCGTGGCCATCGACGCGTCGATTCTGGTCCTCAACGGGCCGAACCTCAACATGCTGGGCGTGCGGGAGCCGCAAATCTACGGGTCGATGACCCTGGACGACCTGGAGGCCGCCTGCCACGAGCGTGCCGACCAGCTGGGTCTGACCGTGGATTTCCGGCAATCGAACCATGAAGGCGAGCTCGTCTCGTGGATTCAGCAGGCACGCACGGAGAATGACGGCATCGTCATCAACGCCGGCGCCTACACCCACACCTCGGTCGCGATCATGGACAGTCTGATCCTGTCGGAACTGCCGGTGATCGAGGTCCATCTGTCGAACATCTTCAAGCGCGAGCCGGTCCGCCATCACTCCTACATCTCGCCGGTGGCGAGGGGAATGATCTGCGGGTTCGGGCCGCACGGGTATCTTCTGGCGCTGGACGCCATCGCGAACATCATCGACCGCGATTAAGGAAACGGGAACGACTGACATCATGGCGAGCTTCGACATCGACGGCGATCTGGTCCGCAAGCTGGCGGACCTCCTGCGTGAGACGGGCTTGAGCGAGATCGAGTTCGCCGAGGGCGAAAAGCGCATCCGCGTCACCCGGCCGACCGCCGCCCAGACGGTCGCCGTCCAGGCCGCCCCGGTCCTGGCGGCCGCGCCGGTCGCCGCCGCGGCGGCTGCTCCGGGCTCGGCCAAGCCGGCGAGCCATCCGGGCGCGGTGAACTCGCCGATGGTCGGCACCGCCTATCTGGCGGCCGAACCGGGCGGCACGCCCTTCGTCCGTCCGGGCGACGTGGTCAAGGCCGGCCAGACCATCATGATCATCGAGGCGATGAAGGTCATGAACCCGATCAAGGCCCCGCGCGGCGGCACGGTCGCCGAGGTGCTGGTCTCCGACGCCCAGCCGGTCGAATTCGGCGAAGTTCTCCTCATCATCGAGTAAGCGGGGCATTCCCTTGGCGATGTTCGAAAAGGTCCTGATCGCGAACCGTGGTGAGATCGCTCTGCGCATCCACCGCGCCTGCCGCGAAATGGGGATCCAGACCGTGGCGGTGCATTCCACCGCCGACGCCGACGCCATGCACGTCCGCCTCGCCGACGAGAGCGTGTGCATCGGTCCGGCGTCTGCGCGCGAGAGCTACCTCAACATTCCGGCCATCCTGTCGGCTGCGTCGATCACCAATGTCGACGCCATCCATCCAGGCATCGGCTTCCTGTCCGAAAACGCCCAGTTCGCGGAGATGGTGGAGGAGCACGGCTTCACCTTCATCGGCCCGACGCCGGAGCATATCCGGATCATGGGCGATAAGGTCACCGCCAAGAAGACGGTGATGGAACAGGGGCTTCCGGTGGTGCCCGGCTCCGACGGTCCGGTGTCTACCCTGGAAGAGGCGGAGAAGGTCGCCCACGAGACCGGCTATCCGGTGCTGATCAAGGCGGCGGCCGGCGGCGGCGGCAAGGGCATGAAGGTCGCCCGCAACCCCGACCAGCTGAAGGAAGCCTATCAGCTCGCCCGTGGCGAGGCGCGCGCCGCCTTCGGCAACGACGAGGTCTATCTGGAGAAGTATCTCGGCCGGCCCCGCCATATCGAGATCCAGTTGCTGGGCGACACCCACGGCGCCTGCGTGCATTTCGGCGAGCGCGACTGTTCGGTCCAGCGCCGGCACCAGAAGGTGATCGAGGAGGCGCCGAGCCCGGCCCTGAACGCCGAGCAGCGCGAGTATATCGGCGCCCTGGCTGCCAGGACCGCGGCGGCCATCGGCTATCGCGGCGTCGGTACGATGGAGTTCCTGTTCGAGGACGGGCAGTTCTATTTCATTGAAATGAACACCCGCCTGCAGGTGGAACACACCATCACCGAGATGATCACCGGCATCGATCTGGTCCGCGAACAGATCCGCGTCGCCGCCGGTGCGCCGCTGGGCTACGGCCAGTCGGACATCCGCTTCGAAGGCCACGCCATCGAGTGCCGGGTGAATGCCGAGAATCCGGAGACCTTCATCCCGTCGCCGGGCAAGATCGACGGCTATCACGCGCCTGGCGGCCTGGGCGTGCGTGTCGATTCAGCGCTGTATGACGGCTACCGCGTGCCGTCGCACTACGACAGCCTGATCGCCAAGCTGGTCGTCCATGGCACCACCCGCAACGAGTGCCTGATGCGCCTGCGCCGCTCCATCGAGGAGTATGTGATCGGCGGCATCCAGACGACGCTGCCGCTGCACGAGCGCATCATCGCCCAGCAGGCCTTCATCGACGGCAATTACGATATCCATTGGTTGGAACAGCTGATGGCGAAGTCCTGAGCCGCTGCGGCCTTTTCTATCGGCTTATAAGCATTGCGGCGAATTGTCGCAGATTTGAAGCCCCTCTCTCCAAGTCGAGCGAGGGGCTTTCTTTTTATCAACATTTTCTCATGCAAGTGACAGTTCTCTCATCGGCAATCCAGTATTTTGCATTTTGGAAATCTCTCACCGGATTGGCGTTTCATTTTTTGCAAATTGCGATGCCGGATGCAGCGCAATGCGGAGCCGACGACGACCTTCCCCTGTTCCGCCGGGCTTGCTGCCCATAGGGGTTTTCCCCGCAGAAGGCTTCCAAGGATTTCATTGTGCATGGCACGCCTCTTGCTGACTTGATCTGTGTCAGTGCGGAGGGGTGCCTACCCAGAGTAGATGAAACTCCATTCCGATATCTGTACCGAACCATCGCCATCGTTTGGCGGTGCGGCGACCTTGATCCGAAGTCCGGTTGCGCCCGTCGCGCCGCCAAACCTGTCCCTTGCCTGACGAGGCCCTGTCCATGCGCC
Source organism: Azospirillum humicireducens (assembly GCF_001639105.2). NCBI lineage: Bacteria > Pseudomonadati > Pseudomonadota > Alphaproteobacteria > Rhodospirillales > Azospirillaceae > Azospirillum > Azospirillum humicireducens. The sequence continues at coordinate 893,617 of NZ_CP015285.1, forward strand.
TGAACGAACCGATCACCGACCGCGAAATCGTGATGGAAGACGGCGTCCTGCTGGTGTCGCGCACCGACACGGGCGGGCGCATCACCTTCGTCAACAAGGCCTTCGTCGACATCAGCGGCTATGCGGAATCCGAACTGATCGGTGCGCCCCACAATCTGATCCGGCATCCCCACATGCCGGAGGCGGCCTTTGCCGACCTGTGGGCGACGATCAAGGACGGGCGGCCGTGGGAAGGGCTGGTGAAGAACCGCACCAAGACGGGCGACTTCTACTGGGTACGGGCCAACGTCACGCCGGTGATCGAGGAGGGCGCGGTGACCGGCTTCATCTCCATCCGCACCAAGCCCAAGCGCGAGCAGGTGGCGGCGGCCGAGCGGCTCTATGCCGACATCCGCGACGGACGGGCGCGTCACCTGACGGTGCGCGACGGGCAGACGGTGGGGCGGGACGCCGGGGCGGCATTGCGGCGCTGGACGGCCAGCGTGACAGGCCGGCTGACCCTGATCTTCAGCTTCATGATCCTGGCGATGCTGGCGGTGGGCGGCGTGACCCTGCGCGGCATGTCGGACAGCAACGCCTCGCTGAAGACGGTGTACGAGGACAGGACTGTGCCGGCGGTGCAGATCGGCGAGATCCTGGACCACATGCGCGACACTGTGCAGACGCTTCAGCGTCTGATCATCGACACCCGCGACGGTACCGACGCCAAGGTGATGGCGGGGCGCGAGACGCGGATCACCGGCAACAACGCCACCATAGACCGGCTGTGGGCGGAGTATCTCACCACCTATCTGACGCCGGAGGAGGCGGTGCTGGCCGAACGTTTTGCCAAGCAGCGCGCCGCCTTCCTGAACGAAGGCTTGCTGCCGGCGGTCGAACTGGCGCGCCTGGGCGATTCGCTGCGGCTGGAGGTTCTGGTCCGCGACCGCGTCGAACCGCTGTTCCAGGCCGCCTTCCAGACGAACAAGGACCTGCTGCAACTGCAGCTGACCGTCGCCAAAGCCGAATATGAAGGGGCATTGGAGGATTTCCAGTGGCATCTGGTGGTCGCCGTGGCTGCCGGGCTGGGCGTTCTGCTGGCGGCGGTTCTGTGCGGGCTGTTGCTTCTGCGCACGGTTCGCCGGCCGCTGGCCGGATTCTCCGCCGATTTCGACGCAATCGCCCGCAACGACCAGGCCCACATCATCGACCTGCCGGAAGCGGTGGAGTTTCACCCTGTCGCCAGCCAGCTGCGCGGACTGAAGGCCCGCCTCTGCTACGCCGTGCAGGAGCGTGTCGAGCGCGACCGGCAGGCGGACGAGGAGCGGCGCCGCGCACTTGAGGCCATGGCCTCGACCGTGGAGCGCGAAGCCGGCCGCGCGGTGGAGGAGGTGGCCCAGCGCACAGGCTCCATGGCCGACGATGCGGAAGGCATGTCCGGCTCGGCCGAGCGCGTCAGCATCAATGCGCAGACGGTGGCGTCGGCTGCCGGGCAGGCGCTGGCCAACGCGCAGACCGTGGCCGCCGCCAGCGAGCAGTTGGCCGCCTCGATCCGCGAGATTTCGTCCCAGGTCGCCCATTCCAGCGCGGTGACCCGCCGTGCGGTCGAGAGCGGCCATCACACCCAGGCCACCATCCGTTCGCTGTCGGAGACGGTGGCGAAGGTGGGCGAGGTGGTGAACCTGATCCAGTCCATCGCCGGACAGACCAACCTGCTGGCGCTGAACGCCACCATCGAGGCGGCGCGGGCGGGGGAGGCCGGCAAGGGCTTCGCCGTCGTGGCGAGCGAGGTGAAGAGCCTCGCCAACCAGACAGCCACCTCGACCGAGGAGATCACCCGCCAGATCACCGCCATCCAGGCGGTGACCGACGAGGCCGTGCAGGCGGTGGAGGAGATCGGCCGCACCATCGCCGAGATCGACCACATCGCCGGCTCCATCGCCGCCGCGATGGAGGAGCAGTCGGCCGCCACCCAGGAGATCAGCCGCAACGTGGTGGAAACCTCCAGTGCCGCACAGGAGGTCTCGTTTCGCATCGCCGCCGTGTCCGAGGAGGCCGACCGCACCGGCGAACAGGCGGCCCAGGTCAAGAACGGCTCCGGCGATGTCGCCCGCTCCATCGAGTCCCTGCGGCAGGTCCTGGTGCGTATCGTGCGCACCTCCACCGGCGACGCCGACCGCCGGCGCAAGCCGCGTTATCGGGTGGAGGAGACGGGAACGCTGCTGATCGGCGGCGACCGTCTGGCCGTGACCGTCCGCAACCTGTCCATCGGCGGCGCCATGATCGATCCGGTGACGGCGACCGACGGCCGTTCGCTCGCCGGCACCGCCGGCCATCTGCGCCTCGACCGCTACGGGGCCGAGGCGGCGGTCATGGTCAAGGCGGTGGAGCACAACCGCATCCATCTGGCATTCGAGGCTGACGGCATGACGGGCGACTTCCTCCGGGCGGTGGAGATCGCAACCAAGGACCGTCCACCCGTCGATGCGGCCGCCTGAACCATCCGGCGTCACCCCATCATTCGGTATCGGTAATGATTAAGCGTCTTCTTCATCCTGATGGTTGAGGACTGTGGCCCTGTGACAATTTCGCAAGGGATTGCTTCATGGTTGAAGGAGTATGATTTTCATGCTGCCGGAAGGTGCGGCGTTTGTCCGCACTTCCTTCCGGATGAATGGAAACGAGGTCCGGCCGCAACCATGGTCGAAGCAACCACACTGTGCCCTCCATCGGGCGCCGGCGCGCCATCCGCCATTGCCGCGCGAAAGCCCCGCGTCCGCCTGAAATGGCGTCGTGCCCGGCAGGATGCGTCGGTTCCGCGCCTGCATCTGGCGACCGATGCCGCCGGTGACGGGATTTGGGACTGGGACCTCGCGACGGACGCGGTCTGGTTCAGTCCGGGCTGGCAGACGATGCTGGGCTTTTCGCCGGGCGAGGTGCCGCCGCAACTCGATTCCTGGAGCTCCCGCGTCCATCCGGAAGACCTGCCGCTGGCCCGGACGGCGCTGCAGGCGCATCTGTCCGGTGAGCGTCCCTTCTACGAGTCCGAGCACCGCATCCGCGCCAAATCGGGGGACTGGCTGTGGATCCTCAACCGCGGCCGGGTGGTGTCCTGGGATGCGGAAGGCCGGCCCCGCCGCATGATCGGGACTCACATCGACGTCACCGCCCGCAAGCGGGTGGAGGAGGAGCTTGCCGAAAGCCGGCTGCAACTGGACGCCATCCTCGACAATGCTCCGGTCGGCGTGCTGCTGGTCGACAGCGACCGCGTGATCCGCCGGGTGAACAAGGCGGTGGCCGCCACGTTCCAACACCGGATGGAGGACATCGTCGGGTCCAGCGCCCGCGTCATCTACACCGACGACCGGATATTCGAGGATGTGGGGCGGCGAGCCTATCCGCGCATGCTGTCGGGCGGCCAGTTCGATGAGGAGGTGGCGATGCGGCGGGCCGACGGCACGGACATCCGCTGCCGCCTGATCGGCCGCTCGGTGAAGGCGGACGACCCGGCCCGCGGCTTCGTCTGGGTGGTGGAGGATGTCACGGTGCGCTGGCGCGCCGAACAGGCGCTGAACGACCGGGCCGGATTCCAGCGTGTGCTTCTGGATACGGTGCCGGTCCCGATCTTCGTTCAGGACGTCATGGGCCATTATGTGGATGCCAACCACGCGTTCGAACGCTGGATGGGCATCGACCGGCAGGCGCTGTTCGGCCGCACCGTCTTCGACCTTGCCCCGCCGCACCTAGCCGAGGCCGACGAGGCGGTCGACAAGGCGCTGCTGGCCGACCAGAAGCCTCAGACCTACGAAACCCAACTGCGCTGCGCCGATGGAACGTTGCGCGACGTGCTGTTCTCCAAAGCCGTCTATTGCCGCACCGGCGGCAAGCCGGCCGGCATCGTCGGCGCGCTGATGGACATCAGCGAGCGCAAGCATGCCGAGCAGGCCCTTCTGGAGCGCCAGCAGCTGTTCGAACAGATCTTCGTCGCCAGTTGCGCGGTGAAGCTGCTCATCGATCCGGTCGACGGGCGGATCGTCGATGCCAACCCGGCGGCGGCGGAGTTCTACGGCTATGCGCTCGACCGGCTGCGCAGCATGCACATCCAGGACATCAACGTGGCGTCGCGGGCTGAGGTGGACCGGGAGCTGCGCCAAGCCAAACGCGCCGAACGCAGGCAGTTCCAGTTCCATCATCGGCTGGCCTCCGGCGAGATCCGGGACGTCGAGGTCTATGCCAGCAACATCGTCGTCCATGGCCGCAAGCTGCTGATGTCGCTGATCCACGACATCACCGAGCGCTGCATCGCCGAGGAGGCTCTGCGCGGCAAGACCCGCGAGCTGGAAAGGTCCAATGCGGAACTGGAGGCCTTCGCCTATGTCGCCTCCCACGACCTGCGCCAGCCGTTGCGGGTCATCACCAGCTACCTGACCCTCCTGGAGCGGGGGTTGGGCACGTCGTTGGACGAGGAGGGGCGGGAATGCATCGACTTCGCCCGCGACGGCGCCCAGCGGATGGACCGGCTGATCGTCGACCTGCTGGAATATTCGCGGGTCGGGCGCAAGGCCAAGCCCTTCCGTCCGGTTCCGCTGGACGAGCCGCTGCGGCTGGCAATGCTGAACCTGGAGGTCGCGGTCCAGGATGCCGGCGCTGCCGTCACGCTGGACGGGCTGGACGGGCTGGAGGGCGGAGCGCTCCCCGTGGTGGCCGGCGACGACAACGAACTGATGCGGCTGTTCCAGAACCTGATCGGCAACGCGGTGAAGTACCGCAAGCCCGGACGCCCTCCGGTGGTCCGCGTCGGCGTGGCTTTGGACCGGCAGGGCGGCGCGCCGGTGGTGCGCATCGACATCCGCGACAACGGCATCGGCATCGCCGCGGAGGACCGCGACAGGGTCTTCGGCATCTTCCAGCGGCTGCACCGCCGCGAGGAGTATGAGGGGACCGGCGTCGGGCTGGCCATCTGCAAGAAGGTGGTCGAGCATCACGGCGGCCAGCTGTGGGTGGAAGGCCCGCCGGACGACGATCTGCGTGACGCGGACGGGCGTCCCTGCGGCAGCCTGTTCCGCCTGGTTCTGCCGGCCCTGGCCTCTCCGGAGGAGCCGGCGTCCGCGGATGGGAAGGCACGGGACCGGCGATGACGGCGGAGCCCCTGTCCGCGCCGCGCCCGCCGGGGCCGGCGGTTCTGCGCCGCCTGATCGCCGGCGCCCTGCGGATATGGAAGCCGGCCGCCATCCAGGCCGCGGTGAGTCTGGTGCTGGCGCTGGCCTATCTGTGGATGGGCGGCGTCTACATCCGCGTCCTGGTGGCCGAACATCGGGCGAATGCGGCGCTCACCGCCTCGTCCATGGCCAGCACCCTGTCCAGCGCACTGAACGAGCGCCTGGCGCTGGTTCGCGGCCTGACCGCCTTCGTCGAGGTGGCCGCCGCGGCCGGTAGCCTCACCGAACAGTTTCCACGCTATGCCGAGGGACTGCGGCGGTCGGTGGTGGGTGTGCGCAACGTCTCCGCCGCACCGGGCTTCGTCGTCCGCATCGTCTATCCGGTCGAAGGCAACGAGAAGGTGCTGGGCAACGACCTGCTGAAGGACGCGCGCCCCGGCTTCGCCGAAACGGTGCAACGCGCCATCGTCAGCCGCGACGTGACCGTCCATGGCCCCATCACGCTGCTCCAGGGCGGGCAGGGGCTGATCGCCCGGCAGATCGTGCATGGATCTGGCAAGCCGTGGGGAGCGGTCGGTCTGGTGTTCGATGTCGGGGCCATCCTCGGCGAAGTGCGGTTCGACCGGGTGCCGCCGCATCTGGGCTTCGCCGTCGTGACCGACACCGGCCAACAGGTGGCGGGCGATGTGCTGGCGCTGAAGGGCGACCCGCTGGTGGAACGGATCAACCTGCCGGACGGACATTGGGAACTGGCGTTGGCCCCGCGCACCAGTTGGGAGGGGTTGGCCTATGCCGACCCGGCCTTCCGCGGATTCCAGGCGGCATTTCTGCTTCTGGCCCTGCTGATCGAGGCGCTGACCTTCATGGCGGTCAGCCGCCGCCACACGCTGGAACGGCAGGTCGACCTGCGCACCGCCGAACTGGGCCGGGCCAAGAACGAGTTGGAGCAGTTCGCCTACGCCGCCGCCCACGACCTGCAGGAGCCGTTGCGCGCCATCGTCAGCTATGCCCAGCTCCTGGAGAAGCAGCAGAAGGGGAAACTGGACGAGGAGAGCGCCGGCTTCATCCACGAGATCGTCGACGGGGCCGGGCGGCTGAAGATGCTGCTGCGCGACGTCCAGCTGTTCCTGGCGGAGGAGCGGGTGCCGCTGGGCTGCGGCACGATCTCGGCCGGGGACGCGCTGCAGGCGGCGATGACCGCGCTGAAACCGCGCATCGCCGAGGCCGGCGCCACCGTCACAGTGGGCGACCTTCCGGCGGTTCAGGCGGACGAACGGCGCCTGCGCGAGATTTTCATGGTGCTGATCGCCAATGCGGTCGAATACCGCCACCCCTATCGCGCGGCGGAGGTGCATGTCTCCAGCCGGCGCGTCGACGGCTATGACGTGATCGACGTGCGCGACAACGGCATCGGCATCGAGCCGCGCTACCGCGACCAGATCTTCGAGGTGTTCCGCCGCCTGCATTCGCGCGACGAGCATCCCGGCACCGGCATGGGACTGGCCATCGCCCGCAAGATGGTGGAGCGGCTGGGCGGCCGGATCACCGTCGTCTCCAGCCCCGGCGTCGGCAGCACCTTCTCGATCCATCTGCCCCATCCCGCCTTCCGAGGATTGCCCTGATGCAGGACCTGACGACTCCCTTCGAGATCCTGCTGGTCGAGGACGATCCGGCCGATGCCGGCCTCGCCAAGCGTGCGTTGCGCGACGGCCGTATCCTATGCAACGTGGGCCATGTCCGCGACGGCGTGGAGGCGATGGAGTATCTGCGCCGCCAGGGTCCGTTTGCCGGCGCCACCCGGCCCGACCTGATCCTGCTGGACCTGAACATGCCGCGCATGGACGGCCGCGAGGTCCTGCAGGAGCTGAAGGCGGACGACGGGCTGAAGACCATTCCGGTGGTGATCCTCACCACCTCCGACGTCGACCGCGACGTGAACGCCAGCTATCTGCTGGGAGCCAACAGCTTCATCACCAAGCCGATGGACATGGACGCCTTCTTCGATGCAGTGAAGAGCATCGAGGAGTACTGGTTCCGTGTCGTCCGGTTGCCACGGTGAAGGAGGCCAGACATGTCCATCGCCTTGCCGGCCAAGCCCGTCCAGCCCCAACGCCCCGAATCGGAGGGGAGCACAGCCATCCTGCTGGTCGAGGATGACGACGCCGATGCGCGTCTGGTCACCCGGTCGCTGTCGCCCTATGCCCGCCGTGCCACCGTGGCCCGCGCCACCTCGTTGACGGAGGCGCGGGCCTGGCTGCACCGCAACGCCTGCGACGTCGTGCTGCTCGACCTCTCGCTGCCCGACAGCTTCGGTCTGGAGACGGTGACCCGCCTGCATGCCGACGCGCCGTCGCTGCCGCTGGTGGTGCTGACCGGTTACGACGACGAGGATTTCGCGCTGGAGATCCTGGCTCACGGTGCCCAGGACTATCTGGTGAAGGGCCAGACCGACGGGCCGCTGATGTGGCGCGCCGTCCAGCACGCCATTGCCCGCAAACGGCTGGAGGAGGAGCTGCGCCTGTCGGAGGAGCGGCTGCAGGGGATCATCGGGCTGGCGCAGGACGCCATCCTGACCACCGACGAGAATCTGAACATCACCCTGTTCAACCGGTCGGCGGAAAACCTGTTCGGATACGATGCCGACGACATCCTGGGCAGGCCGCTGTCTCTGCTGATCCCCGAGCGCTTCCGCCCCGACCATGAGGCGCATATCGCCGGCTTCGCCGCATCGACGGTGCAGGCGCAGGTGATGACCAACCGCCGCGAGGTCCAGGGGCTGACCGCCGATGGCCGGGAATTCCCGGCGGAGGTTTCGATCGCCAAGCTCCATCATGCCCGCGGCCTGCTGTTCACCGCCGTCATCCGCGACGTGTCGGAGCGCAAGCGGGTCGAGGGCGAGCTTCGCCGCATGGCGACCACCGACCCGCTGACCGGGCTCAACAACCGCCGCCGCATCATGGAACTGGCGGAGGTCGAGATGGCGCGGCTGCGCCGCTATGGCCGGCCGGTGTCGGTGCTGATGCTGGACATCGACCGCTTCAAGGTGATCAACGACACCCACGGCCATGCCGTGGGAGACCGGGCGCTGGTCCGGCTGGCGGAGATCTGCCGTGCCGAACTGCGCGACACCGACCATATCGGACGGCTGGGCGGGGAGGAGTTCGCGATCATCCTGCCCGAGACCCCGCTGGCTTCGGCGGCCGAGGTGGCGGAACGGCTGCGCCATCGTCTGGCGATGGCGGACGTCGCTGCGCGGCCCGGCGTCCATTCCGGCGAGGCCCTGCGCATGACGGTCAGCATCGGCGTCGCCATGTGCGGCGACGAGGACGCCAGCTTCGAGCGGGCATTGGGCCGGGCCGACCGCGCGTTGTACGAGGCGAAATCGCTGGGCCGCAACCGCGTCGTCGTCAGCGACGGCTATCCGGGGCCGGCCTTCGCCGCCGCATCCTTTCCCACCTTCATCGCGAGCTGACGGCATGTCCGAGGGAAAATGGCCGAAGAAATGATGACCGCACCCTGCGGCCGGGAAACGGTGCTGCTGGTCTCCGGCGACGCGCTCCGTGCCCGGCAGCTCGCCATCGCGCTGGGGGGCATTCCCCTGCGGGTGGATGCGGTCGATGCGGCCCTGGACCGACTGCGCGCCGGCGGTGCCGCCGCGGGTGAGTGCGTCGTGGTGCTCGACGTCGCAGACAGTGCCGCCGATGTCGCCGCCGGCCCTGCCGGGGTCGAGGCGCTGGTCCGGCTCG